>DASUCS010000361.1:0-17605 GCA_036275935.1 Acidimicrobiales bacterium
CGAGGCACAGCCGGCCGACGCCAATCCCGAGCGCAACCCGACGATGGAGATCATCGGGAAGCTCATGAGCAAGGGCGGCATGGTCCTGCACGGTGAAGAGGAGTTCACGTACCACAAGCCGGTCGTGGTGGGGGACACCATCCAGAGCGAGGGCAAGGTCGTCGACCTCTACGAGAAGCCCGCAGGGGACAAGACGATGACCTTCCTCGTCACCGAGAACGAGTACCGCAACCAGGACGGCGACCTGGTCCTCACCGCCAGGATGAACCTGATTCATCGCGGCTGACACGGGTATCCCGACGCCGGCCCGCCATGCGGGTTACGTTGCGCGGCGTGAGCGATCCAACTCCTCCCACCCCACCACCACCGCCGGCACCCAGTTACAGCGCACCGCAGACGGCGGCCCCCTACACCCTGTCCACCAAGGGCAAGCGTTTCGGAGCGATGCTCCTCGAGGGGGTTCTCGTCATCGTCACGCTGGTGATCGGCTGGCTGGTCTGGTCGATCATCTTGTGGAAGAAGGGCCAGACCCCCGCGAAGTCCATCCTCAAGATGCGGGTGATCAACCTCGATCAGAACCGAGCGGCGAACGTCGGCGAGATGGCGATGCGCGAGATCGTCGGCAAGTGGCTGCTCAGCGTCGTCCCGTTCTGGTACGTCATCAACGGGGTCGTGCTCCTCGCGGACAACGACAAGTACCAGTGCCTCTGGGACAAGATCGTGAAGACCACCGTGATCGACGATCCCGATGACCGCTGGGTGCCGCCGGGCGTCTGACGCTCAGGTTCTGTCGAGCTCCAGCATCTTGATGGCGTTGCCGCGCAGGACCTTGTACGCGGTGTCCTCGTCGTAGCCCGCCAGCATCTTCTCGACGTACTCCTTGGTGTTGGGCCACGTCGTGTCGGTGTGCGGGTAGTCGGTCTCGAAGCAGATGTTGTCGGGCCCGACCTCGTCGAGGTTCTTGAGCCCGTGCTTGTCGGCGGTGAAGCAGCCGTAGATGCGGCCGTAGTAGTAGGTCGACGGCGGATCCGGGATCTTCTCGCGCGTGTGCTGCCAACCGTCGTGGTGGGCCCACACCGTGTCGGCGCGTTCCAGCACATACGGGATCCAGCCGATCTGGCCCTCCGAATACGCGAGCTTCAGCTTCGGGAACTGGATGAGCTTCCCGGAGAAGAGCCAGTCGCCCATCGACGCGAACGAGTTGTTGAACGACAGCGTCACGCCGACAGCCGGCGGTGAGTCCGGACCGGCGGCGGGGTTCGTCGACGACGAACCAACGTGCATGCACACCGTGACGCCTGTGTCGTTGCACACCTGCCACAGCGGATCCCAGTAGCCCGAGTGGATGCTCGGCAGCTTCAGGCGCGTCGGCAGCTCGCTGAAGCAGATGGCGCGCACGCCGCGCTCGGCGTTGCGCTGCGTCTCCTGCGCGGCGAGCTCAGGATCCCAGAGCGGGATGATGCACAGCGGGATGTTGGCGCCGCCCGAGGGAGCGCACCACTCCTCGACCATCCAGTCGTTGTACGCCTGTACGCACGCGAGCCCGAGCTCGCGGTCTTCGTTCTCGTGGAACGTCTGGCCGCAGAAGCGCGGGAACGTGGGGAACGGGAGCGACCCGTCGACCCAGTTCTCGGCCATGTCCTTGATGCGCTGGTCGCGATCCCAGCAGCCAGGGATCATGTCGTCGTACGTGAGCGCGGTCATCTGCAGCTGCGTGCGGTCGAGCGTCTTGCCCTCGGGCCCGTCGACGACGGCCGACGACGGGATGGCGACGTGCCGCTTGTGCACGTAGATCACCTCGCCGTCGTAGACCCACGCGTCGCCCCACTGACCGTCCGGATCCTCTTCCATCTCGTACTTCGCGCCGCCCTTGAGCTTGAAGCCGCCCCACTTCTTGCGCACGATCTGCGGCCCGCGCTCGCGATGCTTCTCGGGCAACCAGGTCTGCCACACGTGCGGGGGCTCGACCACGTGGTCGTCGACGCTGATGATCTTCGGGAGCTCACTCACGCTGCGAAGCGTACGCGAAACCTGACACGCGTGTCAGGTAAGGGCGCCGTCCTCACGGAGGCGCTGCTGGGCGGTCGTGGTGAGCCCGAGAAGCTCGCCGAGCACCCAGTCGGTGTCCTGTCCGAGCGTCGCGCCGGCGCGGTCGTAGCCGGTCGACTCACCCTCGATGCGGAACCCGTTGCGCTCGTACTTGCCGGGGCCCAGCTCGGGGTGGTCGCGGAACACCCAGTGATCGCGCGCCGCGATCTGCGGGTCCGCATCGACGTCGGCGAAGTCCTGCACGGGCACGGCTTCGACGCCCGCGGCCTGCAGCTCGGTGGCGACATCGAGGGCGTCGCGCTCACGCGTCCACGACTCGAGATCGCCGTCGGACCCGACGACGGCCCACAGACTCGCCAGCTCCTGCTCGGTCCAACACGCGATCGCCACCCAGCGGTCCTTGCCGGCGCACTCGTACACGCCGTGCAGCAGCGCCGCCGGGTGACCGTTCCCGAGCCGTTCGCCGATGACGCCGGCGCGCTTGTAGGCGAGGAGCCAGTCCGACAACGTCCAGGCCGCGCACTCGACCTGGCTGAGGTCGACGTACACGCCGTTGCCGGTGGCGCGATGGTGCAGGAGCGCCGCCGCCAGTGCGGTGGCGACGAACCGCGGCGCGAGTGAGTCGGTGATGGTGCCGAACGGACCGATCGGTTCGCGGTCGGGCCAACCGGTCAGGTAGTTGAATCCCGACAGCGCCGCGCCCTGTCCGCCGAAGCCGGGGTAGTCGCGGTGCGGGCCCGTTTGGCCGTTGAGGCACGCGCTGATCATCACGAGATCGGGTTTGTCGGCGACGAGGTCGTCGTACGACAGACCGAGCCCGCGCATGGCTCGAGGCGCGAAGTTCTCCTGCACCGCGTCGGCCCACTCGAACGCGAGTCGCTTGGCCAACTGCAAGCCGTCGGGGTGCTTGAGGTTGAGCGTGACGGACCGCTTGCCGCAGTTCAGCGCGTCGAACATGTCGCCGTAGGTACCGGTGCGCAGGAAGTCCGGTCGGCTGGCGGACTCGACACGAAGGACGGTTGCGCCGTGTTCGGCGAAGTACCGCGTCGCGATCGGCCCCGCCGCCCCCGCCCCGAACTCCAGGATGTTCGTCCCCGACCAGGCTCCTTCTTCCATTCTCGACGCAATAGGGGTCGGTCTTGGGCCCCTATTGCGTCGAGTTTGGAAGTGGGCCCACTTCCTCGGGACGCCGGTGGGGTCGAAGAACTCGCGGGCGGCGAGTTGGGCGGACGCGTAGAGCTCGCGGGGTGAGTTGACCGGCGCCAGCATGATGTTGGTCTCGCTGGCGATCTCGTAGAGCTCGGCCGTCGTGCGGGTCGCGAACCAGTCGCCCACCAACTGCTCGACTTCACGCAGCTCGTCGTCGGATGCGGTGTTCGTGTCCCACTGCGTCCAATCGCGTTCGATGAGCGCGGGATCTCCGACGAGCTTCGCCAACGTCTCGAGCGTCGCCAGCCGCGCCTTGCCGCCGCGCAAGCCGCACGACACCCATCCGTCCTTCGTCGGCCATATCTCGCGGGTGCGCCCGATGTTGGCCCCGAGCCGGCGGCCCCGGTTGCCGCCCCGGAAGTACCGACCAGCGGCGCCCATGTTCGCGACGAGCACCACTTCCTGCATCGACACGTCGACGTCGGCGGGCCGGCGACCGCCGGCCAGCGCGGTCAGCACCGCGAACGCGGTCTCCGACGCCGCATGCGCATAGGAAGCGTTGCCTGCGCTGCGCACCGGCGCGCGATCCGGATCGCCGGTCGAGTACATGTTCCCCGACGACGCCATCACGCCGAGGTCCGACGCGCGCCACGACGAACGCGGCCCGTCCAGTCCGAACGGCGTGACGGCGACCCAGATCGAGTCAGCGCGCGCACCCGACTCCGACCTCGCTCCGTCGGCCAACACGATGTCGGCGTCCTCGAGCGCCGCCGAACCGATGCCCACGTCGTTCAACAGACGCGCCGTCATCGCGGTCACCGGCGAGCGCGCGTGGTCGCACACGGTCACGCCGTCGACCAGCGACGCGAGGGGTTCGGCCCACGAACCTGACATGCGTGTCAGGCTACTGTTCGTCCCGATGGCGACCTTCCGCATCGTGTCGGCCGACGCTCATGTACTCGAGCCGCCGCACATCTGGGAGGCCTGGCTGCCGAAGCAGTATCAGGACAAGGCGCCGAAGTTGGTGAAGGACCTCGACGGCGGCGACGCGTGGCAGTTCGCAGGCTCACCCGATCCCGATCCGATCGGTCTCGTCACGACGCCCGGTCTGCCGTGGGACCAGTTCCGTTGGACCGGTGTCACCTATGACCAGGCCCGCGCCGGTTGCTACGACGGCACGGCGCGGCTCGCGGACATGGACGTCGACGGTGTCGACGCCGAGATTCTCTTTCCGCCGCAGCGCACGATTGGGCACTTCCTCGGCGACGAGGACGACGACTTCGTGCGCGCCGGCGTCGATGCCTACAACAACTTCTTGTGGGATGAATTCTGCGCGCCTGATCGCACGCGCCTCGTCGGCATGGCGCAGATGCCGTCGACCGGCGTCGGTGACATGGTGGAGACGCTGCGCAAAGCCAAAGCGCGCGGCTTCAAGGGCGTGGTCATCTCGTGCTGGCCGTCGGCCGGCGAGAACATCTCCGACGAGGACGATGCGTTCTGGGCTGCGGCCGAGGAAGAAGCGATGCCGGTGTGCATCCACATCAACCTCACCGGTCGCGCGGCCCGTCAACGCGCTCGCGAGGCTTCGCGCAAGAGCTTCTACGGCCAGGGTGACCAGGCGTCGAAGGCCAACGCCAAGGCGGTTGGCGGCCTCGCCGGCGTCTTCGCCATGGTGCCGAGCACGATCGGGCAGCTGATCTTCACCGGTGTCTTCGAGCGTTTCCCGAACCTGCAGATCCCGCTCATCGAGACCGGCGTCGGTTGGATACCGCACCTGCTCGAGCAGATGGACGACCGCTACTGGCGCAATCGCTCGTGGGGCAACATCCCGATCAGCGAACCGCCGAGCTTCTACTGGTTCCGCAACCTGTCGGCCACGTTCATCACCGACCGCTTCGGTGTCGCCAACCGCCACGGCGTGGGCGTCGACAACATCATGTGGAGCACCGACTACCCGCACCACGGCAACGACTGGCCGTACAGCCGCAAGGTCATCAACGACACGATGGCGGACGTGCCGCAGGACGAGCGGCACAAGATCCTCGCCGGCAACGCCACGCGCATCTTCCACTTGGACGACTAGGGGGCCCGAATGCAGCTCGACGACATGATCCTCGTCTCGGTCGACGACCACGTCGTCGAGCCACCGGACATGTGGGTCGACCGCGTGCCGGCGAAGTACGCCGACGAGGTTCCCAAGCTCGTCACGAAGGACAACGGCGTCGACGTGTGGTCGTTCCGCGGGAACGAGCTGCCGAACATCGGCCTGAACGCGGTCGCCGGCCGTCCGCCCGCCGAGTACGGCATCGACCCGACGTCGTTCGGCGACATGCGTCCAGGGTGCTTCGACATCAAAGAACGTGTGCGCGACATGAACGCGAACGGCGTCTTGGGCTCGTTGTGCTTCCCGTCGATGACGGGCTTCTGCGGTCAGCTGTTCTCGCGGGTGGACGACAAGGACCTCGCCACCGCGCTCGTGCAGGGCTACAACGACTGGCACATCGACGTGTGGTGCGGCACGTACCCGGGTCGATTCATTCCGTTGTCGATCCCCGCGCTGTGGGATCCCGACGCGATGGCCAAGGAGGTGCGGCGTGTCGCGAAGAAGGGCTGCCACGCGATCACCTTCTCGGAGAACCCGCAGAAGCTCGGCTACCCGAGCCTCCACTCGGAGCACTGGGACCCGTTCTGGAAGGCGTGCAGCGACGAGAACACGATCGTGTGCCTGCACATCGGTTCGTCGTCGTCGATGGTGATCACCGCTGATGACGCGCCGATCAACGTCATGATCACGTTGCAGCCGATCAACCTCGTGCAGGCCGCGTCCGATCTGCTGTGGTCACGTGTGCTCAAGGAGTTCCCGGACCTGAAGTTTGCGATGAGCGAGGGCGGGATCGGCTGGATCCCGTACTTCCTCGAGCGCTGCGACTACGTCTACAAGCATCACAAGGCGTGGACGGGGACCGACCTCGGCGGCAAATTGCCGAGCGAGCTCTTCAACGAGCGCATCATCACGTGCTTCATCGACGACGCCGTCGGCCTCGAGACGCGCCACCACCTGAACCTCGACCACATCACCTGGGAGTGCGACTACCCGCACTCCGATTCGACGTGGCCGCACTCTCCCGAGCTGCTCGCACCGGCGCTCGCCGGGTTGTCCGACGCCGAGATCAACCAGATCACGCACGAGAACGCGATCCGGTTGTTCTCCTACGACCCGTTCAGCCACATCCCGAAGGAACAGTGCACCGTCGGCGCCCTGCGGGCCCAGGCGACCGACGTCGATGTGAGCGAGAAGGCGGTCACGGGCGCGCAGCCGAGGGATCCGAGCGAACCGCCGATCACGATCATGACGATCGTCGCCGCCGCGACGGGCGGATCCTCGTAACCATGGGCTGGTCACGGGCGGAACTGGAAGACGCATTCACCGCGTACCAAGCCGCGGGTGCCGAGGCCGGTCGAACCGGCGACTGGAGCGCGTGGCCCGACATCTTCACCGAGGACTGCGAGTACATCGAGCACATGTACGGCGTGTTCCACGGCCGCGAAGCGGTGCGTGCATGGATCACGAAGACGATGTCGGAGTATCCGGGGAACCTCATGCACGAGTTCCCCATCAACTGGTACATCGTCGACGAAGACCGCGGCTGGATCGTGTGCGAAGTTGCGAACCGCATGGAGGATCCCGGTGACGGCTCCGTCCACGACGGCGTGAACATCACGATCCTCAAGTACGCCGGCAACGGATTGTGGGCGAGCGAGGAAGACGTGTACAACCCCGCCCACTTCGGCACGATGCTGAAGAAGTGGGAGGACGCCAAGCGATCGGTGACGAATACCGACAGCTGAGGATCACCCATCGGGGTGAGGGGTTCCGGTACGGTCGCCGCAGGCGGAGTCCGATCAGCTGAAGGAAGTTCGTGGGAAAACTCCGCCAACGACGCGGCGCTCGCCGGGCGTGCGCGTCAGTGCTCGCTCTCGCCGTGATCGCCACGCTCGCAGGTTGTGGCTCGAAGTCGAACGCCAAGGGCTCACCTGAGTCCAAGACGATCGCGACGAGCCGCACCACCCAGGCCCCGCCGGCGATCTTCCCGCTGACCGGTCTGCCGGTCGATCGACCGGACGCCGGCCGCCCGTCGCTGGCGATCAAGATCGACAACCTCGACGAGGCCCGGCCGCAGTCCGGGTTGAACTTCGCGGACATCGTCTACGACACGCTGGTCGAGGGCGGTCAGACGCGGCTGTTCGCGGTGTTCCAATCGCACGATGCCGATGTCGTCGGGCCGATCCGCTCGGCGCGCCCCGTCGACGCCGATCTGTTGCGCGCGCTGAACGGTGGGTTGTTCGCCTACTCGGGCGCGGCGCCGGGAGAGATCGCGCCGTCGATCGACCACTCGACGGCGACGCTGCTGTCGAACGACGACGGCGTGACCGCCTTCTACCGCGCCAAGGGACATCGGGCGCCGCACAACGTGTACGCGTCGACGGCCAAGCTCTACGCCGCCGGGGCCGAGGCCGGAAATCAGTCGCCCGCGCCGCCGGCCCTCTTCCACTTCGGTGCCGCAGCGCCGGGCGGTCAGCCCACTGCGAGCGCCAACGTCCCGATGGGCAACAACGCCACCGCCGCGTGGGCGTGGAACCCGCAGCTGGGCCAGTACGAGCGCACCCAGGACGGCACGGACGACACGCTGGAGGACGGCACCCGCGTGACCGCCGACAACGTGCTCGTCATGTCCGTCGGCGTGACCGGCACGGGCGTGTTCGACGTCAACGGCGTCGAGGATCCGCTTCCGGTCGTGATCGGCTCCGGCCCGTGCTGGTTGCTGCGAGATGGTCAGCTCGTGCAAGGAACCTGGTCTCGCGACTCGGTGACCGCCGCGACGGTGTTCCACGACGCCGCCGGCCACGATCTCGTGTTCCACACCGGCCGTACCTGGGTCGAGCTCCAGCAGAACTCGCTGCAACCGACGTTCGGCTGACGCTGCACTCGTAATCTGCCGCTCCGATGCTGTCGCTCGGGCGGTTCGTGGTCGGCACCGCCGCGTGTGCGGCAGTCGTCGGTGCGCTCACCTACGGCGCGCTCGTGCTGCGTCGTGCGTTGTTGCCGGCATGGGGTGGCGCGCGAGCGCGGATGGCCGAGGCTGTCGTCGCTCTGGCGACGTTCTTCGCCGTCGCGCAGCTGCTGGGCGCCGCGCACCTGTTCAGCGCGTGGGCCGTGCTCGTCGGTGAGGTGGCCGGCGGTATCGGGCTGTACGGCGTCGGACGCCGGCTCGGCGCGGACGTGCGGCTCGAGCCGGCCTCGCCCGCTCGATCAGTTCCGCGTTGGGAGCTGGTGGTGTGTGCGATCGGCGTTGCGCTCGTCGTGGTGCAGTGGGCCACCCACGTCGCGTACGCGCTCGGCGCGGGAATGACGCACTCCGACACCCTCTGGTACCACCAGCCGTTCGCGGCGACGTTCGTTCAGCAACACGCATTCACGGGCATCGACGGTCTCGGCTACGACGCGGCGCGGTTCTTCCCGTTCAATGCGCAGCTCGCGCACGCGACGGGGATGCTCGCCTACGGACGCGACATCGTGTCGCCGTTCCTCAATCTGGCGTGGCTCGCGCTCGCGCTGCTCGCGGCGTGGTGCATCGGTGAGCGGCGGCGCGCAGGCCACGTCGCGGTCCTCGGCGCCGCCGCGGTGCTCGGACTCCCCATCATGGTGGCCACACAACCGGGACAGGCATCGAGCGACATCGCGTGCGCGGCCCTGCTGCTGACCGCGGTGGCGTTGCTGCTCGAAGGACGACTCGACGCCGTGCCCGTGACGCTGGCCGGTCTCGCGGCGGGCATGGCGCTGAGCACGAAGATCACGATCGCTCCGGCGATGGCGCTGCTCGCCGTGGCCGTGCTCGTGGTCGCGCTCGCGCGGCGGCGATTCGCAGCCGCGGCGGGATGGAGCCTTGCACTGGCCGTCACCGGAAGCTTCTGGTTCCTGCGCGACTGGGTCGTGAGCGGAACGCCGCTGCCGTGGTTCGACATCGACGCGGGCCCGGTGCACTGGCCGGCGCAGATCCCGCCGCAGGCGTTCTCGCTCGCCCACGACGTGCTCCACGCGCAGGCCTGGCGCGACCTCTACCTCGACGGGATCTGGCAGGGGTTCGGACGCACGTGGCCGATCGTCGTCGCGCTGCTCGCCGGCACCTCCATCTCGTTGATCGTGCGAGGGCCTGGCGCGATCGAACGGCTCCTCGGCCTGACGCTCGCGGCCGGAGTGATCGGCTACCTCTTCACCCCCCTCACCGGCGGGTTCGGATTCGTGTTCAACCTGCGCTACCTGGGGCCGGTCCTGCTGGTGGCCTTCGTGCTGCTGGTCACTGTTGTGCCGTCGGGAGATCGGTGGCGACGCGTTGTGCTCGTGGTGTTCGGTGCCGTCCTCGTCGCGGGCCTGACGATGCCGAACCGCGAGCGAATCGATGCCTGGCCGTCAGGGCGGTTGCTTCCGGCGATCCTGGTCCTGCTCGCGGTCGGTGCGCTCACCTACGCCGTGGTCCGTCGACCGAGGCCGGCGGTGATCGCGGGTTCGGTCGGGTTGCTGCTCGTCGGGTTCTGGTTCGCGCAGCGGCACTACCTCGATCGGCGCTACGAGGCGGTCGGCCTGCCGAACGACGCCGTCAACGGATTCTTTCGAGACGTCCACGACGCCCGCGTGATCGTGTTCGGGACCGACGAGCTGTATCCCCTCTTCGGACGGACGCTGTCGAACCGCGTGGCGCGTGGCGACGTGCCGCCGACGGAGTTCGCCTCGTTCGACTGCCGGGCCTGGCGCGCCGAGCTCTCCGGCCACGCCGACTACGTCGTCGTCACGCCGGTCGTGTTCGGCTTCTACGTGATCCCGCCCGAGCAGACGTTCGCCGGCGCAGACCGGGTGTACGACGCAGACGGCGCGCGCGTGTACCGGATCAACGGGCCACTCGACCCGAACACCTGCTGACCGTCAGCGCAGGGTCACGCCACCGTCGACGCTGATCACTTGTCCGTTGATCCACTCGCCGTCGTCGGACAACAGGAACGCGACCATCGCCGCGATGTCGCGCGGATGGCCCAGGCGCCACGAACGCGTCCCCCTGAGCGTGCGCGCCTGCAGATCGTGCGGGATGACCTCGCTCATCTCGTCGGACACGACAAGGCCAGGCGCGATCGCGTTGGCACGAATGTGGTGCTTGCCGTACTTCGATGCGACGTGGCGCATCAGCGCGTTGACGCCGCTCTTCGCCGCGGCGTAGGCGGGACGGGCCGGTTCGCCCACGAACGACGCCGCGGAACTGGTGTACACGATTGCACCACCGCCACCTTCCAGCATCTTCGGGACGGCGTGACGGGTGCAGAGCAGGAACCCTCGCAGGTTGACCCGCATCGTGCGGTCCCAGATGTCCAGGTCGATGTCGAGCGCATCGGTGTCGCCCATGATCACCGGCACCGACAGATCGGCGGCATTGGCATGACACACGTCGACGCCGCCGAACGTGTCGACGGCCGCGGCGATCAGCGCCCGCACGGAGTCCTCGTCGGAGATGTCGAACGGCACCGCGATCGCGGTGCCTCCTGCCTTGCCGACGCGATCGGCGACGTCCTTCGCCGCGGCTTCGTTCAGATCGCCGACGACGACACGAGCGCCTTCTTCGGCGAGTCGCAGCGACGTTGCCGTACCGATCCCGCCCGCGCCGCCCGCGACGACGGCGACCTTGTCCGTGAGTCCGCGCATTCGCTCAGTCTGTCGCGGGCCGCCATCGTGGCAGCCACACGTCGTCGGCGACGCGACTGAAGACGACCTGCAGCGCCTCGCCGATCTCGACCGTGTGCGGATCGATCGAGTCGAGCGGCGCGTCCGCGTCGAGCACGACGTTGCCCACCAAGCGGATCGACGGATCGTCCTCGAGCTCGACCACCACGACGTTGTAGGGCGCTTGCTCCCCGTACGCGGGCAGCAGCGGGGGGTGAGGGATGACCACCGACCACACGCGGGCTCGCCCGGACATCCGCTCCCAGGTGGTGTCGAAGGAGTTGCAGTACGGGCACATCGGCCGCGGTGGCATGCGGCGCCGCCCGCACGACGCGCAGGCCTGCACCCGGAGCTCACCCTCGGCGCACCCGGCCCAGAACGGCGCGACCTCGGGATGCTCGACGTCCGGCAGGATCAAGCCCTCGATCATCAGTCGTCGCTCCGCAGCAGCAACGCGCTCGTCGGCACGCCCTCCCCACTCGTGACGAGGCAGGCTTTGGCGTTCTCGACCTGGGAGTACGACTCGCCGCGAACCTGACGGGCGCCCTCGACGATGAGGTTGAAGCCGTGGACGTACGCCTCGGACATGCCCGCGCCGCTCGTGTTCGTGGGAAGCGCGCCGCCGAGCTTCAAGTTGCCATCGGCGCAGAACCCGAGCCCGTCGCCGCGCTTCACGAACCCGTAGCCCTCGAGCGACAGCGGCACCAGCGGGCTGAACGCGTCGTACAGCTGCGCGACATCGATGTCCGATGGCGTCAACTCGCTGTTGGCCCACAGCCGGTCGGCGCACGCCCACGCGGGCCCGCGCAACGGGTCGTCGCAGAAGTAGTTCGTCATCGTTTGGTGTTGCTGCGGGATCGACTGAGCGAACGCGTGCACGAGCACCGGTGTCGTCGGGCAGTCACGGGCGCGTTCGGGTGTGGTGACGACCACCGCGCCGGCGCCATCGGACTCGAGGCAGTTGTCATAGAGGCAGAGCGGCTCGGAGATCCACCGTCCGTCGAGGTACTGCTCGACCGTCAGCGTCTTGGCGTGCATCATCGCCCCGGGGTTGCGGTTGGCGTGCTCGCGCACAGAGACCGCGACGCTCGCGAGCTGTTCGCGGGTGCCGCCGTACTCGTGCAGGTATCGGCGGGTCAGCATGGCGATCTCGTCGACCGGGCGCAGCAGGCCGAACGGCCGCGTCCACTGGTGACCTCCACGCACACGATCCGGGACTTGGGACCACGGCCGGCTGGCCGCGGCACCGCGCTTGCGGCTGCGCCACGCGACGGCGACGTGGCACTGTCCCGTCGCGACGGCCATGGCGGCATGACCGACGACGCCACAACCGGCGCCCCCGCCGTAACCCACCTGGCTGAAGAAGGTGATGTCGCCGAGCCCGAGGTTGCGAGCGATGTCGACCTCCTCGGTGGTCTCGAGTGTGTACGACGCGAGTCCGTCGACCTCGCTCGGGGCGATCTGGGCGTCATCGAGCGCGAGCTTGATCGCCTCGAGCGCGAGCCGCTTCTCCGAGCGATCGATCGACTTCGCGAACTCCGTCTGGCCGACACCGGCGATCGCGGTCTTGTCGCGAATCGTCACTTCGCGACTGCCAGCGCGTCCAACGCGACGACGCCCTTGGGAAGGACGACGAGTGGATTGATGTCGAGCTCCGCCAGGTTGTCCGCGTTCTCCACTGCGAGCTTCTGCACTTTCATGATCGTGTCGACCAACGCCTTGATGTCACCTTTTGGTCGTCCGCGGGCGCCCTTCAACAAGGCGCTTCCGACGACTTCGTCGATCATGCGGCGCGCCTCGTCCTTGTCGAACGGCGGCACGCGGAACGTGACGTCCCGGAACACCTCGATGAACACGCCGCCAAGGCCGAACATGACCACCGGTCCGAACAAGTCGTCCTGGCTCACGCCGATCACGCACTCGGTGCCGCCGGAGACCTGTTCCGCGACGAGGACGCGCCCGGTCTTGGGCGACAGCTCCCGGAACGCGGCGCGCGCGTCTTTGGCGGATGCGATGCCGAGACGGACGAGACCTTCGTCGGACTTGTGGTCGACACCTTCGGACTTCATCACGACCGGGTAGCCGATCGCGTTGGCGGCCTTCACTGCCGCGGCCGCGCTCGTGACCACTTCTTCGCGGGTCACCGGGATGCCGTACTCGGAGAGAAGCGCCTTTGCCGCGTGCTCGCCGCTGCCGATCTCGTGTGGCTTCGCCTTGGGCTGCCTCTTCGCGAACGGCGATCGGTAGCGCGACGCGAACTCGTGGTAGTCGAAGTACGCCTTCACTGCGCCCACGCAGTTGGCGAAGGTTCGGAACGTCACGATCTTCGGTGACGACAGCAGGATCTCGTACGCCTTCTCGCCGTCGGTCACCGGTGATCCCCAGATGACGCAGATCGGCTTGTCCGTCGTCTCGGCGACGTCGACGAGGTCCCGTGCCAACGGCGTGGACATCGAGGCGAGCGCGCCGGTGATCGGGCAGATGATCACGTCGACGTTCGGGTCGGCGACGAGTGCGTCGAGGATCTTGCGGCCGCGCCAGTCGGCGGACGGCGCACCGCCGTTGTCCACGGGGTTCGACACCCGCAGGTACGTCGGGATCCACTCGTGGAGGGCGGTCTGGGTCTCGGCCGTGAGGTCGGGCAACCGCAGCCCGGCGGCCGCCGCGAGGTCGGCCATGTGCGCGCCCGTACCACCGGAGATGGCGTAGATGCAGACCCCGTCGCCGTTCGGCGGCGCGGCGCGGGCGAGCATCGCCGCAGTGTCCAGGAGCTCGTCGAGTCCGTCGACCCGCGTGACGCCGAACTGGCGGAAGACCGCGCTGGTCACTGCGTCCGACCCTGTGAGGTGCCCGGTGTGGCTCTTTGCCATCGACCGTCCCGCCTCGGTGCGTCCGACCTTCACGACCACGATCGGGACGTTGCGTTGCGCGGCGCGGTCCGCGGCCTGCATGAGCGTGCGGCCGTCCTTGAAGCCCTCGATGTACGCCACGATGACACCGACGTCGGGTTGGTCCGCGAAGTACGCGGCGAAGTCCGCGAACTCGAGATCGACTTCGTTGCCCGTCGGCGCCCAGTGGCTCATCGCGATGCCGAGGTCCTGGGCCTGGAAGATCGGCCGGCCCTGGTGTCCGGACTGCGTGATCAGTGCCAGCCGCTTGCCCTGCAGATCCTCGCGGTAGGTCTCGAATGCATTGAGGTTGGTGTTCGGGCCGAGCAGTCGCGTGTCGGATGCCTGGACGAGCTCGGCGAGACGTGCTTGTTGCCGCTCGCCTTCTGCGCCGACCTCGGCGAATCCCGCCGCGAAGATCACCGCGAACTTCGGCTTGCGCTCGACGACCGACTCGAACGCTTCGACGGCGTTGCCGGTGAGGATGACGGCGAGGTCGATCTCGCCCGGGACGTCGTCGAGCGAGGGGAAGCAGGGCAGCCCGTCGACCTGCTCGCGGTTCGGGTTCACGGGATGGAAGGCGGCGCCGGACTGCTCGGACCACGCCCTGATCTTGCGCGTCATCGCGGATGTCGGCTTGTTCGGCGTGTCGGACGCCCCGAGCACGGCAACGGTGCGCGGGTGGAAGAACGAGTCCAGGTCGGCGGCCATTCGGCCGTGACGTTACCTGACGCTCGTGTCAGGTTTTGCGCCGAGGCGGGGTGCGCCTGCACTCGCGAGCCAGCGCGCTTCTTCTTCGCCGAGCGGTGTCGACGGAGGGCCCTGCGTGAAGGGCCACAGCTCCATCGCGATGCGGCGCCAGTTGCGGGTGGCGTGCAGCTCGCCGAGCACCGCGCCGAGTCCGAGGTTGATGCGCTGGAGGATGACGAAGCTCGCCGGCACGTTGGCGGCCTTCATGATCTCGCCGTGTGGTCCGGTCGCGTCGAAGAATCGGCGCACGCTCTCGGACGACCACTCCGGCGTCGTCGTCGTCTCCTTGTCCTCGAGCACGAACGACCAGAAGTGGTCGAAGTAGTCCTTGATCTGCGCGTCGGTGAAGCGTTCGTCGTGTTTGAGGAAGCCGCTGCTCGAGATCACGTGACGGAATTTCGCCATGTCCTTGTCGACCGCGAACGCCTCCGACATGTCTGCGAGCTGACGCACCTCGTCGGTGGTGAAGTGCTTGACGAGTCCGAAATCGAGGAACGTCACCCGGCCATCTCGTTCGAACAAGTAGTTGCCTGGGTGCGGATCACCGTTGAACGCGCCGAGTCGGTACAGGCTGCCGAACACGAAGCGGTAGATGGTCTCGGCTGCGAGGTCCCTCTCGTGTTGGTCCCACGTCAGGAGCTCGTCGAACCGGGCGCCCTCCGCGAGCTCGGTCGTGAGCACACGTCGGGTAGAGAGCTCGGCGACGACGTTCGGGATCGAGATGAAGGGATGGTCCGCGTAGTAGCCGGCGAACACGCGCTGGTTGCGGGCCTCGAGGGTGTAGTCGAGCTCTTCGCGCAGCCGTGCCTTGAGCTCTTCGACGATCGGCTCCGGCTCCACGCCCGGGAACACCATGCTGATGATCTGCACGAGCAGCCCGGCGTTGGCGAGATCGGCGTCGATGGCGTCGTCGACTCCGGGGTACTGCACCTTGACCGCGACGGCTTGGCCATCCTTCGTGATCGCCCGGTGCACCTGGCCGATCGACGCGGCGGCGAACGGCACGGGGTCCCAGGTGTCGAAGAGCTCGGTGGGGCGCGCCCCCAGCTCGTGTTCGACCACGCTCGCCGCGAGCTCGGGGGCCATCGGCGGCGCATCGGATTGCAGCTGCGCGAGTTGCTCGCGGATCGGTTCCGGGAGGCCCTGGTCGAGGTACGACGCCATCTGCCCGATCTTCATCAACGCGCCCTTCATGTGGCCGAGCGCCTCCGCCACCTGTTCGGCTGTGCGCAACTGGTGCTCGGCGTCGAGCTCGTCCTTGCGCTCGGCCGAGGCGAACACGCGACGGGCACGATGCACGGCGTACGACCCTCCGGCCTTGGTGCCGATGCGGGCCACGTCGGCCGTTCGGGCGACGCGGCTGGTCGACGCGAGGGGAGTGACAGGACCCGACGCGCGGCGCCGGGTCTCGCCCGCTTTCTTCACCGCGAGGTAGGTCGCGGCCGCCGCACCGAACGCCGCGAGCACCGCCGCCGCAACTGTGCGCCGAGAAGCCATCGTCCGAGGTTAGGTAACTGCTCTACGTTCGCACCTAACCTCGGTCGGCGATGCGGTTGCGATTCAGCGACGAGGACGAGGCGTTCCGCACCGAGCTGCTCGCGTGGCTCGACGAGCATCCGCCGCCGTTCGACGAGATGCACGCCGATCCGAGGCAGTCGAGCGCCGACCAGCGTCCATGGGCACGCCGTTGGCAGCAGACGCTGTTCGACGCCGGTTACCTCGTACCCGGCTGGCCCCCCGAGCTGGGTGGACGCAACGCGACGCCGGCGCAGCAGATGATCTACTTCGAGGAGTTCACGAAACGCGACATCCCGCGCAGCGCCAACCCGCAGGGACTGTCGATCATCACGCCATCACTCGTCGACTACGGATCGCCGGAGCAGCGCGAGCAGTTCGTCGTGCCGACGTTGCGAGCCGAGATCAGCTGGTGCCTCGGCATGAGCGAACCGAACGCCGGCAGCGACCTCGCGTCACTGACCACCAAGGCCGTGCTCGACGGGGACCACTTCGTGGTCAACGGCCAGAAGGTGTGGACGTCCGGCGCGCAGCATGCCGACTGGTGCTTCTGCTTCGTGCGGACGGACACGTCGGTGCCGAAGCACAAGGGCATCAGCGTCCTCATCATCGACATGACGACGCCGGGCATCGAGTACCGGCCGATCGCCGAGCTCACCGAGCCGACGTACGCGGACTTCAACGAGGTCTTCTTCACCGACGTGCACGTGCCCCGAGCGAACCTCGTCGGCGACCTGAACGACGGATGGCGCCTGTCGATGGGGTCGCTCGCACACGAACGGGCGATGCTCTGGATCGACTACGCCTACGACGTCGGCGAGGTCCTGGAGCACCTCGTGCGCATGGGCACGGAGCGGAAGTTCGACGCTCGCCAGCGCGATGTCGTCGCGTCCGTGTTCATCGACCATCAAGCGCTGCAGGCCATCGGCTACAGCGGATTCGCGAAGTTCGCCAAGGGACAGGCGGCCCCGGAGCACTCGATCCTCAAGCTGTTCGGCAGCGAGGCGCTGCAACGCGCGCTGCTCGCCGGCACGGAGGAGTCAGGCATCGACGGCATCGACCTCGACCAACCTGCTCCGAAGCTGTGGCGGGAAGGGAGCTTCTCGCAGCAGTACCTGCGATCGTTCGCCGCCACCATCCCGGGCGGCACCAGCGAGATCCAGCGCAACATCATCGCCGAGCGCATCCTGGGACTGCCGCGTTGAGGATCGCGATCCTCGTCAAGCAGGTCCCGAAGTTCGAAGCGATGGAGCTCGGCCCGGGCGGCCGGCTCGTGCGCGACGGGTTGGAGCTCGAGCTCAACCCGTACTGCCGCCGCGCCGTGAGCAAGGGTGCCGAGCTCGCGGCCAACACGGGCGGCACGTCGACGGTGTTCACGCTCGGGCCGCCCTCGGCAGAGGACTCGTTGCGCGAAGCGATCGCGTGGGGCGTGGACGACGGGGTGCTCGTCACCGATCCGGCGTTCGCGGGATCGGACACCTTGGCAACG
>DASUCS010000362.1:0-14910 GCA_036275935.1 Acidimicrobiales bacterium
GCCAGTTGACGGTGCCACCACATGCCGTCGCGAGCGGCGCGGCGCGATCGCCGACCATTGCGATCAGCAAGTCCGTGCGCGCGATTCGGTTTCCGGCGCTGGCGACCTCTCGTTTGGCGAGTTGGTTCGCGATCTCCGGCCAGGGATCGAGTGTCACCCACGCGTCGATGTCGGCGGTGCCCTTCGCGATTGCCTTCGCGGTGATGGACGCGTCCTCGACGCGAACGGTCACGCCCGTCAGCGTGTTGCACGCGTCGGCGAGCTCGGTGATGCATGCGATCGTGCCGGTGCTCTTGTCGGTCGACGGAGAGCTTCCGCCGTCGTCGATCGCCGAACGAATGATGATCGCCACGACGATCATCAAGACGGCGCCGGCGATGGCCAGAGTTCGCTTCACAGCTCGGCCGGAACGTCCGCCGTCGTGAACGTGCACAGCTGCTCGTCGGTGGGGGAGTCGATGCCGACCAAACGGCTCGACTGGCGAGCGACCATCGCCTCGAACAGGTTGCGCGCCAGGCGCCCGTTGCCGAAGCCGCGGACACGCGGCTGAGCCTCGAAGAAGGCGCGCACCTTGGCGAGGGCGTCCGGCTCACACGTGTACTTCTGGTCGTCGCCCAGCGACTGGAAGATCTGCACCAGCTCGTCGTTCGAGTAGTCGTCGAAGTGGATCGTCTTCGGGAACCGCGATCGCAGACCGGGGTTGGCGTCGACGAACGTCGCCATCTCCTCCGGGTAGCCGGCGACGATCACGATGATCGAGTCACGGCGGTCTTCCACCAGCTTCACGATGGTGTCGATGGCCTCTTTGCCGAAGTCGTTCTCACCGCCACGCGCCAGCGCGTACGCCTCGTCGATGAGCAACACGCCCTCGTCCGCCTCGTCGAACACCTTGCGCACCTGGATCGCGGTCTGGCCGACGTAGCCGGCGACGAGCTGCGAACGATCGGTCTCCACGAGATGGCCCTTGGTCACGACGCCGAGCGTTCGGTAGATCTGCGCCAGCAGTCGAGCGACGGTCGTCTTTCCGGTTCCGGGGTTGCCCGTGAAGACGAGGTGGCGGCTGTGCTCGAGCACCGGTAACCCGCGCTGGCGTCGTAGTTGCTCGACGCGGGTGAGATCGGTGGTGAGCTTCACCTCGCGCTTGACCGCGGCCATCCCGACCAACTTGTCGAGCTGCGCCAGCAGCTCTTCCAGCGGCTTCGGGGGATCCTGCGCCGGCTCGGCCGCGGGGGCGGTCTTGGCGGGATCGGCGACACGTTTTTGTATCGCCGGTACCGCCAGAACGGGAGGGGTTGCCGCATCCGGCTCGGGCTCGCCGGGGCGGGGGAGGCCGGCGGCGGAGATCGTGTCGAGCAGCAGCTTCTGGAAGTCGCCGATGACGCCGAGCTCGGTGTTGGACGTGTGCGCGTCGATCGCGGCAATCGCGAATCCGATCTCCAGCGCGGCGCGGTAGTAGGTGTGGCTGTGACGCGTGCTGTTCTTCACGTCCGCCTGCACCAGGAGCTCGAACATGGATGACGCGTTCGCGAGCTTCGAGCGCGCGTCGGTCACCAGCCCGGCGCGCCGCACGTCCTGCGGTGTCGCCTGACCGAGTTGCGTCGGCAACATCGGCCCGAACGCCGTGATGAGCGCCCACAACTCGTCGTCGGTGTGCAATCCGTCGGCGTCGATGAACCCGCAGGTGAGGTTGAACGCCTCGGTGGCGGCGTCGTGGCTAGGGCCTTCGTCGCTCTCGGGGGTGGTGTGCGCCAGCTCGTGGAGCGCGCCGCTCACGTCGTCCACGAACCAGCGGACCGGGATGGTCAACGACGACGACACGTGGATGGTTCAGGACTCGGGCGGGCGCGGGTCGCGCCACATCGGCCACAGCGTCGGCCCGTTCTTGGCGTGCACCTCGCCGGTGACCTCGAAGCCATGACGGTTGTAGAAGGGGATGTTCGATTCCTTGGACGACTCGAGGTAGGCGGGGATGCCTTCGCTGTCGCACTTCTTCAGGATCGGATCCATCAGCGCCGAGCCCACGCCCTTGCCCTGGTGCTCGGTCGCCGTGCCGAGGATGGCGAGGTACCAGTGCGGCTCGGTCGGATGGACCTTCTCCATCTGCGACAGCAACCCCAGCGCCCGAGGTGTCGACAGTCCGAGCCCGAACAGCAGAGGTATCTGGCCCAGCAGCTCGACGCCGCCGAGCTTCCAGTTGCCAGGCGCCGACCAGATCGCCGCGCCCTTCGCCGGCCCGTCTGCGGTCGTCAGCACCGAGCCCTTCTTCATCGCCCGCTTGGCCTCGCTGACGAACAGCGCCCGCATCTTCCTGTCGCGATTCGCCGGCTTGTCGAGCATGTAGAGCATCACGGGATCGTCGTGGAACGCGCTCACGAGCGCGCCCGTCATGCTCTCGAGGTCGTCCGCCGTTCCGTCTCTGACCGCCTCCGTCATGGAGCGCAAACCTACTTCCCGTAGGCTTTCTCCAATGGGTGTGGCCGAGCTCGGGCAACGATCGAAGGCCGCGTCGCGCCGATTGGCGACCGTTTCGACCGAGGCCAAGGACGGTGCGCTGCACGTCGCCGCCGACCTGCTCGTCGAGCGCGCCGACGAGATCCTCCATGCCAACCGCTCCGACATCGGTCGGGCCGAGGCTGGCGGCGTTTCTGCGACGGTGGTCGACCGATTGCGCCTCACCAGCGCCCGCGTCGATGGCATGGCCAACGGACTGCGCAAGGTTGCGGCGCTCCCCGACCCCGTCGGCGAGGTCGTCGACGGCTGGGTGCGCCCCAACGGGCTGCGGATCGAGCGCGTTCGCGTGCCGCTCGGTGTCGTGGCGATCATCTACGAGAACCGCCCGAACGTCACGAGCGACGCGTTCGGTCTCTGTCTGAAATCCGGGAACGCCGCCTTCCTGCGTGGTTCGTCGGGGGCCATCGAGTCGAACCTGGCCATCGCCGCCGTGCTGCGCGATGCGCTGACCAAGGCGGATCTGCCCGCCGATGCACTCGTCCTCGTCGACGACACCAGCCACGAGGCCGCGGCCGACTTCATGCGACTCCGTGACTGCATCGACTGCCTGATCCCGCGCGGCGGGCCGTCGCTCATCAAGTCGGTGCTCGACAACGCCACGGTCCCGTACGTCATCGATGGCGACGGCAACTGCCACGTCTACGTCGACGCGTCGGCTGACCTCGACATGGCGCTCGACATCATCGTCAACGCCAAGACGCAACGGCCCTCGGTCTGCAACGCGGCCGAGTCACTGTTGGTACACGAGTCGGTCGCGCCGACGTTCATCCCGCGTGCTGCTGAGGCGCTCGCAGGTGTCGAGCTCGTCGGCGACGAGGTCGCGCGAGCGCTCGCGCCGATGGGTCACGCGACCGATGACGACTATGGCACGGAGTTCCTCGATCTCAAGCTCTCCGTGCGCGTCGTGCCGTCACTCGACACGGCGATCGATCACATCACGCGCTTCGGCTCGGGGCACTCGGAAGCGATCATCACGAAGGACCTCGATGCGGCCGACCGCTTCTGCCGTGAGGTCGATGCTGCCGCCGTGCTCGTGAACGCGTCGACTCGTTTCGTCGATGGCGAGGAGTTCGGCTTCGGCGCGGAGATCGGTATCTCCACGCAGAAGCTGCACGCGCGCGGACCCATGGGCCTGCGCGAGCTCACCACTTTGAAGTACCTCGTGCGGGGTGACGGTCAGGTCCGCGGTTAGCTGGACTGCTCTTCTTCGAGTTCGGTCGTCAGCACGATCGTCTCGTCGGTCGGATGCCACATGACCGCGAGCAGGTGTCTCGGCTGCGCGAAGCCTTTCAGGGGCTTCAGCCCGCGGTCGGCGAGTGCGATGCCGGGCGACAGGTGGTCGGCGACCGGCTCGGTGACGAGGATCTCGCCGGGCGCGGCCGCATCCGTCACGCGCGCCGCAAGGTTGATCACCCGACCGACGAGGTCGTTGTCGTCGGCCACCGCTTCACCGGCGTGGATGCCGACCCGCAGCTCGGGCACGAACGATCCCGCCGCGCGTGTGTCGTGCATGTGGCGCTGCAACGACATGGCGCAGGAGACGGCAGCGTCTGGTGTCTCGAATCGCACCAGGAAGCCATCGCCTTGCGTGCCGACCTCGGCCCCGTCGTGCTCGTCGATGCACTTGCGCACTTGCGCTCGATGATCCGCGAGGAGCTGACTCCACGTGACGTCGCCCAAGCTCTCGGCGAGTCCCGTGCTGCCGACGAGATCGGTGAACATCACCGCCACCCACTGCCGGCCGGTCGGCGACGGCGGCTTCGACGGCCGTGAGGCCACGCGTCCCGTGAGCGACTCGACGAGGCCGATCGCGGCCTGCGCCGCCTGCTTGCCGAAGTCACCGTGGGGTGTGGAGTTCGGCGTCGAGGTCGAGCCCGGCGGCACCGGGAGCGGCGGCACCGCGAAGGCTTTCGCGAACTCCTGCTTCTCGCGTCGACGCGCTTCCTTCTGCCGGCGGCGGCTCTTCGAACCCGGCAGCATCACCACCACGACGGCGGCGTGGATCACGAGCCCGCCGCCCCACGCCAGGATGACGATCAGCGGCCAGAACCCGTTCTTCACCGCGGCGACGTAGTCGTCCGACACATGGGACAGCTCGGTCGTCGAGCCCGTCGTCAGCAGCCAGATCCCGACGAGCAGCGCGTTGACCACCGCGTACACCACGGCGTGGATGACGAACCCGCGCACCAAACGCCCAACCCCCAACTTCGTTGTGCCACAAGCCTATGAGACGGCTTCCGGCCGCACCGAACTGTCTTGACCGTGCGGTCAAGGCGGCCACTACCCTGGCGCAATGGATTACCGCTTCGAGTCGGTGCCCGAGGTCCGTGAGGGTCTGCGGAAGGTCGACTACCTCGCTGACGAAGGCATCGCCGGCATCTGCTTCCTCGCTGATCGGCTGCAGAAGCCGGTGCTCGTCGAGGGCCCCGCCGGAACGGGCAAGACGCAGCTCGCCAAGTCCGTGGCCGAGATGTCGGGCGCTCGCCTCATCCGACTCCAGTGCTACGAGGGACTCGACGAGTCCAAAGCGTTGTACGAGTGGAACTACAAGAAGCAGCTCCTGCGCATCCAGGCGCAACGTGTCACCGAGGGCGAGGGCGCGAAGTGGCTCGACATCGAAGAGGACATCTTCGGTGAGGACTTCTTGCTGACCCGCCCGCTGCTCGAAGCGATCCGTAGCGAGGACCCGGTCGTGCTGCTGATCGACGAGGTCGATCGCGTCGAAGTCGAGACCGAAGCGCTGCTGTTGGAGGTCCTGTCGGACTACCAGGTGTCGGTGCCCGAGCTCGGCACCGTCTCTGCGACGCAGATCCCGCTCGTGTTCCTCACGTCGAACAACACGCGTGAATTGTCAGAGGCGCTCAAGCGACGCTGCCTCTACCTCCACATCGACTACCCGGACCTCGAGCGCGAGAAGGAGATCGTCCTCACCAAGGTTCCGGACATCAGCGAGAAGCTCGCCGACCAGATCGCCCGCATCGTGCGATCGATCCGTCAGCTCGAGCTGAAGAAGGCGCCGTCGGTCTCAGAGACACTCGACTGGGCCCGCACGTTGATGCTGCTCGGCATCCAGAACGTCGACGCCGAGCAGGCGTCCGCAACCGTGCAGATCCTGCTCAAGTACCAGAGCGACATCACCAAGGCGCTGAAGGAATTCCAGTCCGAGGGCGGCGTGCTCAAGAAGGGCGAAGCGGCCGCTCGTGGCTGACAACGGCGCGGGAGGCGACGTCGACATCGTCGCCGCAACCGGTGCGCCGATCCTCTCGTTGCTCGCGGGCTTCATCCAGGAGCTGCGCGAGGCGGGATTACCCGTCAGCCTCACCGAGAACCTCGACGCGATGGAGGCCGTGCGCCACATCCCGATCTCCGATCGCGAGGCCTTCAAGTACGCGCTCGCGGCGACGCTCGTGAAGAACAACACGCACTGGCGCGCGTTCGAGACCGTGTTCGAGGTGTACTTCTCGCTGCGCGGCAAGGAGTACAAGATCGGCGAAGACGGCGAGGAGCTCGACTTCAGCGACCTCGACGAGCTGATGGAGCAGATGCGCCAAGAGGGTGCCGAGGGCATGCAGGGCTCCGGCGGCGGCGACCAGATGACGCCCGAAGAGCTGGCCGAGCTGCTGTACCGATCGCTGCAGGATGGCAACGACGCGCTGATGCGCGCCGTGGCGCGCCAGGCGGTCCGACGCTACGCGGGAATGGAGCCGGGCCGGCCGGTCGGCGGCACGTACTACCTGTACCGAACGCTGCGGAACCTCGACCTCGACGCCGTGCTCGAGCGATTGATGAACCAGACGCGCGAGCAGGTTCCGAACATGTCGCCGCTCGAGGAGCGGCTCGAACGCGACGAGTACGAAATCCGCATCGATCAGCTCCGCAAGGAGATCGAGGCCGAGATCCGTCGCCGGCTCGTGGCCGATCGAGGCGTCGAGGCGATGGCGAAGACGCTGCGCAAGCCCCTGCCTGAAGACATCGACTTCATGCACGCGTCACGCGACGAGATGATGACCCTGCGGCGCGCCATCTATCCGTTGACGCGCAAGCTCGCCGTGCGGTTGGCGCGCAAGCGTCGTCACGGTCGCAAAGGCCCGCTCGACTTCCGCAACACCGTGCGCCACTCACTGTCGTACGGGGGCGTGCCGGCTGAGCCGAAGTTCAAGTACCCGCGCCCATCGAAGCCGGAGATCTTCGTGATCGCCGACATCTCGGGTTCGGTCGCGGCGTTCGCTCGCTTCACGCTGCACCTCGTGTACGCGATCGGCGCGCAGTTCTCGAAGGTGCGCTCGTTCGTGTTCATCGACGGCATCGACGAGGTGACGCGCTACTTCGACGGTGTGGAGGACATCGCAGACGCGGTGCACCGAGTGAACACCGAAGCCGACGTCGTCTGGGTCGACGGACACTCCGACTACGGCCACGCCCTCGAAGTCTTCTGGTCGAAGTGGGGCAAGGAGGTCGGCCCGAAGACGACGGTGATGATCCTGGGTGACGCTCGGAACAACTACCACGCGTCCCAGTCGTGGGTGGTCAAGGAGATGCGCCATCGCGCCCGGCACGTGTACTGGCTCAATCCCGAGCCGCGCTCGTACTGGGACACCGGGGATTCGATCGTGGGCGAGTACGGCATCCACTGCGACGGCGTGTTCGAGTGCCGCAACCTTCGACAACTCGAAGGGTTCGTCGACCACCTGGCATGACGCGCATCGTCCTGATCCGCCACGGGCAGGCGCTCGCGTTCACCGAACAGGTCGTCGCCGGTCACGGCTGCAAGGGATTGTCCGACCACGGTCGCGTGCAGGCAGAGCAGTTGCGTGCGCGGCTGTTGCGGACCGGAGAGCTGCGCGACGCCACCGCGTTCTACGCCAGCCTCATGCGCCGAGCCCACGAGACGGCGGAGATCATCTCGCCCGCCGTGGGCGACGGCACCCTCGACATCCGGCAGGACTGCGGCCTGTGCGAGCAGCACCCAGGCGAAGCCGACGGCATCCAGTGGTCGGAGTACGACGAGCGCTACGGCGGGATCGACAGCATCTACCACGAGGACCGCACACGAGTAGGTGCGCCGGGATCAGAGAGCGTCGACATGATGGTCGACCGCGTCGGCGAGGCACTCGAGCGTCTCGCCAAGGAGCACCCGTTCGAGACGATCGTGGTTGCCTGCCACGGCGGAGTGATCGGATGCTCGTTCGAAGCGCTCGCCGGCGTCCGGCTCAACTCCTTGGTGCGGTACACGGAGAACACTGCGATCACCGAGTGGCAGTTCGGCGAGCACGGCGAACGGGGCTGGACGCTCGTTCGCTACAACGACTGCGCCCACCTGTCCTGAGAGCCGGGGCGGCAGAATGGCGCGATGGCGGCGCCCGTCGAGACGAAGTACGCGCACAACGGCGACGTGTCGATCGCGTATCAAGTCATCGGCAACGGGCCCATCACGATCGTTGGTGCTCCGCCGGTGGTGTCGAACGTCGAGGCCGGATGGGAATTCGACGAGTACGCGTCCTGGATCACGAAGTTCGGCAGGTTCAGCAGGCTGATCCACTTCGACAAGCGGGGCCAGGGTCTGTCGGACCGGGACGTCGGCATGCCCACGCTCGAAGTCAGGGTCGACGACATGCTCGCTGTGTTCGACGCCGAAGGGGTCGAACGAGCCGTCGTCGGCGGTCTGTCCGAAGGGGGCACGACCGCGCTGCTGTTCGCGGCGACGTATCCGGAGCGGGTTGATGCACTGTTGCTCTACGCCACCTTCTGCAAGCTCGCCCGCGAAGACGGGTACGACTGCGGGGCGACGGCCGACGTCCTGGACCGGTTCTGGCAACGTTGGGTCGAGCACTGGGGAACGCCGAAGACACGGACGTTGCCAGTCATGGTGCCGAGCAAGCTCGGCGACGCCGAGTTCCTCTCGCGGCTCAACCGATGGGAGAGGGCGTCCTCGACTCCTCGTGGACTGCGCGAGCAGGTGACCTGGATGCGCGAGATCGATGTACGCGGAGTGCTGGAGTCCATCCGCTGTCCCACGCTCGTGGTGCACCGAACGGGTGACCGTGCGGTCCTCGTCGACCACGGTCGATATCTCGGCGAGCACATCCCCGGTGCGAAGTACGTCGAGTTCGAGGGCGAGGATCACCTCCCGTACTTCGGTGACCAAGACTCGGTGATCGACGAAGTCGAGGAGTTCCTCACCGGTTCACGTCGCGACATCGAACCGGACCGCGTGCTCGCCACGGTGTTGTTCACGGACATCGTGGATTCGACGAAACGAGCAGCGGCTCTCGGGGATCGAGCATGGCGCGAAGTCCTCGATCGACACGATCGACTCGCCCGTACCGAGATCGAACGGCATCGCGGGCGGTACGTGAAGTCCACCGGCGACGGGTTGCTGGCAACGTTCGACGGTCCGGCACGCGGCGTGCAGTGCGCGGCGGCACTCGCGCAGTCGATGACGTCGCTCGGGATCGAGATCCGCGCCGGTCTTCACACCGGCGAGGTCGAGCTGCGCGGTGACGACGTGGGCGGCATCGGCGTCCACATCGGTGCACGTGTCGCAGCGAAGGCGGCGGCGGGCGAGGTGTGGGTGTCGAGAACCGTGAAAGACCTCGTCGCCGGCTCGGGACTTTCCTTCGACGACCGTGGCGTCCACGAGCTCAAGGGCGTCCCCGACGAGTGGCAGCTCTACGCGCTCAGCTGAACGTCCACTTCGTCGGTGAGCCGGTGAAGTCGGACTCGTCCAATCCGAACGCGGACACCGGTTGCGCGGAGAACAGCGCGTTCGCAGCGAAGAAGTCGGCGCTGTACTCGATCTCGTACTTCGCCGTGGAGATCTCTGCGAAGCGGGCCGCGTTCTCGTAACCCTCGACACGCTCGACCACGGCGTCGAGCACCACCGGTTCCTGCGGCTTGTCCGTCGCGATCGAACATCGCGGGTCGCGCTCGAGGTTGCGAGCTTTGCGAGAGCTCGGACCGCAGCTGAACCACAACGTGTCGTCGATCCATGCGCCCCACACCGGTGTCACGTGTGGTCGTCCGTCCGGCCAGGTCGTGGCGACCCAGTAGTCGTGCGACACCGTGAGTCGCTCGAGCGCCCACGACCAGGGCAACAGCCCAGTTCCCTCTGTCGGGCCCTTGATCCCGTAGTCCGGCATGTGTGGCCGGCTCACGTTCGGTTCCATGGGCGTAGGTTGGCGCACATGGAACGAACCACGCTCGGACGAACCGGAATCCAGGTGAGCCGGTACTGCCTCGGCGCCATGATGTTCGGTGCTTTCGGCAACAGGGATCACGACGAATGCGTGCGCATCATCAACCACGCCCTCGACAACGGGATCAACTTCATCGACACGGCTGACGTCTACTCGGCCGGCGAGTCGGAGGAGATCGTCGCCAAGGCGATCAAAGGCCGTCGCGACGAGGTGGTGCTCGCCACGAAGTTCGTGGGCGCAATGGGGGAGGACACGAACCAGCGCGGCGCGTCACCCCGCTGGATCAAGCAGGAGGTCGAGAACAGCCTTCGCAGGCTCGGTACCGACTACATCGACCTCTATCAAGCGCACCGACCTGATCCGTCCGTCGACCTCGACGACACACTCGGCGCGCTGTCTGACCTCGTGCACCAGGGCAAGGTTCGGATACTCGGTAGCTCGACCTATCCGGCCGAGCTCATCGTCGAAGCGCAGTGGGTCGCCGAGAAGCGCGGCCACCGACGCTTCGAGTGCGAGCAGCCGCCCTACTCGATCTTCGCCAGAGGCATCGAGACCGCAGTCCTCCCGACGTGTCAGCAGTACGGCATGGGCGTGATCCCGTGGAGCCCGCTCGCGGGTGGCTGGCTCACCGGTCGGTACCGTCGTGGCGAGGCGATGCCGAACACCGGCCGGGCCAAGCGCATCCCCGATCGCTTCGACTACGAGCGTCCCGAGAACCAACGCAAGCTCGATCTCGTCGAGGAGCTCCTCAAGGTGGCGGCGGACGCGGGCGTGTCGCTCACGCACCTCGCGCACGCCTTCGTGCTCGAGCATCCCGCCATCACCGCCGCGATCATCGGCCCGCGCACGATGGACCAGTTGACCGACGTGCTCGCGGGTGCAGACGTGACGCTCGGCAACGACGTCCTCGACCGCATCGACAAGCTCGTCCCACCGGGCACCAACGTCAACGCAGCCGACAGCGGCTACTACCCGCCCTCTCACAGCCGAAAGGTGCGCCGCCGCAATTACCACTGATCGTCGACACACCTTTCCGCCGAGTCCCTCAAGTCCCCACGTAGAGTGACCGACGGAAACGGGTGGACGAGGGTGTTCCGGCATCGTCTCGCCGGTGGGAAGGTCGGCCGTGGCTGGCCCGCGCCCTGCGTCTCGTCATCCTCGCCGCACCGGTGGCCTGTGCCATCGGCTGCAGCGTGCTGCTGAGCCACGCCCTCCCGGCGCCGACGTCCACGTCGGCTCTCCTGCAGTGGTGGGCGATCGTGCTCGTGGTCTCCACCGCGGCACTCGTCGTCACCGACCGGTTCGCTCGACGACTCCTGCCGCTCTCCGTGCTGCTCAAGCTGTCGCTGCCGTTCCCCGACGCGCCACCGTCGCGCGTCAGAGTGGCCATCCGCAGCGGCAGCGCCAAGCAGTTGGAGAAGTGGGCGGAGCGCGTCACCGCGCAGGGGGAGACCAACCCGAAGGCCCTCGCGGCCCAAGACCTCCTCGGCTTGGTCACGGCGTTGAGCGCGCACGATCGCAGGTCGCGCGGCCACTCGGAACGCGTACGCGTCTACACGGATCTCATGGCCGAGCAACTCGGTCTCTCGAGGGACGACGCCGACAAGCTGCGTTGGGCCGGCCTCTTGCACGACATCGGCAAGCTCACGGTCCCCGGCGCGATCCTCAACAAGCCCGGCGTCCCCGACGAAGCCGAGTGGGAGATCATCCGACGCCACCCGCTCGAAGGTCACCGGCTGATCGAACCCGTGCGGGCCTGGCTGGGGCCGTGGTCCCTGGCGGTCATCGACCACCACGAGCGCTGGGACGGGAAGGGCTATCCGAACGGCGCGCACGGCGCGCACATCTCGTTGGCCGGACGCATCGTCGCAGTGACGGACTCGTACGAGGTCATGACCGCGACCCGTTCGTACAAGAAACCGATGTCGGCTCGTGACGCGCGCGCGGAGCTCACGCGCTCCGCCGGCTCGCATTTCGACCCCGCGATCGTGCGCGCATTCCTGAACGTGCCGCTCGGTCGCGTGAGCTGGGCACTCGGTCCCGTGGCATGGCTCGCGCAGCTCCCGTTCCTCGCGCAGATCCCGACGTGGGGCGCCACCGCGGTGATGGCGACGAGCGTCGTGGCCGCGACGCCTGCCATCGCAGATGTGCCACTGCGCGTCGAACCGGCAGTTGCGGTGGCCCCGGCCGCGGCACCCGCCCCGTCGCCGACTCCAACGTCGAGTTCTGACGCGCCGGCATCGTCGTTCGCAGCGCAACCCGCACGCGGGCACTCGACCACGACAACGGCGCCCACGCCGTTTGCACCCGCGACCACGGGCAAGACGGACCCGAAGGCGACGCCTGACCCGAAGCCGACGCCCGATCCCAAGCCGAAGCCCGATCCGAAGCCGAAGCCCGATCCGAAGCCGCCGCCGACGACGAAGCCCGCACCGGAGCCCAAGCCGCCGCCGACGACGAAGCCCGCGCCCGAGCCCAAGCCGCCGCCTACGACGAAGCCCGCGCCCGAGCCGAAGGCCCCGAAGCCACCGAAGGACTCGAAGGCGAACTGAGGGTCAGCGCGCTGTTGATCAAGGCGGTGTGGCTGAACGCTTGCGGAACGTTGCCGAGCAACTGCTTGCGTACGGGGTCGTACTCCTCGGACAACAGGCCGACGTCGTTGCGCAGCGCGAGAAGTTGCTCGAACCGCGCACGCGCCTCGTCGGTGCGACCCATCAGCGCGAGCACCTGCACCATCCAGAACGAACAGAGCAGGAACACGCCTTCACCCTCGGGGAGACCGTCGACGTCGGGGTGTGACCGGTAGCGCTGCACCAGCCCGTCCGTCGTGAGGTCGCGATCGATCGCAGCAACGGTGCGCACGACGCGCTCGTCGTCGGGAGGTAGGAAGCCGACCAACGGCATCATCAGCAGACTCGCGTCGAGTTCGCGCGAACCCTCGTGCTGCACGAAGACGCCGCGGTCGTCGACGCAGTTGTCGAGGACCCAACGCTTGATCTCGTCGCGCAGCGTGCGCCAGCGCGACGAGTCGCCCTCGGCGCCGAGCTCGGCGACCATCCGGACGGCGCGATCGACGGCGACCCAGGCCATCACCTTCGAATGCGTGTACTGCCGCGGCTCCGTGCGTATCTCCCAGATGCCTTCATCTGGTTCGTCCCAGGCGCCCTCGAGGAAGTCCATCAGCTTGTGCTGGACATCCCAGGCCTTGGCATCGATCGCCGACTCGAACACCGACGCGTGGTAGAGGACATCGAAGACCTCGCCGTACACGTCGAGCTGACGCTGGGTGCACGCCGCGTTGCCGATGCGAACGGGCTTGGACCCTTCGTAACCGGACAGCCACGGCAACTCGAGCTCCGTCAGCCTCCGTTCGCCACCGATCCCGTACATGATCTGCAGTCGTCCGGCGTCGCCCGCAGCGGCGCGCAGCAGCCAATCGCGCCACGCGCGGGCCTCGGCCTCGAATCCTGCGCCCAGCAGTGCGAGCAGGCTGAACGTCGCGTCTCGCAACCAGCAGAAGCGGTAGTCCCAGTTGCGCTCGCTGCCGATGAGCTCGGGGAGCGATGTGGTGGCCGCCGCGACCAGGCCTCCCGTCGGCTCGTACGTCAAGCCCTTCAACACCACGAGCGACTGCACGACGGCGTCGTGCCACTCGCCTTCGTACGTGCAGTTCGACGTCCAGTCGCGCCACCACTCCTCGCACTGGCGCAAGGCGACGGCTGGGTCGCCGACGACGTGGCACTCCTCGTTCGAGGGATGCCAGACCAGCTGGAACGGCACCATCTGTCCTTCGTCGACCATGAACTCGGCGACCGACGTCAGATCGCGCCCTTCGATCTCCACGGGCGTGATGAGCGTGAGCGCATCCGGTCCCGCGACTGCCTTCAACCCCTTGTCCGTGCGTTGGACCCACGGCACCACCCATCCGTAGTCGAACCGCATGACGAGTTCCATCTGCATCGGCACCCGGCCGCGGCGACCCTCGACCAGCCGGATCACGTCGAGCTGCGAGTCGCGTGCCGGCATGCAGTCGATCACCGCGACCTCGCCGTCGTCGGTGGTGAAGACCGTCTCCAAGACGAGGGATCCGTCGCGGTACCGCCGACTGACCGAGCGAGGCGACCCCTTCGGGGCGATCTTCCAGCGTCCGTTCTCTGGCGTACCGAGCAACGCGGCAAAGCACGCGCCCGAGTCGAACCGCGGAAACGTCAGCCAGTCGATCGAGCCGTCACGACCGACGAGCGCGGCGGAATGCAGATCGGACAGGAACGCGTAGTCGTCGATGGGGGGCGACATCCGGTGCGAGTTACCCGTCAGGGGATGGATTCGATCACGTCGTCGAATGCTCGGAACAACGCTGGCCGGTTGTGCTGCTCGCGGAGTCGCAGTGCGAGCCGGCGACTTCGCGACAACAGATCGCGCGCAGCACGTCCCGGCCACGGTCGCGGCAGCAGTTCGGGCGGCAACAGCGGATCATCAGCGAAGATCTCGGAGAACTCGACCGTGACAGACAACGCGCCGGGAAGAAACACGGCGTCGGCCATGCGCTCGTGCCGTTCGCGCATGGCGTCCAGCGCGTCGGGCACCCGCTCGTACGTCTCGACGAACTCTTCGTAGCGCGCCGCCAGTTCGTCAACTGGCCACAGCTTGCGCGCGAGCTCGCGAGGGCCGGACACGCCGCCGACGCAGAGGTCGTCAGTCGAGAGGTGGCTCACGGAATCGGCGACCTCCAGACGCTCCGCCTCGGCGTGCACCTCCTTCTCCCAATGGTGCGGCGAGACGTACAGCCCGTTGGCGACGGCCGCGCCGCCGAGGGACAACAAGCGGTCGCGGAATGCGTCACGCGCCGACCGCTGCGCCTCCGGGATCGCGAACGAGACGAGGTGCCACTTGCGATCCCACCCGCGTCCGGCATGGTCCTGCACGAACGCGAGCCGGTGGCGCTCGATGTTCGCACCCAGCGCTTTCAGGCCCTGTTCCGTGGGGCGGTACTGCGCGGTGCGACCGCGTCCCTCGCGGGTGAACAAGCTGTCGCGCACCAACCGACGGAAGCACGACCGCACCTGCTCGGGCGTCTGCCCGCAGGCCTCGGCAACCGGCAAGACCTCTTCCGCGAGGATGGTCCCGTCCTCGTGGGCCATCCCCAGCACCAGCACCCTGGTCGGAATGTCCACGGTCGTGGCAGTCACCGACCGAACCCTAC
>DASUCS010000363.1:0-30047 GCA_036275935.1 Acidimicrobiales bacterium
GTTCCACCAGCTCGGCCAGCTCCCGCGCCCATCCGTCGCTGTGTGAGTCGTATGTCGCGCGGCGGGTGTCGAGCGGCAGTTGGGCGAAGCCGGTTTCGGTGACGCGCAGCATGGTGCCGGTCCCGTCGGCTTCGAGCGTGAACTGGACGTACGTGCGGCGCGGGTCGTCGTCGGGGAGGTCCGGCAGACGCCACGTGTAGGCGAACAGGTTCGGCTCTTCGACTCGTTCGACACGCATCTCGACCGTCGCGCCGCCGGCAAAGGTCATGGACGCGGCGCCGCCCGGGCGCAGGTCGATCGTTGCCTGCTCACCGAACCAGGCGCTCAGCCCCTCCGCGGTGGTGAGCGCCGGCCAGATCTCGCGAGGCGGGCGAGCCAAGTGGATCGTGCGTTCGATGCGGTCGGGGAACGCCATCGCTTCCTCCTCAGGCGCGTCCCTCGGCGGCGCGGCGGGCGAGGTCCCGGGGGCTGCGGTTGGGCGCGCCGGGCCCGCCCTCGGCGAGTTCTTTGAGGCTTGTGCGCACGAAGTGGTCCCAGCTGCGGCTGCACATGTCCTTGCATTCGAGCTCGTCGTTGAGTCCGAGGTGCTCGAACGTGAGCTCGCAGGCACCGTCGTCGATGGCCGTGATCGTGAACGTCGGCTGGGTTCCCACCCAGTCCTCCATGAAGGTGCACTCGACGACCGTCCAGCGAACGGTCATGGGACGGGTCGCCTCGTCGACGTGGATGAGAAGGGGCGGCTGGTCCGGCACCATCGGGAAGCGCAGGTCACCGCCGGTCAGGCCCGACCCGCTCACCGGGCTCCACCACGCGGCGAGCGCTTCCGGCGTCGTGACCGAGTCGAACACGGCCTCGGCCGGGGCGTCGATCTGGATGCTCGTGCGGTAGTTGGTGGTCAGGGTGGTCATCGTCGTACTCCTCGCCTTCGAATAGGTGGCAACTGTTCGGTTGCCATAATATGGCAACCGAGAGGTTGCGTCAAGTCGTATCGCCGAAGATGCGTAGTGCCGGCACCCATCGAGGAACGTTGGTCGATGAAGGCAAGCTGTGAAGCTCACCCGCGTCACTGCGAACAACCGACGCCACCTCTTCAATGTCCACACTCGACGAGCTGACTTCGTGTTCCCTCATGCCAAGGTGGAGCCGGCGCCGTCGGCCGAGGATCGCCTCGTCGAGGTGTTCGTGGATGAAGAGCTTGGCAAAGAGGGCTTCACCTACCGGCTCGAATCGGGCGCCGAAGGCAGCGTCCACATCGACGCGGTCCTCGAATACAACGAAGACCCCGCCTACATGGCCGACCTCGCGCTGTATCGCCTCAGCCAGGAAGCACGCGAGCGCTACGAGGCCTCCGGATTGTCCGCCCGGGAGGTTGCGCGGTCGCTGGGTACGTCGCCCGCGCAGCTCTACCGGCTGCTCGACCCCACGAACTACACGAAGTCGGTGCGTCAGTTGATGGCGTTGCTCTACGTGCTCGGTTGCGAGGTCGATGTCGACGTGAAGGAACGGTCGCCGCGCGCCGCGTCGTGACGCGGCTTGCAGTTCCGTCTGCAATTCTCCCGCAAGTCTCCGCGTCGGAAGCCCTGGAGACAGTGGACGCCGTGGGCGGTGGAGTCGCCGGTCAACAACAGAAGAGACGCCGAGGGGAAACGCCTCACCGCTCGCGAGGTCGCACGGGGAGACAGCCGCGTCAGTACAGATAGATGTCGACGAGGAACGCGACGGCGGCCGCAGTCGAAGCGAGGCCGAGCACGCGGCCCGCAGTTTCACGACGCAACGCGATGCCGAGGAACACCGACGCCGTGGCAAGCGTGAACACCCCGGAGCCGGTGTCTTGCCAGCTGACCGGAAACGGTTTGAACGGGATGTCGACGAAGAACCCGTCGGCGTCCGTAGCGGCGCGGTGCAGGATGGCGTTCCACACCAACGGTCCGAGGAACGTCGCCGCCAACACCGGCAACAACACGACGGCGGTGCGCTCGCGGCGGATCACGGCGAACACGAAACCGGCAATGATCGCGGACAGCCCGGCGCCGTAGAAGATCTGAGGCCAATCGATCATCGCGACTCAGTCTCGACGATCGATCGTCGGGTGGCGATCTCGAGCGCGGCAGTGCTGCCTCGGCCTGGGTGACGCACAGCACCGAGCTCGACTGCTTGTGTGGCGTCGCGCATCTGCAACACTACCTGCGTGACCACGCAGACAGTGAAGCAGCCCTCGGACGAGGAGTTCGAAGCCGCAGCCAACGCCCTGAAGTTGATCGCCGACCCGACCCGGCTGCGCATCGTGTGGGCCCTGCTCCACGGCGAGCACTCCGTCAACGAGCTCGCCGACCACGTCGGAGTCCGTCCGACCGCCGTGTCCCAGCACTTGGCCAAGCTCCGCCTCGCCGGACTCGTCCGCACACGTCGGTCGGGCAATCACATCTTCTATGAGGCGGAGAACGAACACATCGAACGACTCACGACCGAGGCGCTCCTGCAAGCCGACCACCAGGTCGCGGGCGGACGTCACCATCGCCGCAAGGCTCGCAGCGCATGATCGCCCGCGAGCGCGACACCCACCACGATCACAGGCGCGATCACCGACACAATCACGACCACGGTCCGACAGGCCTGCGAAGCGCGGTACGGGACCTCTTCCGGCCGCACTCGCATGACGCGGCCGATTCGATCGACACCGCACTCGAGGCAACCGAACGCGGTGTGCGCGCGGTGAAGATCTCCTTCGTGGCGCTCGTGGTCACCGCGCTCGTGCAACTCGTCATCGTGTTCCTCACCGGCTCCATCGCGCTGGTGGCCGACACGATCCACAACTTCTCCGACGCGCTGACTGCGATCCCGCTGTTCATCGCATTCCGAGTCGCCCAGCGCGAACCGAACCGCCGCTACACCTACGGCTACCGGCGCGCCGAGGACCTCGCCGGGATCTTCGTCATCGCGATGATCGCCATCTCATCGGTCATCGCCGCGGCCGAAGCGGTGAACCGCCTGTTCCACCCACACGAGGTCTCGCATGTCGGTGCTCTCGTCCTCGCCGGCCTCATCGGCTTCGCCGGCAATGAGCTCGTCGCTCTGTATCGCATGAAGGAGGGCAAGGCCATCGGCTCTGCTGCGCTTGTCGCTGACGGCCACCATGCCCGCACCGACGGCTTCACCTCGCTGGCGGTCGCGCTCGGCGCCGTCGGTGTATGGGCAGGCTTCGAACGGGCCGATCCCATCGTCGGCATCGCGATCTCGATCGCGATCTTCGTCGTCCTCGTCGGCGCCGCGAAGCAGGTGTACTACCGGCTCATGGACGCTGTGGACCCCACCCTCGTCGACCGCGTCGACGCGGTTGCCCGCGCGACCGAAGGCGTCGCCAGCGTCAACTCCGTACGGCTGCGCTGGCTCGGCCACCGTCTCGCGGCCGACATCGAGGTCGCAGTCGACGCGTCATTGCGCGTCCGTGAGGGCCACGACGTCGCCGAACATGTGCGCCACCATCTCCTCGAAGGTGTCGCGCATCTCGACGACGTGCGCGTCCACGTCGATCCTCACGGCGACACTGACGCTCACACGCACGGACACACTCACGCTTGACGAGTTCGATCAGGCCTTGTCCTTTCGGCTGCCGGCCGAGCGCGGGCGAGGTCAGTCAGGTGACGCGAGCCGCTTCGGCCGACGTCGCTTCGCCGCTCGGTCCGGAGGATCATCGGAGTGGGCGCGAGCGGCGACTTGCACCTTGGCGAGGAGTCCCAGCAGCGTCGCCTGCTCGGCGGGCGTGAGCGCGTCCGACATGATCGTGCGCTCGCGGGCATGGAGGGTCGGGAGCATCTCGTCGACGAGGGCCGCGCCGGCGGCAGTGATCTCCACCAGTACCTTGCGCCGGTCATCCGGATGGGGCCGGCGCTCTACATAGCCGGCCTTCTCGAGCGTGTCGATCAACGACGTCATGCTGCCGGAGGTGATGAGCAGTCGCTCGGCGATCACGCTGGGTTCGAGCATCTCGCCCGCTCCGTCGAGCACCGCGAGTGCCTGCTTGGCGCTGCCCGAGAGGCGGTAGTCGGTCCACGCCTGCTGGTTGTGCAGCCCGATCAGGAGATCGCCGGTGCGCACGAGGTTCGCGTAGCACTCGGTGGCGCGAGCGTCCGCGCCCGGAAACTCCGTCTCGAAGTCGGCGTCGACCCGAACCATCGGTGCGGGCGCGCGAGACGAGGAGCGGCCGCGCTGGCCGCTCCTCGCGTGGTCTGGCGCCGCAGGCGGCGTGGTCAGACGCCCGCCTCTTCGTAGATCTCGATGCGCGGCTCGCCGGTGACGCCCGCCTTCTTCATCGCGTCGGGGAGCGAGGGGTCCGAGACGAACTGGTGCGCAGCGGAAGCAGACGGCCAGTCCGTGAGCACGAGGACGTCGTTGGGATCCTTGTCGTCGCGCAGCACCTTGTCGCTCGTGCAGCCCAGGCGGTCGCGCACCGCTCCATGTTCCTTGTACGTGACGAGCCACGTCTCGAAGTCGGCGACGTGATGGCGAACAGCAACGGTGGTCATGGTTGTCTCCTCTTCATTCCGCCCGACGGGCAGATCACTTGAATTCAAGATACATGAATTCGAGAGAATGTCAAGTACGGCTGCACCCGGTGTCCTCTTCCGCGGCCGCGTGAAGGACTCGTGAAGATGCCGTTCGCTCGCGTGGAGAATGTCTAAAGACCCTCGTATCCGGCCTTGGCGCAGGCGTAGATGGTGTCGATGGCCGATGTTCTGTTCGTCGCGTTGTTGATCGGGTTCTTCGCGTTGTCCGTCGTCTTCGTGCGCGCGTGTGAGCGCATTCTTGGCGTCGATGAGCCCGACGTCCTCGAAGTGACCGAGTCGAACGAAACGGTGGCGGCATGAGTTACGACAACGCCGTCGCCCTCGTCCTTGCGGTGCTGGTGACCGCGTACCTCGTGTACGCCCTGGTCCGCCCGGAGAAGCTGTGACCGCATCGGGCTGGGTGCAGTTGGCGTTCGTTGTCGCGTTGCTGGCGATCTCGACGCCTCTGCTCGGTCGCTACCTCGCCAAGGTGTACGGCAGCGGATCGGCTCCCGGCGACAAGGTCTTCGGTCCCGTCGAGCGGTTCATCTACCGCCTGTGCGGCATCGACGCGGCCACAGAGCAGCGTTGGACGACGTATGCGCTGTCGTTGATCGGCTTCAGCCTCGCATCGGTGCTCGTGCTGTACGTGCAGCTGCGATTCCAGAACCACCTGCCGCTCAACCCGGACAACTTCGGCAGCGTGCGACCCGATCTCGCGTTCAACACCGCGACGAGCTTCCTCACGAACACCAACTGGCAGAACTACTCCGGCGAAGCGGTCATGTCGCACTTCAGCCAGATGACCGGACTTGCCCTTCACAACTTCGTGTCGACGGCCGCGGGCGCCGCGGTCGCGGTTGCGCTCATTCGCGGCCTCACCCGGAAGCGCTCGGGCACGCTCGGCAACTTCTGGGTCGACCTGGTGCGCACATGTGTGCGCGTGCTCCTGCCGTTGGCCTTCGTCGGCGCGCTCGTGTTGGTCAGTCAAGGCGTGATCCAGAACTTCCATGGACGGGACGCCGTGACGACCGTGACCGGCCAGCAGCAGGTGATCACCGGCGGGCCGGTCGCCAGCCAGGAGTCCATCAAGGAGGCGGGCCAGAACGGGGGTGGTTTCTACAACGCCAATGCGGCCCACCCGTTCGAGAACCCGAACCCGATCACGAACGTGTTCGAGATCTGGTTGATCCTGGCGATCCCGTTCGCGTTCACCTACGCCTACGGCAAGCTCGCCGGTGACACACGCCAAGGCTGGGTGCTGTTCGCCACGATGTTCGTGCTCTGGTTCGTGATGACGGTGATCGTCATGCCGCTCGAAGCGAACGGCAACCCGAAGCTCACCGCCGTTGGTGCCAACCAGACGGCAACTGCGCAGCAGGCGGGCGGAAACCTCGAAGGCAAGGAAGCGCAGTTCGGCGCGGCGGGTTCAGGCCTGTACGCGTCGTCCACGACGGGAACGTCGACCGGATCGGTCAACAGCTTCCACGACAGCTACACCCCGATGGGCGGCGCTGTCCCGATGATCAACATCATGTTCGGCGAGGTGAGTCCGGGCGGGACCGGCTCAGGGATGTACGGCATGTTGATCTTCGCGCTGCTCGCCGTGTTCATCGCCGGACTCATGGTCGGGCGCACACCGGAGTACCTCGGCAAGAAGATCCAGGCCGCCGAGATCAAACTCGTCGTGCTCTACATCCTCGCGGTGCCGCTGGTGATCCTCGTCTTCACTGCCATCTCGGTCGTCGCCAGGTTCGGGACCAGTTCGTTGCTCAACGACGGACCACATGGCCTGACCGAGATGACCTACGCCTACACGTCGATGGCCAACAACAACGGTTCGGCCTTCGCCGGCCTCACCGGTGACACCCAGTGGTTCAACATCACCGGCGCCATCGCGATGCTGGTCGGGCGCTTCTTCTTGATGATCCCCGTGCTCGCCATCGGCGGATCGCTGGGACGCAAGCGCACCGTCCCGCCGTCCGCGGGGACGTTCCCGACCGGTACGCCCTTGTTCACCGGGTTGCTACTCGGCGTCGTCGTGATCGTCGTCGGGCTCACGTTCTTCCCGGTCGTCGCCCTCGGTCCCGTCGTCGAGCACCTGAACGGAGGGTTCTGATGGCGATCCCGACCGACAGCGGATTGAAGACCCTCGAGCCGAAGGGTCCCCAGGCCGACCCTCACCACTCGAAGCGCACGACGACGTCGATGTTCGACCCGACGATCCTGCGCGGTGCCGTCCTCGACTCCTTCCGCAAGCTCGACCCGCGCCAGATGGCCCGCAATCCGGTCATGTTCGTGGTCGAGATCGGCAGCGTGCTCACGACGTTCCTCGCGATCCGCGATCTCGACGGCTTCGCCGGGCTTGTCACGGTCTGGTTGTGGTTCACGGTGTTGTTCGCCAACTTCGCCGAAGCGGTGGCGGAAGGCCGCGGCAAGGCGCAAGCGGACACGCTGCGCAAGACTCGCTCGGAAACCGTGGCGTACGTCCGTCACGCCGACGGTTCGGTCGTGGAGACGCCGTCGACGCAGCTGCAGATCGGTGACAACTGCGTCGTCGAAGCCGGACAGGTGATCCCGGGCGACGGCGATGTGATCGAAGGGATCGCGTCGGTCGACGAGTCGGCGATCACTGGCGAATCGGCACCGGTGATCCGCGAGTCCGGTGGCGATCGCTCGGCGGTGACGGGCGGCACTCGGGTGCTGTCGGATCGCATCGTCGTGCGCATCAGCTCGAAGCCGGGTGAGACCTTCCTCGACCGCATGATCGCGTTGGTCGAAGGCGCCAGCCGCCAGAAGACGCCGAACGAGATCGCGCTCAACATCCTGCTGGCGGGCCTCACGATCATCTTCCTGCTCGCGGTGGTCACGTTGCAGCCGTTCGCCATCTACTCGAAGGCCGAGCAGTCGATCATCGTGCTCGTGGCGCTGCTCGTGTGCCTCATCCCCACGACGATCGGCGCGCTGCTGAGCGCCATCGGCATCGCCGGCATGGATCGGCTGGTGCAGCGCAACGTGCTCGCCATGTCGGGACGGGCGGTGGAGGCCGCGGGGGACTGCAGCACGCTCCTGCTCGACAAGACCGGGACGATCACCTACGGCAACCGAATGGCCGCCGAGTTCCTCCCGGTCGATGGTGTGGAAGAAGCTGCGCTGGCGGAGGCTTCGCTGCTGTCGAGCCTGGCCGATGAGACTCCCGAGGGTCGATCGATCGTGGCACTGGCCGAAGAGCGTTACGGGCTGGCCCGCCAGACGCTCCCACCTGACGCCGAGCTGGTGCCCTTCACTGCCCAGACCCGCATGTCCGGCTTGGACTTCGACGGACGCTGCGTCCGCAAGGGCGCCACCGACTCGCTCTGTCGCTGGGTCGAAGGACAAGGCGGCACGATTCCGCACGGACTCGATCCCATCGTCGAACGCATCTCGACGAACGGAGGAACACCACTCGCTGTCTCAGACGGCGGCCGCGTGCTCGGCGTCATCCATCTCAAGGACACGGTGAAGGAGGGAATGCGCGAGCGCTTCGACGAGATGCGCCGCATGGGCATCCGCACCATCATGATCACCGGCGACAACCCGCTCACCGCGAAGGCGATCGCGGAAGAGGCGGGCGTCGACGACTTCCTCGCCGAGGCGACGCCCGAGGACAAGATGGCGCTGATCAAGCGCGAGCAGCAGGGCGGCTCGCTCGTGGCCATGACGGGTGACGGCACGAACGACGCGCCCGCGCTCGCTCAGGCCGATGTCGGCGTGGCGATGAACACAGGCACCCAGGCGGCCAAAGAAGCCGGGAACATGGTCGACCTCGACTCCAACCCGACGAAGCTCATCGAGATCGTCGAGATCGGCAAGCAGTTGCTCATCACGCGCGGGTCGCTGACGACGTTCTCGATCGCGAATGACGTGGCGAAGTACTTCGCCATCATCCCCGCGATGTTCCAAGGCGTCTTCCCGGATCTCAAGACGCTGAACATCATGCGGCTGGACAACCCGCACTCCGCGATCCTGAGCGCGGTCATCTTCAACGCCGTCATCATCGTGTTGCTCATCCCGCTGGCGTTGCGCGGCGTCAAGTACCGAGCGTTGGGCGCGGCTGCGATCCTCCGTCGCAATCTCTTGATCTATGGGGCCGGCGGCCTCGTCGCTCCGTTCATCGGCATCAAGGCCATCGACCTCGTGCTCGCCGCGGTCGGGGTGAAGTGATGCGTCGTCAATTCCTCACGGGTCTGCGCATGACGGCGGCGCTCCTGGTCCTCCTCGGCGTGCTCTATCCGTTGGCGGTCACCGCGGTCGCCCAGGTTGCGTTCCACGACAACGCCAATGGCTCACTCGTGAAGGACGCGCGAGGGCTTGTCGTGGGCTCGTCGCTGCTCGGACAACGGTTCGTCGACGCACAAGGCAACGCCGACCCGCGCTACTTCCAGCCGCGGCCGTCAGCGAGCGACGACGACCCGACCGTGAGCGGGGCCACGAACCTCGGTCCGTCGAACCAAGACCTCATCGATGCCGTCGCCCAGCGGGTCAAGGACTACCGCAGCTTCAACGACCTCGCCGATGATGCGATGGTCCCCGTCGATGCCGTCACCGCGTCCGGGTCCGGTCTCGATCCGCACATCTCGCCGCTCAACGCCGAACTGCAGGCGCAGCGGGTCGCTGATGCGCGACACATGCCGGTCGACACCGTGCGATCGTTGATCAGCAAGCACACCACCGGCCGGCAATGGGGTTTCCTCGGTGAGAAGGTGGTCAACGTGCTCGAGCTGAACCTCGATCTCGACAGGACGACAGCGGGCTGACGCAGATGCGACGGGGCCAGCTGCGCGTCTACCTGGGCGCCGCGCCAGGTGTCGGCAAGACCTACGCCATGCTCAACGAAGGGTGGCGTCGTGCGCAGCGCGGCACCGACGTCGTGGTCGGCTACGTCGAGACGCACGGACGGGCCAACACGCTCGCCCAAGTTCGCGACCTCGAGGTCGTCCCGAGACGCACTCTCACGTATCGCGGCCAAAGGTTCGAGGAGATGGACATCGACGCCATCCTCGAACGCAAGCCTGCTGTCGCGCTGGTCGACGAGCTCGCGCACACCAACGTGCCGGGTAGTCGCAACACGAAGCGCTATCAGGACATCGACGAGTTGCTCGACGCGGGCATCGATGTGATCTCGACGGTGAACATCCAGCACTTCGAATCGCTCAACGACGTCGTCGAGGACATCACCGGCATCAAGCAACGCGAAACCGTGCCGGACGCCTTCGTCCGCAGCGCAGAGCAGGTGGAGTTCGTCGACCAGACGCCCGAAGCGCTGCGCCGGCGCATGGCTCACGGCAACATCTACGCCGCCGAGAAGGTCGACGCTGCGCTCGGCAACTACTTCCGCGTCGGAAACCTTGCCGCGCTGCGAGAACTCGGTCTGTTGTGGATCGCGGATCGTGTCGACGAAGCGCTCACCGAGTACCGCGAGCAACACGGCATCGCGAAACCATGGGAGACCAGAGAACGCGTCGTGGTCGCGCTCACGGGTGCACCCGGCGGTGACGACCTGATCCGCCGTGCTGCACGAATGGCGATGCGCACGCGAGGTGACCTCGTTGGCGTCCACGTGCTGTCCGACGAAGGTCTCGTCGGGCACGCGACGAACCGGCTCATCGCGCACCGCGAGCTCCTCGGCGAGCTCGGCGGCCGGTACGTAGAGGTCCAAGGTGCCGATGTAGCCAGCGCGCTGGTCAGCACGGCGCGTAACGAGAATGCGACGCAGCTCGTGTTGGGTGCGAGCCGACGCAGCCGTTGGACAGAGCTCACGCGCGGGTCGATCGTGAACAGGGTCATACGGGACGCGGGCGGCGCGATCGACGTGCACGTCATCTCCACAGATGTGGGCAACGAACGAGACTCGGCCCTGGTGCGGCCGAAGCTGCGCCTCGCGCCGATCTCCCGTACACGCCAGGGCGTCGCGTTCGCGTTGGCCGTCTTCGGCCTTCCCGCCCTGACGTTCGCCCTGACGCGAATCCGCGACTCCCTCGGCCTGCAGAACGCACTGCTGATCTACCTGCTGTTCGTCGTCGCGATCGCCACGATCGGCGGATTGTTGCCCGCGGTGCTCGCGTCTCTGATGGCCTTCGCGCTGCTCAACTGGTTCTTCGCTCCGCCAATTCACACCTGGACGATCACGAACACGCGCGATGTCCTCGCCCTCGTGTCGTTCATCGTGGTTGCCGGCGTCATCTCGGCGCTCGTCGACCTCGCCACGCGACGGCGACAGGACGCGTATCGAGCCCGAGCAGAAGCCGAAGCACTGGCAACGATGTCCGGCACGGTCCTCCTCGATCCTGAGCCGCTGCCGAAGCTTGTCGAAGAGCTCACGGAACGGTTTCGGCTCGACGGTGTGTCGATCCTGACCGCGACCGCCGACGAGGGCTGGGTCGTCGAGGCTGCCGCCGGCACGTCGCCACCAACCACGCCACCAGAGACGGATCACCTGCTCGAGTTGCCCGACCACTCGGTCCTCGCGTGGAGCGGAGGCAACCTCGGACCCGAGGACCGCGAGACCATCGGCGCGTTCGCCACGCAGGTCGCATTGGCCTTGGTCGGGCGGCGGCTCCAGAACGAAGCAGCCGGTGCAGCGGCGCTGTCGAAGGCGAACGAGCTGCGCACCGCACTGCTCGCCGCCGTGAGCCACGACCTCCGCACGCCGTTGGCTTCCATTCGCGCCGCAGCGACGAGCCTGCTGGCCGACGACGTCGACTGGGACCGTGCCGCAGTCAAAGAGCTGTTGCAGACGATCGACGACGAAGCAGAACGATTGAACACTCTCGTCGGCAACCTCCTCGACATGAGTCGGCTCCAGACGGGAACCTTCTCGATCAACGCACGCCACGTGGGACTCGACGAGGTCGTCGCCTCCGCGCTCGTCGGCCTCCATGCGCCGCCGGAGCGCATCTACACCGACGTCCCGGAGACGCTGCCAACCGTCGTCGTCGACCCGACGCTCCTCGAGCGCGCAGTCGCGAACCTCATCGACAACGCGCTCTCGTTCTCGCCCCTCGACCGCCCGGTGCGAGTCGAAGCCGGTGTCGTGAACGAGACCGTCCACCTCCGGGTGATCGACGAGGGCCCCGGCATTCCACAACATGACCGTGAAAGGATCTTTCAACCCTTTCAACGAGCGGGCGACAAGCCGAACGGTGAAGGCGTCGGTCTCGGACTCGCCGTCGCCAAGGGATTCGTCGAGGCGATCGGTGGTGACCTCGACGTCGAGGACACGCCCGGCGGAGGCACGACAATGGTGATCACGATTCCGTTGGACGAGCCATGACGAGATTGCTGTTGATCGACGACGAGGCCCCCTTCGTCCGAGCGCTCGGCATCAGTCTCAAGGCGTACGGCTATGACGTCACCGCCGCCCGCACCGGAGCCAACGGACTCGCGCAGGCGGCGAAAGCCCACCCTGACATCATCGTGCTCGACCTCGGACTCCCGGACATGGACGGGCTCGACGTGCTCGACGCGCTCCGCGGGTGGACGACCGTGCCGATCCTCGTTCTTTCGGCGCGTCACACCGACGAAACCAAGGTGAGAGCGCTCGACGCCGGTGCCGACGACTACGTCACCAAGCCGTTCAGCATGGAGGAGCTTCTCGCCCGCATCCGCGCCGCGCTCCGTCGCCGACCAGAGCGCGTCGAAGATCCGATCGTCGAGACCGACGACTTCCGCATCGACCTCGCGGCCAAGCAGGTCACACGCGACGGGACCGCGATACGCCTCACGCCCACGGAGTGGAACGTCCTCGAAGTGCTCGTCCGCAACCAGGGCAAGCTCGTATCGCAACGGCAGCTGCTCCAAGAGGTCTGGGGGCCGCAGTACGAGACAGAAACGGAGTACCTCCGCGTCTATCTCGCCGCCCTGCGCCGCAAGCTCGAGCCTGCTCCGTCGCGGCCGCGCCATTTCATCACCGAGCCCGGCATGGGTTACCGATTCGTCCCGTAGGCGCCGCGCGCAAACGAGCCGTTAAGAACAACGGTCCGGCTGCAAAGAATCAGCAAAGGCTCTATCCATTTCGGGTTGGGCGGCCTAGTAGTGGACACATGACAGGCGAACGGGTAGGCCTGGGATCGTTCCTCGGAGCGATCGGTGCGCTGTTCGCGGCGGCGGCGATGGTCTCGATCCGAGGTCACTTCGCGCAGGTCAACGTCGTCCTGATCCTCGTGCTGTTCGTGGTGCTCGGCGCGGTCGTCGGCGGTCGCCTCGCCGGTGCGGTCTCCGCTGTGGTGGCCTCGATTTCGTACGACTTCTTCTTCACGCAGCCATACAACTCGTTGAAGATCGACCGCGCCGCCGACATCGAGACGACGTTGCTGCTCCTCGCCGTTGGTCTGATCATCGGCGAGATCGTCGTGCGCGCCGACCGGATCCGTGACGCCCTCGGGAGCACGCGACGCGAGTTCCGAGGACTGCACCGCGTCGCACGTCTCGCGGCGGATGGTGAGTCCATCGACGACGTGATCTCAGCGGTCTGTGCAGAGCTGACCGGCACCCTCGCACTGAGCCGATGCTTCTACGAGACCGCGCCGTTCATCGCCGACTACGCACGTCTCGAGCAGACGGGAGCGATCACAGGCACCAACGTCGTCCAGTACACCAAGCAAGGCTTCGAGCTGCCCCACGCGGGCGTCGAGCTACCCGTCATCGTCCACGATCAGATCGTCGGACGGTTCGTGCTCGTGCCCACACCCGGCCAAGGCGTGACCATCGATCGCCGCCTGGTCGCCGTCGCCCTCGCCGACCAGGTGAGCGTCGTCCTCGGGCGCCGCGCTGCCTGAGCCCCGCGCTCGAGGACCGACTCGCGGATTCATCGCTGCGTCCGCGCTTGGGTGCCTCTTGTCCAGCGTCTACGGGTTCCTCTGCGGTGCGTCGGCCTTTGGCGTCGTCGAGTTGATCTGGGCCGGCATCGCCTTTCGCTTCAGGGTTACGGCCGCGGCGTCGGTGACGTGAGCGCGCGGTTCGAGGACGACGATGGGCGTCTCGACAGCGCGTCGACCGGCGAAAGTGTCGATCTCGGGTTCGATGTCGAGCCAGCGTTGCCAGAGCCTGTCCCTCTCCTCGCCGGCCGCGAGTCGCGCGTGAACCGGTTGGGGCTGCTGGTGCGCGAGCTGCACGAAGGCATCGGGTCGCGCCTCGAGGTTGAGCCACCACGCGGGATGGCCCTCGTCCCAACCGTTCATCGCGAGCACGACGAGGTTCGGGCCGTCGTCGAGGTAGCCGACGATGACGCAGCGCGGTTCGCCGGACGTGCGACCGACGGTGGTCAGGCGCAGCGCGCCCCATCCGCGCTTGCTCGCCGGGGTCCACAGGAACCGGCCGCCGCTGAGCCGATTCAGCACGCGGTGGCCGCGCCAGAATGCGTGCTTGAACCACGCGGGCGGGAGCTTCGGCGGGCGCGTCGTCTTCGTGGTCATCGTCGTCTCCTGGTCTCGTGCGGCTCGTTGATCCGAGATGAGCGCGAAGCGCGATCCGCCTCGCGTGACGGTGTCACGCCCCATCCCTTGGACGCCCGGTCGACCAAGGCGAACAGTGCTGCGCCGACGGCGACTCCGATGATGACGTCACCCGTGACCACACCGACGAAGCCGGCGACAGCGAGGGCCGCGGCGAGCGCGATGACAGCGGTCTTGTTGTGATGAGCAATTGATCGGTCCACGGTTCGCCTCTCAGGTGTTGTGGCAGCCGCGGTGGCGCGAAGATGCCAGGCGTCGCGGAGCTTCAGCGTCGGTCCGTTGTGGAGGACAGCGGATGCGTAGACGCGTCCACCGACGACGACCAGCGCACCGATGGCAGCGGTGGTGAGTCCCGCAGCCACGATCGGTTCCCACCAGGCGGCTGCGCCCATCGCCATCCGGGTGGGCATCGCGATCGGAGCTGTGATCGGAACCCACGACACGGCGCGTGCCCAGTTGGTGTCGGGGCTGCCGATGGCGGCGAAGGACACGAAGTACACGAGGACGAGCAGGACGCTGACCGGTCCCGCGGCGCTCTGCGCGTCTTCGGGGCGCGAGGCGAGCGATCCGAGCGCGCCGAACACGGTGGCGTAGAGCGCGTAACCGAGGACGAAGAACAGCACTGCCCAGGCGAGGACGCCGCCCCGGACCGCAGGTAGGTCGACGTCGCTGATGGTCGTCGCGGCGATGAGCGCGGCGAGTGCGGTGACTGTGACTTGCGCGAGGCCCAGCAGACCGATCCCGGCGATCTTGCCGGCGAGGAGATTGCGGGCGGGGATGCGGGCCAGGAGTACTTCGACGACGCGGCTGGACTTCTCCTCGACGACTCCGCTGAGGACCATCGCCCCGTAGGTGGTGACGGTCATGAAGAGCAGCAGCGTGATGATGAACGCGGCGGTTTCGTCGTCGGGGGACCGCCCGGCGACCTGGCCGATCTCGACGCTGATGACGTTGACGGGGGCGAGGAGCTCTGCGAGTTGTGTGTCGCTGATGCCGGTGGTGTTGGCGCGTTGTTGCAGCGCGCTGATCTGAATGGCGGCGGTGACGACGGCTTTGAGTTGTTCGTCGGCGCGTCCTTGCCATTCGAGCTGGTTGACATCGATGACGAGCACGTCGATCTTCCCGTCGCGGACAGCTTGTTCGGCCTCGGCGAGATCGGTGTAGTCGTGGATGCGGGTCTTGGTGCCGACCGCTTGGGCTTGCGCGGCGATGGCTGCAGGGAGGGTTGCGGGAGTTGAACCGGTGAGCCCGATGTCTTTGGTGCCGCCGGTGGTGTCGATCAGGGTCGGGAGCGCGACGGCAATGACGACCGCCACGATCATGATCACGACCGACGCCATGAACGCCCGTGAGCGGCTTCGCTCGCGCAGCTCTCGTTTGGCGACGAGCCAGCTCTGGCGGAAGCCGTTCACGCCGCGACCGCGTGGCGGAACAGCTCCGACAGGGTCGGTGGCTGATACGAGAACGCCTCGACCGTGGCGGTGCGTTCGATGGCGGTGGTGAGGTCGGCGAGGTCGACGGTGTGCGCCACCTGAAGGCGCGCATGTCCGTTGTCGGCTTCGACGAGCTCGGCACCGACGATCGACGTCCAGTCGGGAGGAGCGCCGTGGTAGTCGACGTCGACGAACCGGTGGGGGACAGCGGCGCGCAGCCCTTCGAGATCGCCGGCGAGGACGACGTGGCCGTGGTCGATGATCACGACGTCCTCGCAGAGGTCCTCGACGAGGTCGAGCTGGTGGCTGGAGAACAGCACGGTCGTCCCAGCGGCGGCGACCTCGACGAGCAGTTCGGACATGTTGGCGATGGCGATGGGGTCGAGCCCGGAGAACGGTTCGTCGAGGACGAGAAGTTCCGGGTCGTTCACGAGCGCGGCGATGAGCTGCACCCGTTGCTGGTTGCCATGCGAGAGCGCGTCGAGCCGGTCGGTCGCGCGTGTGGTGAGTCCGAGTCGCTCGAGCCAGGTGTCGACGCTGGCGGCGACGGCGGACCGGGACCTGTTGGCGAGCTCGCCGAGGTAGAGCAGCTGCTCGCGTACCCGCATGCGCGGGTACAGGCCGCGTTCTTCTGGCATGTACCCGAAGCGCGTTCGGACGGCGGGCGTGATCGGTCGTCCTTGCCATGCCACTGTCCCGGCGTCGAGCTCGACGAGCCCGAACACGGCTCGCATTGCGGTTGTCTTTCCGGCACCGTTCGGACCGAGGAATCCGGTGAGACGGCCCGGCCGCGCGGTGAAGGTGCAGGTGTCGAGCGCCGCAACGGAGCCGTAGCGCTTCGTCGCGCCGGCGAACTCCAGTGCCGCGCCGCTCATGTGCCGACGTCCCGACGGCGGAACATCCACACGGCGCCGGCGACGAGCAGGACGATCGACGTGATCGAGACCGCGACTGCCGTCGGTGCAAGCCCTGTGTGCATCGGGTCGTGGCCGTTGTACTGGAAGAACGGTGAGAACCGCCGTATCGGCTCGAGCCAACCAACCATCGTTCCGAGCGCGTTGATGACGTACGTGCCCGCCGCGATCGCTGCAGGAACGGCACGGCTCATGCCGACGCGACCGGTGGCGGCGCCGATGAACAACGCCAGCGCGCCGAACTCGATGCCGAGCAAGCCGAGGTGCACGACGGTCGCGGCGGCATCGGCCGTCGGCACGTCCATGCCGGCGACGCGACCCTCGATGACGAGCGAGAGCCACATCGCGCTCGAGAGGACGGCGACGCCGAAGATGAGCGCCGCCATCTTCTCGATGACGACGCGGCCCCGGCTGACGGTGTTGACGAGCAGGAGATCGATCGTCCGTCGGTCTTCCTCGCCGGCGATGGCCGACGCGCCCGTGCCGATTGCATAGACCAGCACGACGATCGGAGCCATGAAGCTGAACAGCTCGACGTTCAGGTAGCCGGCGGGGGTCGAGAAGTCGACGCCACCGCCGTTGGTGAACAGCGCCTTGTAGGCGGCCGGCATGTCGTCGATGAGCTTGCTGAACGAGCTCCCCGAGCCTTCGACGCTGGGCCACACTGCGATGTACAAGGCGATGAGCGCAGCGAGCGCCGCCGACCAGACGACCAGCGACCGCCGCTGGGTGTGGGCCGCCTCGAGCGTGACGCTAGGCCGCATGTGTGGATGCTCCGTAGTACGCGAGGAACATTTCCTCGAGGTCGGTTTCGGTGATCTCCACGTCGACGATTCGCTGGCGAGCAAGTGTCTTCACTGCCGCATCGAGCGAACCTTCGGGCACGCGCAGCTCGACTGACCCGTGGCCGACGGAGATGTCACCGACTCCTGGAATGGCCGCGAACGCGGCCGGGTCGAAAGGGCCGTCGAAGCGGGCACTGATGCGGTGCACCGCTTTGGCGCGGAGCTCTTCGAGCCGTTCCACCGCGACGAGGCGGCCGTCGCGGATGATCCCGACGCGATCGGCGGTGCGTTGCACGTCGTCGAGCAGGTGCGAGGACAGCAACACGGTGCCGCCCCGCGCGGTGGTCTCGCGAACCAAGGCGTGGAACTCCTGTTGCATCAACGGGTCGAGCCCGGTGGTCGGCTCGTCGAGCACGACCAGTTCGGGGTCGCCCATGAACGCCTGCACGACGACGAGCTTCTGCTTGTTGCCTTTCGACAGCGCGCCCACGCGCCGGCGCAGGTCGAGGTCGAGCCGTTCCGCGATGACGCGTGCACGCCCGACCTGGGTGAGGTCGTCACGTAGGCGGGCGAGATAGGTGATCGTCGCTTCGCCGGTCAGGCGTTCCCACAGCCCGGGTTCGCCCGGGACGTAGCCGGTGCGGGCGTGCACTGCCACCGCTTCGGACCATGCGTCGAGACCGAAGACTTCGGCTCGGCCCGCAGTCGGTCGCAGCAGCCCGAGCAGGATGCGGATCGTGGTGGTCTTGCCCGCGCCGTTCGGGCCGAGGTAGCCGAACACCTCTCCCTGGTCGATCTCCAAGTCGACATCGATCAACGCCGGGTGAGACCCGTACCGCTTGGAAAGTCCCGACAGGCGTACGACGGACATGGCGCTCCTCGTCACCACGATCCGCCAGCCGCCACTGTGTGGGAAGGGCCGTTGGTCACCTCGCCCGCGGAAGGGTGCGTTCTGGCGTCCTTAGCGACCGTATGCGGACCGAGGGGACGCCAGAATCAGGACGTTGGTCGATTCAGCGGTGAGGACGGCTCACGAGCCCAGGCACTCGTCCAGCAACGCGATGGCCGCCTTCGTGAATTCGACCATGTTCGAGGGCCGGTCCTCGATGCCGGTCAACAGGTGCTTCGTGCGCAGGAGACCGTCCGGGCCGGCCACAGCCAGCCACGCATGACCGGCGGGATCACCGTACGGGTTCGCGGGTCCGGCGGCGCCGCCTTCACCGATCCCCCACGTCGTGTTCATGCGCTCACGAGCGGCGACGGCGAGCCACGTGGCCCAGGCCTCGGTCGCACCTCGCATTCCCCGCTCTGTCTCGCGGTCGGGATACAGCGCCTCCTTCGCGGCCCGGGTGTAGATGACGCTGCCGCCGACGTAGTACTGCGACGCGCCGGGGATCGCGAGCAGCGACGCGCTCACGAGTCCGCCGCAACTGCCTTCGGCGACGGCGACGGTGTGTTGGCGAGCTTTGAGCTTCTCCGCGACAACCGCCGCGAGCATGGGATCGAGCACGGCGTCGAAGCGTACGTTCGGCTGAAGTAGGGCCAGTGAGCGTGCGGAGATGACGATCGTTCTCGTGGAGGGTCAGAGCGACTTGATCGCGGTCGAAACGGTGATGGCGCGTGCCTCGAGCTCCGTCGAGTTCGAAATCGTCGCGATGGGTGGCGCGACCAACGTGCGCACGTTCCTGAACGACATCACGCGGGACCTGACGGTCCTCGGCCTCTGCGACATCGCGGAGGCTCCACTGTTCCGGCGGGCGGGCATATCGGAGCAGGACTGCTTCGTGTGCGTGGCGGACCTGGAGGACGAGCTGATTCGCTCACTCGGTGCCGACGCGGTTCTCGAAGTGGTCGCCGCCGAGGGGCACCTCCGGTCGTTCCGCACGATGCAGAAGCAGCCGGCGCAGCGCGATCGGGACGTCGAGTCGCAGCTGCGGCGCTTCATCGGTTCGCACAGCGGGTTCAAGCAGCGGTACGCGCAGCGGTTGAGTGCCGTCGCGATCGAGCGTGACCGCGTGCCGGCCCCGCTGCGCTCGTTGCGAGAACGTCTCGAGACGTTGTCCGACGGCGGCGCCGAGCGGCGTGGGTGAGATGCGTCGCGGTGCTCGCGTCGATCAGTACACCGTCGGGCAGAGGTCGTCGAAGCGGTAGGGCTCACCGAGCTGTCCACCGCGCTCGCGGAAGAGGGCGAGGTTGTAGTGCTGCCAGATCCCCTCGCGGGCCACGGCCGTCACTGATGCGTCGACGAAGTGGATCGCAAGCGAGCGTCGCAGTCGGTTCGACATGTTCGGCCCGCTGCCGTGGAACGTCAGCGGATGGTGGAAGCTGACCTGGCCGGCCTGCATGATCATCGAGGTCGGCTCTGCGTCGTGGTCGCGGAACCCGGCGAGTTGCGCATCGCGATCGGTGGCGAAGAAGTTGCTGCCGCCCGGCACGAGGCCCCACTCGTGGCTCCGCGGGATCATCTGCATCGCGCCGTTGTCGTCGTCGACGTCGTCAAACGCGACCCACGCCGTGACGAACGCCGGGTGCGACGCGACCGTGTCCCAGCTGGCCCAGTCCTGGTGCCACCCGATGGTGGTTGTCGACGCGTCGCCCGGCGGTTTGTACAGGAGCTGGTCCTGCCAAAGACGTACTGAGGACGCGTTGAGCAGCGTGGCGGCGATGTCGGCGATTCGAGGATCGGCGGCAAGCGCCGCCAGGACCGGGTCGGCCCACCACGCGTTGTCGATCTTGCGCAGGTCGCGGTCGGACGGCCGCGCCGGCATGCAGAGGGTCGGTGGACGCGTCCCGAGGTAGTCACCGTTCACGACCCGCGACGTCGCGACGAGGAACTCATCGACCTCGGCGCCGTCGAACAGTCGAGGGGACAACCAAAAGCCGTTCTCGCAGTACGCCTGGCGAGCATCAGTGACGATCACGTCGTGCTCGCCACCAGACGGGCGCGCGCGTGTGTCAGGTGGCGCCGCATCGCGCGTTCCGCCGCCTTGGGATCTCCGGCGACGATGGCGTCGACGACGTCGTGATGCTCGTGCAGCGCCTGATCGCCCATGTTCTCGCCGTACGTGTACCTGAAGATGTGGAGGTGACAGTTGGTGCGAGCGAACGCGGCGCGCACCTCGGTGTTACCGGCGATCTCCAACAGCAGATCGTGGAAGCGCGCGTCGTGCTCGACGATGCCGCGGTAGTCGTCGAACCGTCCGCCGCGGGGCGCAACCGGACAGGTGGCCAGCTCTGATGCGAGTCTTCGCCGATCATCCTCGGTGCCGCGACGTGCGGCTCGCGCGGCGGCCCACGGCTCGAGCAACAACCGCAGCTCGTAGAGATCACGTAGCCCGTCAGCGTCGAGCGGCGGCGTGATCGACCATCCGCGCAACGGTTCCTTCACCACGAGCCCTTCGGCCTCGAGGCGCACGAGGGCTTCGCGCACCGGCGTCGGTGACACATCGAGGGAACGGGCGACGGCGTCGATGTTCAGCCGTGCGCCGGGTTCACGAATCGCGTCGATGATCCAGGCCCGCAGACGCTCGTAGACCTCGTCGGCCATGGGCGTCCGGGGAGCGACGGGTGCGAGAGCTGTGGCGCGACTGGGAGCCATTTCCAACATCCTATAGGATCCGATTTCTATGCCCCGGATCACCGATCTCGTCGTGAGCGACGTGCGCTTCCCGACGTCAGAGCTCCTCGACGGGTCGGACGCGATGAACCCGGATCCGGACTACTCGGCCGCCGTTGTCGAGATCCGTACCGACGATCCCGGCCTGCGGGGCTTCGGCATGACGTTCACGATCGGGCGAGGCAACGAGCTCTGCTGCGCGGCCATCGACGCGTTCCGATCGCACGTGGTCGGTCGCCGCACCGAGGACCTCGAAGCGGACCTCGGTTCGATTGCCACCGCGCTCACCGGCGACAGTCAGCTGCGATGGCTCGGTCCCGAGAAGGGTGTCGTGCACCTCGCAACGGCTGCGCTCGTGAACGCGCAGTGGGATCTCCTTGCTCGACATGCAGGCCTGCCGTTGTGGAAGTACCTCGCCGACCTGAGTCCAGAGCAGATCGTGTCCGCGGTCGACTTCCGACACATGACCGACGCGCTCACTCCCGCCGAAGCGCTCGAGCTCGTCGCGACGAAGGCGCCGCTCAGAGATGAACGCGAGGCGCAGCTGCTCGCCGAGGGCTATCCGGCCTACATCACGTCGGCCGGATGGCTCGGGTACGACGACGACAAGGTTCGTCGCCAGTGCGAGGCGGCTCGAGCGGCTGGCTGGACGGCGCTGAAGATGAAGGTGGGACGAGACCCCGCGGACGACCTGCGTCGCGGTGTGTTGATCCGCGAGCTTGTCGGACCCGAGTGTCGACTCATGCTCGATGCCAACCAGGTGTGGGACGTGAGCGACGCCATCGCACAGACAAAGGCATTGGCGGAGATCGATCCGTATTGGATCGAGGAGCCGACGAGTCCCGACGACGTCCTCGGGCACGCACGGGTCCGCGATGGAGTGCGCCCGATCAGAGTGGCCACTGGCGAGCACTGCCACAACCGCGTGATGTTCAAGCAGTTCTTCCAAGCCAACGCGATCGACGTGTGTCAACTCGACGGATGTCGCCTCGGCGGGGTGAACGAAGTGATCGCGGTGCTGTTGCTCGCCGCTCACTTCGGCATACCCGTTTGCCCACACGCGGGCGGCGTCGGCCTGTGCGAGCACGTGCAGCACTTCTCGATGTTCGACTACGTCGCGGTCAGCGGGTCGCTCGACGGGCGGATGATCGAGTACGCCGACCATCTCCACGAGCACATGGTGCAGCGGTTGGTCGTCGAAGGAGGCCGCTACCGCGCCCCGCTCGGTGCGGGGTTCGGCATCGAGCTCGAACCCCAGTCGGTCGCGAAGTATCGGTATCCGGACGGCACGTACTGGGCGAGCCGATGAGCTCTTCGCGTCTGCGAGTCGCGCTCATCGGCGGGCCGATGTACGACGGGTTGTACGACCTGCTTCCCGACGATGTCGAGATCGTCGTTCACGCCGACCATCCCACTCTCAATCGCGAGGTGGCGGCCCGACTCGCGGCAGGGGAGCGACTCGACGTCATCTCGACCCACGGCAAGTACGCGCCCTCGCAGTCGGAGTGGCTCCTGCCGCTCGACGAGCTCATCGAACCGGACGTGCTCGCGCCGCTCGCGCCACGCGCCGTGGACCTCTGCTCGTTCCAAGGTGCGCTGCTCTGCATGCCGCGGAACATCGACGTGCGCGTGTTGTGGTGGCGGACAGATCTTCTCGTGCGCGCCCCGCGGAGCTGGGATGACGTCGAAGCCGCACCCGCAGCATTCGGGTTCACCGGCCGGGAGTCCGGGCTGTTCGGTCTGTTCTTCGAGCTCATGGTGGCGGCCGGCGCGTCGTTGTTCGACCGCAACGGGCATCCGACGCTGACCGGTGCGGCCGCGGTCGCCGCCGTCGCGCGCCTGCAGCGACTGGCGAAGAAGGCGCCGGCCGACTTGCCCGAGTGGCACTACGACCAGGTCGATGACGCGCTGCTCGACGGGCGGGTGGCGATGGCCGCGGCCTGGCCGGGCGGGTACGACCGCATCCGTCGCAGCGACCTTGCGAAGGTTCTGGCGCCGGCGATGTACCCCGGCGGTCGCTCTTACTCGGGTTGTCATGGTTGGGCGATCCCGCGTACGTGTGGCGACGTCCCGGGCGCGATTGCGCTCGTGGCTCGGCTGGCATCCATCGAAGCCGGCCGATTGGAGGCCGCGGCGGGTGGCATACCGGCGCACACCGGTGCACTCGCCGAGCACCAGCCCGTCGATGCCATCGATGCCGAACGCCTCGCGATCACCAAGGCGACGATCGCCGAGGCGATGCTGACGTACCCGCCGTTGGTTCGATTCCCCGAGGTCGAAGACGCAGGGTGGGGCGCGATCCATGACGCGTTGACGGGGGACCTCACCGCCGAAGCTGCGGTGGTGCGCATGCAGGCCGCGGCCGAACAGGCGCTCGCATGAGCGGGGGCTCGCTCGCGGGGAAGGTTGCGATCGTCACCGGGGGTTCGTCCGGGATCGGAGCCGCGATCGTGCGCCGCTTCAGGGCCGAGGGTGCGACGGCACTCGCGTTGGACGTTGCCGACGGGGCGGATGTTCGTTGCGATGTCACCGATGCCGCGGCGGTGGATGCTGCGTTCGACGACGTGGTGGCCGCGCACGGTCGACTCGACGTGCTCGTGAACAGCGCCGGCATCGCGCACGTCGGGACGGTGGCCTCGACGACCGGCGACGACCTCGATCGCGTCTATGCCGTGAACGTCAAAGGTGTGTACCACTGCCTGCGCGCCGGGGTGCGGGTGATGCAACGCGGATCGGCGATCCTCAACCTCGCGTCGATCGCTTCCGTCGTGGGCATCCCAGATCGCTTCGCCTACAGCATGAGCAAGGGTGCGGTGCTCACGATGACCTATTCAGTGGCGACGGACTGCCTCGACGCCGGCATCCGTTGCAATGCGATCTCGCCGGCGCGAGTGCACACCCCGTTCGTCGACCGCTTCCTCGCGGAGAGCTATCCGGGGCGGGAGGAGGAGATGTTCGCGGCACTGTCCGCCACGCAACCGATCGGCCGCATGGCCTCACCCGATGAAGTCGCGTCGTTGGCCACGTTTCTGTGTTCCGACGAGGCGGCCTTCATCACCGGTTCGAACCATCTGATCGACGGCGGCTTCACCGGCATCCACAAGTGACGCGCATCGAAGACGTCGGGCGTTTCGCCCTCGGGGGCGCTCCGCTCGGCAACATGTTCGAGCCGTTGTCCGAAAACGACGCGCGGGCGGCCGTCGACGCGGCGTGGACACGTGGCGTCCGCTTCTTCGACACAGCTCCGCTGTACGGCCATGGGCTCTCCGAGACGCGTGTCGGGCGCGCGCTCGCCGGTCGACCTCGCGACGAGTACGTGCTGTCCACCAAAGTTGGTCGGCTGCTCGTGCCGGTCGGTGACGAAGCCCCCGGCCCGACGATCTTCCGCAACGTTCCACCCGTCGAGCCGGTGTTCGACTTCTCGCGGGACGGAGTGTTGCGCTCGCTCGAGGCCAGCCTCGAGCGGCTCGGCACCGATCGCATCGACATCCTCCATGTCCACGATCCCGATGATCACCTCGACGTCGCGGAAACCGGAGCGTTCCCCACGCTCGTGCGACTGCGCGAGGAGGGCGTCATCCGCGGCGTCGGACTCGGGACGAACCTGACGTCGGTCGCCAATCGGTTCGTCGGCCGTGTCGATCTCGATTGGCTGCTCCTCGCCGGTCGTTGCACCTTGCTCGACCGTTCCGGTCCCGAAGAGGTCTTCGACCGCTGCATCGAGCACGGTGTGCGAATCCTCGCGGCGGGTGTGTTCAACAGCGGCGTGCTCGCCGCGCCGACGACCGACGCCAGGTTCTTCTACGCGCCGGTCCCGCCGGACGTCCTCGCCCGCGTTCGGAGGCTGCAAGCCGCGTGCGCCGACTACGACGTCCCGCTCGCCGCGGCGGCGATCCAATTCCCGCTACGGGCTCGCGGAGTCGACACCGTGCTCGTCGGCGCTCGCACTGCTGCGGAGGTCGATGAGGACACCGGCTTGCTCGACGTCCCCATTCCGGTGGAGCTCTGGGACGCACTCGACGCGCTGTAGCGATCAGTGCGCAGCCTGCATGCCTTTCATGACCGCTTCTTCGGTGGCGCGCAGCTCGTCGGTCGGGCTGAACATCACGAACTCGGTGCCGGCGTCGGCGTCCGGGACGTGTCCGGGTGGCATGTAGAAGGCCTGGCCTTCCTCGATCACGTCGTCGTGGTCGTCGTAGTGCACGACCAACCGACCCCGGAACACGTAGCCCCAGTGCGGGCACCGGCAATGCCCGCCGGGCAGGCTCGCGAGCATCGGGGCGAGCGAGTGGGTCTCTTTGATGTCGACGAAGCTGATCGTGTAGCCGTCCAGGTCGCTCGTGCGGTCCGTGGCGACGGGGAAGTCGTTGACGGTTGTGGTGGTGTGCTTGGAAACGGTGGGCATGTCGCCTCCTCGGTTGCATTCGTTTCCCGCACCATCGGGCACATCGGCGTTCGGTGCCATCGGGTGATCGCCCGATTTCCTGGTCGTAACCTGTGTGGCGTGGGCGTGGGCATGGGCGCTGACGGTGACGGCGCACCGGTACGGCTGGCGGAGCTGCTCGCCGCCCTGTCGCTCGGCATCGACCTCGGCTTCTCTCAACCGATGGAGCACGTGTTGCGCCAGTGCCGCATCGCGCTCCGACTCTCCGAGCTCGCTGACCTCGACGAGGCCGCGCGTCAGGCGGTGTACTACGCCGCGCTCCTCGTCAACGTCGCCTGCCACACCGACGCGTACGAGCAGGCGCGATGGTTCGGCGACGACCTCGGAATGAAGGCGACGAAGTACGACTACGAGTTCGACAGCATGCGCAGTGCGGTTGCGATGCTGCGGTTGCTCGGTTCCGGAAGTACACCGCTGCACCGTGTGCGCGTCGCGTTCGACTTCGCCGTGTCGGGCCGCAAGGAGATCGACGGGATGATCGTCGGACATGCCCGCCTCGCCCGCCGCCTCGGAACGGAGCTCCGACTGCCGGACGCGGCCATCGACGCGGTTGGATCCTCGTACGAGATGTGGAACGGCAAGGGCTACCCGGGCGAACGCGCGGGGGTGGACATCCCGATCGCCAGCCGCATCACCCAGTTGGCGGAGTTCACCGAGGTTGCGCACCGCACGGGTGGCGTCCCCGCCGCGATCGAGATGGCCCGCCGCCGCAGTGAGAAGCAGTTCGACCCGAACCTCGTCGAGATCCTGTGCGCCGATGCCGACAAGATCTTCCACCAGCTCGACGAGACCGAGTCATGGGATGCCGTTCTCGACGCGGAACCCTCGTTGTCGGCACCACTGTCGCCATCCCAGGGCGACGAGGCGCTCGCTGCGATCAGCCGGTTCGTCGACCTGAAGTCGCCGTACACCCTGGGGCACTCGGTCGCGGTCGCCGATCTCGCCTCTGGAGCCGCCACCGCGACAGGCGGATCGGAGACGGAGGTTGCGCTGGTGCGGCGGGCGGCGTTGGTGAGTCGCTTCGGCTGCTTGGGCGTTTCCAACTCGATCTGGGACAAGGCGCGCCCGCTGTCGGAAACGGACTGGGAAAGGATCCGATTGCATCCGTATCTGACGGAGCGGATGCTGCGGAGTTCACCGGCACTCGCGCCGATAGGTGCGGTCGCCGCCCAGCTGCGCGAGCGGCTCGACGGCTCCGGCTACCCGCGTGGCTTGACCAGCGCGTCGATCCCGCAGCCGGCGCGGCTGCTCGCGGCGGCTGACGTGTACCAGGCGCTGCTCGAGCCGCGACCGCACCGGCCGGCGCGCTCACCCGACGAGGCCGCGACGGAACTTCGAGCCGAGGTGCACGCGGGCCGGCTGGACGGCGAGGCGGCGGAGGCAGTGTTGGGCGCAGCCGGCCATCGCGTTGCACGTCGCGTGGACGCGCCCGGTGGGCTCACGCGTCGAGAAGTCGAGGTCCTGCGACTCATCGCCCGCGGCGCCTCCAACAAGGACGTTGCCGCGCGGCTCGTCATCTCGCCGAAGACCGCGGGCACTCACATCGAGCACATCTACGCCAAGCTCGGCGTGTCGTCCCGAGTCGAAGCGGGGCTCTTCGCCGTGGAACACGGTCTCCTCCCGGAAATGGAGCCTCCGTCTCGTCAAGACGGTTGACAGCTCGACGGCATCCGCGGGTACCGTGCGGGCCATGGTGACGGCGGAGGATGACACGTCGGGAGCGGCGAACGGATCGTCGAAGCGGCGTAGCTCGCGTGACGCTCTCATCGCCGCGGCCTTGAAGGAATTCGCGGAGCAGGGCTACGAAGCTGCGACCGTCACGATGATCGCGGAGCGGGCCGGGGTGACCACAGGCGCCCTCTACGCCCACTTCAGGGGCAAGCTCGACCTGCTCCTGCAGGCGCTCGGCATCATGCCGGCGCCCGTCCTGTTCCAACGCTTGGCCGAGATGGCGGCGTCGCCGTCACCCCAGGTCGCCCACCGCTTGGGCGAGGACCTGGCCATCGCGCCCGAGGAGGCGGCGCTCCTGCTGCTCGACGCCATCGTCGCGGCCCGACGCGACGACGAGGTGGCCAAGGTCCTCCGTGAAGGCCTTGTCTCGTATGAGGATGCGCTGGCCCGGGCTACGCAGGCGGGTGCCGTGCTCGGGCTGATCGATCCGGCATTGACGCCCGACGATCTGGCGCGGGTTCTCATGCTCCTGGTCCTCGGCCGCCTCGTGGTCGCCGTGCTCGGGGCGCCGGCGCCCACGGGCGAAGGGTATGAGCGCCTCGCGGAATTGCTGCTGCAGTCGTCGGGCGCCGATGGCGACGACATGCCGTCCCCCGCGCTGGCGCAGGTGCGGTCCCGAGCGCGGATGCTCGAGCGGGCGCGGCGGGATCTGTCCGGCGCCATCGTCGCCGCGGTGGACGCGGGCCACAGCCTGCGGCAGGTGGGCGAAGCCGCCGGCTTGTCCCACGAACGCGTGCGCCACATCGTCCGCGCCCGCTGACCTGCCGGGTCTGGCCGGGCTCGTCTTGCCTCCGATTCGCGTAACGTGATTATGTTCCCTGCCGTGGGGAAGCGGAGGGGGAGAGGCGTGACGATCAACGGCTGACCTCCGGCCAACTCCACCCATCAGCAGTTCCGACAACAGGAGAGATCCGATGCCGTACCAGTTCCTTTCCGATCAATGGCTCGAAGAAGTGCAGAAGCTCGCGGCCGACGCCGGCGGCGGGATGATGCCCGACAGCGTGAAGCTCAACATGGTCGTCACGGGTGGTCCCGAGGGCGACAAGGAGCTGCACGTCGCCGACGGCGCCTTCGCCACCGGACTCCTCGACGATGCGCCTACGAAGCTCACGGTTCCGTACCAGGTCGCCAAGGACATGTTCGTCAAGGGCGATCAGTCTGCGGCGATGCAGGCCTTCATGAGCGGCCAGATCAAGGTCGAAGGTGACATGACCAAGCTCATGGCGATGCAGAGCCAGGGCGGCGGCAACCCCGCCGATGCCGCCGCGCTGCAAGAGAAGCTGCGCGCGCTCACCTCCGACGACTGAGTCTCGGGCGGTCCTCCGCATGACCTTCATTCCTCACGACTCACTGAGAGGTGCACGCAATGCCGATCGAACGTGACAAGGTCGTCGGAGCCGAGCTGGCGGGCGGGACCGCCACGTGGGAGCCCGACGACGTCATCCTCTACCACCTCGGCCTCGGCGCCGGGGTGCCCGCGACCGACCCGAACGAGCTCGCGTACACCTACGAGGCGCAGCTCAAGGTCTTGCCGTCCTTCGGTGTGGTGCCGGTGTTCGGCACGCTCGCCGGCATGGTCATGCTCGAGGGTGTCTCGGTGAACCCGATGATGATCCTGCACGGCGAGCAAGCGATCACGATCCATCGCCCGCTGCCGACGAGTGCGAAGGTCGAGAACTCCGGTCGCGTCGTCGACGTGTTCGACAAGGGCAAGGGTGCGCTGTTGATCGCGGAGACCGACACGAAGGACGACAACGGCAACCTGCTGTGCACCAACCGATTCAGCATCTTCGCCCGCGGCGAGGGTGGCTTCGGTGGGCCCAGTGGTCCGGCGCCAGGGAACGAAGCGCCGTCGCGCGAGCCGGATGTCGTCGCGGAGTCCACGACCTTGCCGCAGCAAGCGCTGCTGTACCGCTTGTCTGGTGACAAGAACCCGCTCCACGCGGATCCGAACATGGCAGCGCTCGGCGGATTCGACCGACCGATCCTGCATGGCCTGTGCTCGTACGGGATCGTGTGCAAGGCGGTCGTCGACCAGGCGCTCGACGGTGATGTCACCGCGGTCGCGGGCTACGAGGCACGTTTCGCCGGCGTGGTCTTCCCGGGCGAAACGATCGTGACGTCGATGTGGCGCGAGGGCGACACGATCCTCGTTTCCGCGACGTGCAAGGAACGCGGCACGCCGGTGATCTCCAACGCGGCCGTCCGAGTGAAGGGAAGCTGAGATGGGACGCAAGGTGTTCGTCATCGGAGTCGGGATGACGAAGTTCGAGAAGCCTGGTAGCCGTGAGGACTGGGACTACCCACAGATGGCCGAGGAAGCGGGCACGAAGGCACTCCAGGACGCCGGTATCCCCTACGACGAGATCGACCAGGCGTGCGTCGGTTACGTGTACGGCGAGTCGACGTGCGGCCAGCGTGCCGTCTACGGACTCGGCCTGACCGGCATCCCCATCTACAACGTGAACAACAACTGCGCGACCGGTTCGACGGCGTTGTTCATGGCGAAGCAGTTCATCGAGGGCGGGATCGCGGACTGCGTGCTCGCGCTCGGCTTCGAGAAGATGCAGAAGGGCTCGCTCGGCATGACGTTCACGGATCGCACGATCCCGATGGACAAGCACATGATGGCGATGGTCGAGCAGCGCGGGTTCACGTCCGCACCGCCGGCGGCACAGATGTTCGGCAACGCGGGTCGCGAGCACATGGAGAAGTACGGCACGAACGCCGATCACTTCGCGAAGATCGCGTTCAAGAACCACGAGCACTCGACGCGCAACCCGTACTCGCAGTTCCAGGAGTCGTACACGCTCGACGAGATCAAAGCGGCGCCGATGGTGTTCGAGCCGCTGACGAAGCTGCAGTGTTGCCCGACATCGGATGGGTCGGGCGCGGCAGTGCTGTGCTCTGAGGAGGTTGTCGACAAGTACGGGCTACGTGACCGCGCCGTGGAGATCGTCGGCATGTCGATGACGACCGACCTGCCGTCGACCTTCGACACGAAGAGTGCGATCAAGCTCATCGGTTCGGACATGACGAAGCTCGCTGCGCAGCAGGTGTACGAGCAGTCGGGCTACGGCCCCGAGGAC
>DASUCS010000364.1:0-3529 GCA_036275935.1 Acidimicrobiales bacterium
CCACGGCACCAGCTCGTGCGGGAACCACTCCTTGGCGGTCGCGTCGTGGCGGTCGTAGAGGCGCTCGGCGACGGGTGTCAGCTGCTCCAGCAGGATCGATTGGTCCATACCAGGCCCAGCCTACCGACCAGTAGGTAGGGAGTTGCAAGCCCCTGCGCTGCGGCGGCTCAGCGGGTCCCCCGCCGCCGGCGCTTGCACTCGTACATCGCCTCGTCCGCCCGGGCGTAGGCCTCGATGAGAGTCGAACCAGGCCTGTGCGACGCGACGCCGATCGACGCCTCGATCTCGGCCGCCTCGAGCGCGGCACTGAGCCGCTCGAGCAGGACTTCGGGGTGCCCGTCGTAGTCGACCGCCAACACCGCGAACTCGTCCCCGCCGACACGCGCGAGATGGTCGCAGGTGCGCACCGCGTCGCGCAGCGTGAGCGCCGCCATACGCAGCAAAAGGTCGCCGTGCAGGTGCCCCTGCTCGTCGTTCACGCGCTTCAGGCCGTCGAGATCGATGACCGCGATCACTGCCGACGAATCGGACCGATGGATGCGCGCGTCCTCTTCCGCGATGCGCTCCCACCACGCTCGCTGGTTGCCGAGTCCGGTCAACGCATCTGTGGCGGCGAGTGCCTCGGCTTGCTCCGCGCGTGCAGTCGCCACTGCGACGCGATGCTCGGCAAGGACGATCTCGCTCAACGCCCGCACCACGATCTCCGCCGCGGCGTAGGCCGGTTCGTCGGGGCTGAACCTACGAATGTCACCGAGCCCGATCACGACCATCGGCACGCGATCGCTGTCCAGGTGCAACCCCGTCGCGAACTGCTCCTGCAGCATCGAGATCTCACCGGCGTCGAGCGACGGCGACGTCGCGAGCACTTCGCTCGTCTCGGTGCACAACGCCACCCACGGGCCCGCGTCGTGATGTTCGTCGAGATCGCGCAGTGCGCGGCTTGCTGCGTGTCGGACTGCAGGCGAACGCATGACCTCGGCCAACGTCGGTTCCGGCCACTCGACGAGATCGATGATCTCGGCCGCGGCGAGGTCGATGACAGGATCGATGCCGTTCACGACGACACCACTGCCGGGCGGCCCAACAGATATCCCTGACCGAAATGGACGTCGAGATCGGACAACGCCTGACGTTCCTCCTCGACCTCGATGCCTTCGGCAACGAGGTCGCATCCAGTGGTTCGGGCGAAGTGCGACAAGCCTGCGACCATCGCCTGCCGTGTTGGGTCCCTCTCGATGCCGGTCACCCAGCAACGGTCGAGCTTGACGAAGTCGGGTTGCAACATCACGACGTGACGCAAACTCGCGAAGCCCGCACCGGCATCGTCGATCGACACCCGCACTTGCGGGTCGAAACCGTGTAGTGCCGAGCGCAGCGCGGTGTAGTCCTCGACTGCATCGTGCTCGGTGAGCTCGAGGACCACCGGCCGGTCGGCCCGTTGAATCACCGCGCACAACGCGTCGCGGCGTTCGAGCACCAGGCTCGGCGACACGTTCACACTGAGGTACGTGTCGTCCGTCAACGCATGGGATGCGTCGATCGCCGTGGCCAACGTGGCGAGCTCGAGATCCATGCCGAGGCCCAAGCTCGCGGCTTCGGCGAACCGCTCCTCGGGACCCGAGCCGTCCCGGAACCGGGTGAGCGCTTCGAAGCCGACGACGCCGCGGCCCTCCAGTTCGACCATGGGCTGGAACGCCGCGTCGAACGCGCCCGTCCGGACGAGTGCAGCCATGTCCATGCGCCGGCGATCGCGCTCCGCCCGTGCGTGCAACGACAGTCCGAGCAGTCCGGTCGCGACCCCGGCGTAGTCGATCGCTTCGGCGAGGAGCTCATCGATCATCCGCGCTCGTGCGGGGAGCGGAGCGTCAGTTGACGACCCGAGCACGAGCAGACCGACAGTGAGGCCTCCGAGTCGCATCGGCGCGATCGCGAGGCGAAGCAGTGCCGTGCTGAGGCCGGGCTGCGGAAGCTCGATCCACGGCTGGTCCGCCCGCTTCAGCAAGTACGACGGTCTCGCCGTCGTCAGGCGGCGAATGGCGTTCTCGAACTCCAGCCCGCCCTTGCTGGCCAGCACGACGAACCGCCCGGTCTCGTCGAGGCGGGCCAGAGCGATGCCGTCCACATGCTGCATCGACAACAGCTCGTCGCAGATCGCCGTCGCGGTTTCCTCGGCGGACTCCCGCGGCACGATCGTGAACAGTGTGTTGACCACCGACGCGCGCTGGCGCAACTGGTCGTCGAGCAGCGCAAACCACGCGGCCTGCCCGCGGAGGTGCGCACTCACGCGTGCGACGAGCTCGTCCGGGGAGATCGGCTTGAGCAGGTAGTCCGTCGCTCCCGCGCCGAGTCCGTCGACCGGCCCCGTCAGCTGCTCGTCGCCGGTGACGAGGAGGATTGGAAGCGTGGTCGCTCCGGCGCGGTTCCGAATCCTCTGCAGCACGTCGATGCCCAGCCCGTCGGGAAGGCGATTGTCGAGGACGACTGCCCCGATCCCCGCGTCGAGGAGGTCGAGGGCGTCCGCGGCGGTCTGGGCTTCCACGCACTCGTAGCCGGCCATCTCCAATGCGGTGACGAAGAGCATTCGGGTGCCCCGGTCGTCGTCGACGACCAAGATTCGGGTGCCTGCTGCGGGGTTGAGTTGTGTGTGCTGCGGCGGGGACAACTGGATCCTCCGATGCCGCCGGTGGCCGCCCACTCGACGGAGTGACTAGTTCGTTCGGGCTAGGCATCGGCGGTGTGTCATGGCGACTTGAGAAGAAAATCCGTGGTCGCCGCGAAGGTTCGCCCGAACCGGCGCGGGACGGCCAAAAGACCGCTTGGTCCACGTCTGAGCATCGGCCGTAGCCTGTGTTCGATGGCTGGGACCACGCCCTCGCTCGCTCGGGCCGCGCTCATCAGCCTGGAGTCACACCTGCTCGATCGGGTGGATGCCGCGGTGTTGGCCATCGATCTCGAGGGCCGGATCCTGTTTGCGAACCGCTTCGCGGAGGAGCTGTACGGCTGGCCCAAGGAAGAGCTCGTCGGTCGGCTCGCCTCGGACTTCTCCGGCGTCGCCATCGATCCGGACACCGCCCGCGAGATCATGGCTGCGCTCTCGCACGGCCTGACGTGGGAGGGCACCTTCGACGTCATCCGCAAGGACGGCACGCCGCTGTCCGTGCATACGATCGACTCTCCGCTGTACGACGCGAGCGGCGCCTTGCACGGCGTCGTCAGCGTCTCGACCGATGCGACCCGCGGCCGCGCCGAGCAGTTCCTCGCGCGCTGTGCCGACGTACTGGGCGCATCACTCGACTTCGAGCGCAACCTGCTCGCGTTGGCGAAGCTCCTCGTGCCGTACCTCGGCGACGTGTGCTTCATCGATGTGGCCGGCGAAGAGGTGATCCGCCGCACGGCGGCGGTGGCCTCGGATCCGAACCAGCAAGCCCTCGTCGACGAGCTGTGCCGCGACTATCCCCCGGACCCCGACGGCGAGCACCCCGCAGCCGAGGCGTTGCGTACCGGCACGACCGTCTTCCTCCCAGACCTC
>DASUCS010000365.1:0-23011 GCA_036275935.1 Acidimicrobiales bacterium
GGAGGATGCCCAGTACCAGGCGAAGAGCGTGATCATCGCGACCGGCGCCTCGGCGCGCCTGCTCGGCATCGAGAGCGAGACCCGGCTCATGGGCTTCGGCGTCTCGGCGTGCGCGACCTGCGACGGGTTCTTCTTCCGCGACCAGAAGATCGCGGTCGTGGGCGGCGGTGACTCCGCGCTCGAGGAGGCCAACTTCCTCACGAAGTTCGCGAGCTCCGTGTCCGTCATCCACCGCCGTGACCAGCTCCGAGCCTCGAAGATCATGCAGGACCGCGCGCTGGAGAACGACAAGATCGACTTCATCTGGAACTCGACCGTGGTCGACGTCAAGGGCGACACCAAGGTCGAAGGCATCAGGCTGCGGGACACGCAAACAGGTGAGGAACGCGACCTCGACGTCACCGGGCTGTTCGTCGCCATCGGCCACCAGCCGAACACCGGGCTGTTCAAGGGCCAGCTCACGATGGAGGACAACGGCTACCTCGTGACGGGCCTCGGCGAGGGCCAGACCTCCACGAACGTCTCCGGCGTGTTTGCGTGCGGTGACGTGCAGGACCACACGTACCGGCAAGCGATCACTGCGGCCGGATCGGGCTGCATGGCCGCCATCGACGCGGAACGCTGGCTCGAGAACCACACGTGACACCGCCGGAATGCCAGCGGGGCCGCGGGCGTTCCAACCTTCGTTCCCCCACCGACCGACATGGAGAGGCAACCCGCAATGGCTGAGGGCATCAGCACCCTGACCGACACCATCTTCGACGAGGAGATCGGCTCCGCATCCGAGCCTGTCATCGTCGACTTCTGGGCCGAGTGGTGCGGTCCGTGCAAGATGATCTCCCCGATCCTCGAGGAGATCGCCACCGAGCAGGCCGGCAAGGTGAAGGTCGCCAAGCTCAACGTCGACGACAACCCGGACGCCGCTCGGCGCTACGAAGTGATGAGCATCCCCACCCTCATCGTTTTCCGCGATGGCCAGCCGGTGAAGCGCCTGATCGGCGCCAAGGGCAAGGGCCAGCTGCTGCAGGAGCTCAGCGAGTTCATCGCCTAGCGACCAGCCACCGTCCGGTAGGTTGCACGACCCGGGTCATCGGATGACCCGGGTCGTTTCGCGTGTGACCACCCCTCTTCCGCTCCGGGCCGGCGACTCCGGCGACGCCGTTCGCGACGTGCAGCACCGGCTCGCCCGGTTGGGGTTCGACGTCAGCGCGGACGATCACGGCCACTACGGCCCTGCCACCGAGGACGCGGTGCGTTCCTTCCAGGAGCGGCGCGGCCTGAGGATCGACGGGGTGTGCGGTCCGCAGACGTGGGGTTCGCTCGTCGAAGCGGGCTACCGACTGGGCGATCGGCTGCTGTACATCCGTGCGCCGATGCTCAGGGGCGACGACGTCGGCGAGTTGCAGGAATCCCTCGGCGCACTCGGGTTCGACGCCGGGCGGGTCGACGCGATCTTCGGCCCCCGCACCGAGGCCGCCCTCGAGCACTTCCAGCGCAACGCCGGCCTCACGGTCGACCGGGTGTGTGGACCGGACACGGTCGCAGCGCTGCACCGAGTGCTTCGGGCCGACACCTCGCCATCACCGGTGGCCTCCGTGCGCGAAACCCAACAGCTCCTCGACGCGCCTCGACGCCTCCAAGGGCGCCGCATCGGGGTCGGTGAAACCGGTGGGCTCGCTGCGCTGGCCGACGCGGTCGGCCGAGCCCTGACCGAAGCGGGCGCAATCGTCGTGGTCCTGCATCATCCGGACGAATCCGTCCAGGCCGGCGAGGCCAACGCGTTCGCGGCCGAGGTCTTCCTGTCGCTCGCGATCCGCAACGAGCCCCGGTGTGCCGCGTCGTTCTTCGCCGCCCGAGCGTTCGAGTCGATCGGCGGCCGCCGTCTCGCCGAGCTCGTGCTCGAGGAGCTCGCCGACGACGGTGTGCTGGGTCCGGCCTCCCCCGTCACCGGCATGCAGCTCACGATTCTGCGCGAGACCCGCATGGCCGCCGTCGTCTGCGAGATCGGGCCGCCGGCAGTGGTCGTCGAGCAGACCCCCGCCCTCGTTCACAGGCTCGTTGAAGCCTTGACACGGTGGGCTCGGGAGCCGATTCCACGCTGACTAGACCGTGGTACCCACAGGAATGTGCACAGCTGTGGACAACCTGCACTGAAGGTTGACCTCAACTCTCGATCACGAGTTGAGAGTTATTCGGCCAGAATCCGCCGGTAGATCCGCTCGAGGTCCTCGAGGTCCGCGAAATCGATCACGACCTTGCCGCGGCGAGGTCCCATCGTGACCTGCACCTTGGTGTCCAGGTATTGGGAGAACAGCTCCTCGAGCTCGAGCAGGCCGGGTGCGCGGAGCTTGCGCACTGGTTGTCCGCCGCTCGAGCTGGGGGTCGCGGCCTCGGCGAGATCGGTCCGGGCGCGGACCGACTCCTCCACCTCGCGCACCGAGAGGTTCTCGGCCACTGCCCGCCGAGCCAACTGCTCCTGGTAGGCGCGATCGGGTGGCCCGAGCTGGGCACGCGCGTGCCCGGCCGAGAGTTGGTTCTCGGCAACCAGCTTCTGGATGGCCGGCGGGAGCTGGAACAGCCGCAGGGTGTTGCTCACCGCCGCCCGGCTCTTGCCGACGCGGGCCGCGACCTGGTCGTGGGTGAGATGAAAATCCTCGATGAGCTGCTGGTATGCCGCGGCTTCCTCGAGCGGATTCAGGTCCTGGCGGTGCAGGTTCTCGACGAGTGCATGCTCGAGGGAGGTGGTGTCGTCGACTTCGCGGATGATCGCCGGAACGGAGGGCAGGCCTGCACGCTTGGCAGCCCGCCAGCGCCGCTCGCCGGCGATCAGCTCGTACTTGTCGTCCGCGAGCGGGCGAACGAGGATCGGCTGGAGCACACCGAGCTCCCGCACGGAGGCCGTCAGGGAGGCCAACGCCTCCTCGTCGAACACCTTCCGAGGTTGATGCGGATTGGTGTCGATGACGTTGAGCGGCAGCTCGGTGAAGGACAGCGGTCCTTCTTCGGCTTTGGCGACCTCTGATGGGATCAGCGCCCCGAGCCCTCTACCCAGCCCGCTGCGGCGTGCCACCACTGACCTCCTTTGCCAGCTCGCGGTAGGCGATCGCGCCGCGCGAGGTCGGATCGAATGCGGTGATCGGCTGCCCGTACGAAGGGGCCTCTGACAGCCGGACGGTGCGGGGCACGATCGTGCGGCAGACCTTGTCGCCGAAGTGTCCCTTCACCTCTTGGACGACCTGGTCGGAGAGCTTGGTGCGGGCGTCGTACATCACCAGCACGATGGCACTGAGCTCGAGTCCCTGGTTGAGGTTCTTCTGAACGAGCGTGACGTTGCGGAGCAGCTGGCCGAGACCTTCGAGGGCGTAGTACTCGCACTGGATCGGCACGAGTACTTCGGTTGCCGCCGCCAGGCTGTTCACGGTCAGCAGCCCCAACGACGGCGGGCAGTCGATCAGCACGTAGTCGTACTCCGACTCCACTTCCTCCAGGGCCTTGCGCAGCTTCAGCTCACGGCTGAACGCAGGCACCAGTTCGATCTCCGCACCGGCAAGGTCAAGGCTTGCCGGCGCCACGAAGAGATTCCGGACCGAGGTCGCCTCGATGCAATCGTCGATCGGGGCATCGTGGAGGATCACCTCGTACATCGAGGACTGGAGGTCCCGAGTGTTGAGCCCGAGCCCCGTCGTGGCGTTGCCCTGGGGGTCGAGATCGACGACCAGGACGCGAAATCCCTGGTCAGCGAGCGCTGCACCCAGGTTCACTGCCGTCGTGGTCTTGCCAACGCCTCCTTTTTGGTTCGTGACCGCGATGACCCGGGGGAGGGGTCGCGCGAACCGCAGAGGGTCGGGCTCGCTGGATGGCGCCAAAGCGGGCTCCGGGAGGTCATCGAGCGGTGACGGCGGTGCGACGGCCTGGGCCAGGGGCGGCGGTGCGACCGGAACCGCCGTTTCTTCTGCGATGACCGGTTCAGCAACAGGAGGAGCGAGTGCGCTGTCGGCTGGCGTGTCGGCCGCGTCGTCGTCGGCCTCCGGAACGTGCGGATCCGGAGGAGCCTCGACTGGAGGTTGAGACCCGGTCCGCAATCGCTCGAAGATCGCCTGACCGCGCGAAACCAGATCGGAAGGGGCGTCGCTCACCAGTCGCAGATGATGCTGGGTGCAAGGGGCACCGGTCAAGGGGCAGATGTTGTTTCACGTGAAACGCGCCGGACGGTCAGTCACGACGTTTCACGTGAAACGAAGTGATCACCAGAGCGGACGCTTGGCCGGCACGCCCGTCCGCCGCGGCACGACCTCGGGTGCGGCTCTGACTTGCCGAAGGCAACGAGTCCCTCCGACGACGCCCGCATCGGCAAGGCCCAACATCGCCAGACCAGCTGCCGGCCAGCGGGACGGGTCGGTGTCCGGCGGCTCACTCACAAGCAGCAGGCCATTGACCTGCAGGAATCCCGCTGCGCACTCGGCTGTCACGGCCGGCGGTCCGAATCCCCGGGCCGCGACCAAGTCAAAGCCGTGACGGAGATCAACGTCCCGGGCCGCATCCTCGGCGCGCCCTCGGCGCACAACGACCCGTTCCCCCAACCCGAGCTCACCAACGGCCTGCTCCAGGAACGCGGTCCGGCGCTCATTGGCATCGAGCAGGACCCACTCGCTCTCCGGCCACCCCAGCGCGAGTACGAGGCCCGGAAGCCCACCACCGCTCCCCAGGTCGAGCGCCCGATGTGGCGGCTCGCCGATCCGAAATCCTTCGGCGTGCTGCCGATGACCCTCGATCGGACCCGGCCCGATGAAGCCCAGGCGCTGTGCCCGCTCCAGGATGGGAGCCAGCTGGTCGATCAGGCGCTCTCCGCCGCTTCGGCAGGCATGATCACGACTCGACGCCGTGGCTCTTCGCCCTCCGACGTGGTGGCGACGCCCTCGATGTCGTTGATCGTGTCGTGTACCACCTTGCGATCAGCGGGATGCATCGGCTCGAGCGCCTTGGCAGAGCCGGATGCCAGCACATCCTGCGCGACCTGGGTGGCGAAGCGCTCCAAGGCCTCTCGGCGCCGCTCACGGTAGCCGCCGATGTCGATTCGGACCCGGCCGTGATGCGTACCTGTTGCCTGGCGCTGCACGACGGTACGAGCCAGCTCTTGTACTGCCTGCAACGTCTGGCCCTTTGGCCCGATCAGCAGGCCGAGGTTCCCCCCGTTGACCTTCAACTCGATCGTGTCCTCGTCCACCCGATCCTCGGTGAAAGTGGCCTCGAGATCGAAGGCATCGACCAGCCCTTCGAGGAACGTCCGCATGATTGCGGCCTGCTCCTCCACCGTGGCGTCGTTGCCGTTCTCAGCCTCGACCATCGTGTTCCCTTCCTCACCGGTTGCCGCGCGAGCACCTGTGCTCGCCGATCGTCCGCTCTTCTGTCCACTGCCACTGCCGCCGCGGCCCCGTCGAGATCGACGCGGTTGCGTACCCTCTGCAGACCCGCCCGCTGGCGAGCTCGCGACCGCCGGCCGATCTTCGTGCTCGGTGGCGCCATCGTTCCGGCGTGGCCCGTCGGGGCGGCGGCGACGCCGGTCACGACGTTCGGTCTTCGCACGCGGCTGGGTCGGTCGAACTCGGGCTCGAACCCGGGCCTCTCCACGCATCCGGCCGAACAGGCCAACCCGAGGTGATTCGAGCACCTCGATCTCGGCGTCGTCCTCGTGAACGCCGAGCTGATCGAGGGCGGCTTCCTTCGCCTCTTCGACGGTCTTGCCCGTCGTCTCGACCCATTCCATGGCGCTACTTCCGCTTCTTCCGCTTGCGCGCAGCGGCAGATCGGTTCTTTGGTGGGGTCGTCCGACCGCCCCCGTTGCTGCGTGCCGCCGGCGGTTTGTTGGAACCTGGTGACGACTTGGCCGACTTGGACCCGCCGTTCGAAGTGGCTTTGTCCCGGTTCATCTGGGGCGCCGCATCGCCGAGCAACTGCTTGAAGAACCCCTTTTGCGGCACGCCCGACTTCGCCTTCTCCTCGGCGTCACGAGCCTGAGCCTCCAGCAGCTTCTTGGCTTCCGGACTCGAGTAGATCGTGCGAGAGATCAGGGCCTGCTGGCCGACGCGGTACAGGTTCGAGACCAGCAAGTACACGACCAGACCGGCCGGATAGACGATCGAGATGAACGTGAGCATGATCGGGCCGATCTTCATGAGCATCTGCTGCTGAGGGTTGCTCGCGGCGGCCGGGTTCCGTCCACTGATCTGCTTCTGCTGGATCATGCTCGTGGCAGCCACGAAGATGATCATGATGATGATCGGGAGTGCGTGGACGAACCCCGACTCGCTCATCACCTTCGTGACGGACTTCGACAAGTCCATCCCCCACGACATCATCTCGGTGCTGCCGTGCAGGTCCTGATACAGCTTGCTCGAGTGGCTGATGTACTTCGGGTCGAATGTGCCGTTCGCGGCAGTGTTCGTGAGCCCCCGCAAGACCTCGTAGAGGATGATGAAGATCGGCAGCTGGATCAGCAGCGGCAAGCAGCCGCCGAGCGGGTTGATGTTGTTCTCTTTGTAGAACTTGAGCAGCTCTTCGTTGAGCTTCTGGCGGTCGTCCTTGTACTGCGCCTGGATCTTCTTCATCTCCGGCTGCAAGGCCTGGAGCGTCATCATCGACCGCGTGCCCTTGAGCGTCAGCGGGGTCAGCACCACCATGACGGTCAGCGTGAGCAGCGCGATCGCGCCGCCATAGGACGGCCAGATCTCGTAGAAGAAGGCCAGCAAGTTCGCGAACGGCGCGAAGAAGTCGATGGCTACGAACATATGTTCTCAACCTTTGTGCGAGGGTTGGGAGGAACGGGGTCCCAACCGTGGCCACCCCACGGGTGGCAGCGAGAGATGCGCCGGACGGCGAGCCACGAGCCCCGACCTGCACCGTGTTGGCGCAACGCGTCGAGGGCGTACGTGGAACAGGATGGATCGAACCTGCATGGCGAGGGACGGCCGGCTCGGGCGTGTTGGTAGAGCCGCACCATCGCGATCAGCGGGCGGGCGGGCCATGACGGCCGGGGTAGCGGTTCGTTCGTCATGCGGGGGCCGCCGCCTCGACATGGCCTCTGAGCTGGTCGAACGACAGTTCCGCCGCCACCGGTGACGCGGAGATGAGGTGGTCGCCGGGCGCCCACGGAAGCTCACGGACGATCGCCCGCAGCCGGCGACGTAGCCGATTGCGCACGACGGCTGGTCCGACGGCCTTCGGGATGGCGTACGCGACGCGCACCGAGTCGGTGTCGCTGCGGTGAACGGAGGTGATCATGATCGGACCGGAGCGACGGCGGGTCCCACCCCGGCGGAGCGCCGCGAAAGTCCGCCGGCCGTGCAAACGGCCGACATCGGAGGCTGAGGAAGACGACACCGCACGGACGAACGCCGTGGGTCAGGCCGAGAGACGGTGGCGGCCCTTGAGGCGCCGCGACCGAAGGATGGCCCGCCCCGCGCGGGTCGACATGCGATGCCGGAAGCCGTGGCGCTTCGCTCGTTTCCGGTTGTTGGGCTGATACGTGCGCTTCACTGGTTCCTCTTCTGCGGGGCCGAGGCAAGGGCCTCGCGGTTTGCGACTCTCGCACCTTGCAGGCGCGCAGACCGGGCGCGAGTCGTGTCGCGCCCCGTCAGGGTAGAGGAAAACCTGCCTCGACGGCAATCGGCGTCCACAGCCCCGAAATCGCCCCGATCCCTTGTGCCGCAAGAAAAACGGCTGGTCGTGGGCCCTTGGAAGCCTGTGGACAGGGTGCTACGGTGCCCGAGCCACGGACGGAGTGGGGGTCGGCGCCGCGAGTTGTCCAAGCGGACGCTTGCGCCCAGCTCTCACCACGGCTCGTGACGGTACGGGTACTGGACGCGCTGCGTGCTGTCCGAAAAGCCCGTCGGTTGTCCACAGAGTGTGGACGTAACTGTGGACTCGGAGCGAGCAGGGGAGGCGTTCAGGCTGGTGGGCGAAGCGCAACTCCTGTGGACGTCGTGCGCGGCGGTCTTGCGGGAGCAGGTCTCCGAAGCGGTGTGGCTGTCCTCGTTCGCCGAGACGACCGCACTGCGCGTCGATGACGACCGATTGGTCCTTTGTGTGCCGAGCCCGTGGGTCAAGGAGCGCATCGAGTCTCGCTACCTCGAGATGGTGCGCGCCGCGCTCACCGATGTCGGCGCCAGCCGCGAGATCGAGATCGAGGTGCGGCCGGACGCCCCCGAGCAACTGCCCGCGTTCGACGTTTTCGAGGAACCGCCACGATCGGCCTCGACGATCTCCGAGACCCGACCCGCGGACGCCGGGGGGCGCGACGAACACGCGGCCGGCCACGACGACCGGCCTGGGCCACGCACCGGCGACACGCTCAACCCTCGGTACACCTTCGACGCGTTCGTCATCGGCTCGTCCAACCGATTCGCCCACGCCGCGGCGTTGACCGTCGCAGAACGGCCAGGTCTGGCCTACAACCCGCTGTTCGTCTACGGCGACGCGGGTCTCGGCAAGACGCACCTGCTCCAGGCCATCGGGCACTACGTCCACGAGAACTACCGCGGCTACCGCGTGCGGTACGTCTCGAGTGAGACGTTCCTCAGTGAGTTCGTCGACTCCATCCGCACGGGTGTCGCCGACTCGTTCAAGCGCCGCTACCGCGGCGTCGACGTGCTGCTCGTCGACGACATCCAGTTCTTCGAAGGCAAGAAGGAGACCCTCGAGGAGTTCTTCCACACCTTCAACGCCCTCCACGAGACCGGGCGCCAACTGGTGCTCTCGAGCGACCGCCGCCCCGACGACTGGCCGGCGCTGGAGGATCGGCTCCGCACGCGGTTCAAGTCCGGCTTGGTCACCGACATCCAGCCGCCTGACCTCGAGACCCGGCTCGCCATCCTGCGCAAGAAGGCCGAAGGCCAGACCACGCAGATCCCCGATGTGGTGCTCGAGTACATCGCCACCCACATCACCGACAACATCCGCGAGCTCGAAGGGGCGTTGACCCGCATCTCGGCGTTCACCAGCCTCTACAACGAGCCGCTGTCGCTCGAGTCCGCACAGAAGGTGCTCGGCGACCTGTTGAACGATCGCCAGCCCCGAGTCGTCACCGCGGAACGGATCCTCGACGCGACCTCGACGATGTTCGGTCTGTCGATCGACGAGCTGCTCTCGAGCAGCCGCACTCGTCCGTTGGTCAACGCCCGCCAGATCGCGATGTACGTCTGTCGTGAGGTGACCGACCTGAGCTTTCCCCAGATCGCCAAGGCGTTCGGCAAGAGCGATCACACGACGGTGATCCACGCCGTCCAGAAGATCGAGAAGCTGATGGGGGAGAAGCGCCAGGTCTACGACCAGGTGAACGAACTCACCCAACTGATCAAGAACACGACGTGAGGTCTGTGGACGACCGCGGGGACAGCGTCCGTGCAACCGGGGGACAACACCCCGGCGCGCGGTGGACAGGTCCACGGTTGTCCAGAGGGGTCCGCAGGACCACACGCCGTCTGCGCGACGCTGGGGACGACACTCGGATGTCCGTTCGCCCGCTGACCTGCACGAACAGCCGTTTGTCCACAATCCCCAGGGCCTACCGCTGTTCCTAGGAACCTGACATCCAGAAAGCGAGTAGCTGTGAAGTTCCGATGTGAACGCGATGTGTTGGTCGAAGCGCTGGGTAGCGCGGGGCGGGCGGTGTCGACTCGAGGCGGTGCGATGCCGGTGCTGTCGGGCATCCGCGCGCAGCTGACAGGCAACGAGCTGCAACTGACCGGCAGCGACACCGACCTCACGATCGAGGTCACCATCACGGTCAACGGAGAGAACGATGGTCTCGTCGTGCTCCCCGGACGGCTCGCCGCGGAGATCGTGCGCGCGTTGCCGGCCGGCGCGGTTGTCGTCGACATCGACGAGGAAGAAGCGCGCATCACCTCGGGGCGCGCCGAGTTCACCATCCGCATCCTCCCGGCCGAGGAGTACCCGCGGCTGCCCGAGCCGGCGGGAGATCCGCTCACGATTGCGGCGAGCGAGTTGTCCGCCGCGTTGAAGCAGGTGGTTCCCGCGGCGAGCTCGGACGACGCACGACCGATCCTCACGGGTGTGCTCCTGGCGTCGGAAGAGGGTGGCCTGCGGCTCGTCGCAACGGACTCGTACCGGCTTGCGGTTCGTGACCTCCCCGGCGCCGCGGTGTTGTCGGAAGGCCAGCACGTGTTGGTGCCGTCTCGAGCTCTGTCGGAGCTGGCTCGTGTCCTGGCTGGCGCGGAGAACGTCGAACTTCGCCTCGGTGAGCGCGACGCCTCGTTCCAGGTCGGCTCCATCCGCCTGACGACGCGACTGATCGAGGGTGAGTTTCCGAACTACCGAGGCCTGATCCCGGCCAGCTACCCGAACAGGCTCACCGTGGGACGCGAGGCGCTGCTCGAAGCCGTGCGACGCGTGAAGCTCATGGCGCGTGAGGCCACGCCCGTGCGAATGGTGATGCGCACGGACGGGCTCGAGCTGGTGGCGATCACCCAAGACGTCGGCCAGGCGCACGAAGAGCTCGACGCGAAGTACGAAGGCACCGAGCTCACTGTGGCGTTCAACCCCGAGTACCTCCTCGACGGAGTCGAGGTGACACCAGGGGACGAGGTCGTCGTGTCGACGCTGGACGCGCTGAAGCCCGCGGTGATCCGCTCGACGGACGGGGGCGAGTTCTTGTACCTGCTCATGCCCGTGCGCGTCTCCTAGTTGCTCGTCCGGCGTCTCTGGCTGACCGACTTCCGCTCGTACGCGACCGCTGACGTCTCGCTGTCGTCGGGCGTCACGGCGATCCTCGGTGCGAACGGCCAAGGCAAGACCAACCTCCTCGAAGGGCTTGCGTACGTCGCCACGCTCGATTCGTTCCGCGGCGCACCCGTCGATGCCTTGATCCGCGCCGGATCGAACGCCGCGGTCGTGCGGGCGGAGTGCGACGCCGAGGGCCGAGCGGTGCTGATCGAGGCCGAGCTGTCGGCTACGGGCCGCGGTCGCGTGTATGTCAACAAGCAACGGTTGCAGCGAACGCGGGATCTGCTGGGTGCCCTGCGGGTGACGGTGTTCGCGCCGGATGACCTGGAGCTGGTGAAAGGGGCGCCATCCGGCCGGCGGCGTTTCCTGGACGACACGCTCGTCGCGTTGCACTCTCGCCACGACCAGTTGCGCGGCGATCTCGATCGAGTGCTGCGGCAGCGCAACACGTTGTTGAAGCAGGCTGCCGGAGGCAACCGATTCGACGAGTCGGCGGCCTTCACGCTCGAGGTGTGGGACGCGAAGCTCATCGAGCTCGGAGAAGCCTTGGCTGCGGCGCGCCGAGACCTCGTGGCGACGCTCGAGCCGCTGCTGCAGGACACCTATGCCGCGGTGGCTGGCGATGCCTCGGCACTCGTGACCGCGACCTACGAAGCGCCGTGGATGGCCGAAGGCCTCGCCGCGGCGCTCGTGCGTGTTCGCAAGGACGAGCTTCGACGCGGAGTCACCCTGGTGGGACCGCACCGCGATGATCTCGACGTGCATCTCAACGGCCTCCCCAGCCGCACGCATGCATCCCAAGGGGAACAGCGATCTCTCGCGTTCGCGTTGCGACTGGCGGCGCACAGGCTCGTGACCAGCGAGACCGGCGCGCCTCCTGTCTTGTTGCTCGACGACGTGTTCTCCGAGCTCGACCCGGAACGCAGCGACGCGCTGCTGGCGCACCTCCCGACGGGCCAGACGGTGCTCACCTCTGCTGCGGGCCTCCCGCCGCGCGCGCAACCCGATCGCGTGCTGTACATCGACAACGGACAGATCCATGGCTGACCGTCGCGACGAGCCACGGGCGATCGGGGAGACGGTCGATCGCGTGCTGCGAAGCCTCGGCAACCCCGGGATCGCCGCGGTGCGCACGGTCTTCACCGAATGGGATGCCCTCGTTGGTGCCGATACCGCTTCGCACGCGAAACCTGTCTCCCTGGACGGCCAGTGCTTGTTGGTGGTGGTCGATGCACCGGCCTGGGCGACCCGATTTCGGTTCGAGCAAGCGGGCCTTCTGGAGCGATTTGCCACCGAATTCGGTGAGGGAGTCGTCACCCGAATCGAAGTCCGGGTCAGGGCGTCCTAGGACGCGGAGAATTCCTGCTCAGAGCGTGTCTGGAACGCCTTCGCTGTCACTCCGCGCTGGTAGACTTTCACCCATCGTGATCCGTCGCTGCAGCCTGAAAAACCCCTGGTCAGGCGCTATCGGAACACCGGCAGAACCGTTCGTTCGAGAGGCGCGCGTTGGCAAAGGCAAGTAGCACCTATGGCGCCGGGGACATGCAGGTCCTCGAGGGCCTCGAACCGGTCCGCAAACGGCCCGGGATGTACATCGGCAGCACGGGCCCGAGCGGCCTGCACCACCTCGTCTGGGAGGTCGTCGACAACTCCGTGGACGAGGCCATGGCGGGCTACTGCACGCGCATCGACGTCACCATCCTGAAGGACGGCGGCTGCCGGGTCGTCGACAACGGTCGCGGCATTCCGGTCGACATCCACCCCCAGCACAAGATCTCGGGCGTCGAGATCGCGCTCACGAAGCTGCACGGCGGCGGGAAGTTCGGCGGCGAGGGCTACAAGGTGTCCGGCGGCCTCCACGGTGTGGGGGTCTCGGTGGTGAACGCGCTGTCGAAGCGGCTGATCGTCGAGGTCGACCGCAACGGCAAGCGCCACATGATGGAGTTCGCCGATGGCGGCAAGCCGAAGGCGAAGTTGAAGGTCACCGGCGACGCGCCGCGCAGCCGCACGGGTACGACGGTCACGTTCTGGCCGGACGAGACGATCTTCGAGACGGTCGACTTCTCGGCGCGCACCATCCTCGAACGCCTGCAGATGATGGCGTTCCTCAACAAGGGCCTCGAGATCCGCTTCGCGGACGAGCGCGAGGGACACGACACCCAACAGACGACCTACCGGTACGCGGGCGGCATCGTCGACTTCGTCAAGCACGTCAACGAATCCAAGGAAGCGCTGTTCAACCGGGTCGGCTACTTCGAGCAGTCCGAAGATGGTCAGGAGGTCGAGCTCGCGTTCCAGTGGAGCACGGGCTACCAGACCGACGGAATCCACTCGTTCGCCAACGGCATCAGCACGATCGAGGGTGGCACGCACGAAGAGGGCTTCCGGGCGGCGCTCACCAGCGTCGTCAACAAGTGGGCCCGCGCGAAGAACCACCTCAAGGAAAAAGACGAGAACCTCCAAGGTGAGGACATCCGCGAAGGCATCACGGCGATCATCTCCGTGCGCCTGCGCGATCCGCAGTTCGAAGGCCAGACGAAGGCGAAGCTCGGTAACACGAGCATGAAGACGCTCGTCCAGAAGGCGACGAACGAGAAGTTGGGCGACTGGCTCGAGGAGCACCCGACCGAGGCCAACAAGATCGTCAAGAAGGCGATCGCGGCGTCACAGGCCCGAGCCGCCGCGCGCAAGGCGCGCGACGTCATCCGCAACAAGACGCTCCTCGACGGCGCGGGCATGCCCGACAAGCTCCGTGACTGCACGTCGAAGGATCGGTCCGAGCGCGAGCTGTTCATCGTCGAAGGTGATTCCGCCGGCGGTCCTGCGGTTGCAGCACGGAACCCCAAGACGCAGGCGATCCTGCCGATCCGCGGGAAGATCCTCAACGTCGAGCGGGCGCGGCTCGACAAGATGCTGAAGAACCTCGAGATCCAAGCGATCATCTCGGCCATCGGCGGTGGCGTCGGGGAAGAGTTCGACGTCGAGAAGCGCCGCTACGACAAGGTGATCTGCATGTGCGACGCCGACGTCGACGGCAGCCACATCCGCACGTTGCTGCTCACGTTCTTCTACCGGAACATGAAGTCGCTCGTGGATCTCGGTCACATCTTCATCGCACAGCCGCCGCTGTACTCGACCGAGGTCGGCAGGGAGAAGATCTACCTGAAGGACGACGCTGCGAAGGCTGAGTTCCTCGCGGCCAACCCCGACCACAAGAAGGACTTCCAACGACTCAAGGGTCTCGGTGAGATGGACTGGGAGGAGCTCCAGGTCACCACCATGGATCCCGAGCACCGCACGTTGCTGCGCGTGACCGTCGAGAAGGACATCCTCGCCGACAAGGCCATCGCCACGTTGATGGGCGACGACGTCGAGAGCCGGAAGCAGTTCATCGTCACGAACGCCGACGATGTTCGCTTCCTGGACATCTAAGGGACACACGCATGAGTGACTTGCCGCCCGGAGACGGCGACCAGGCGTCGCTGATCTTCGGCAACTTCGAGCCGATCGAGATCCAGGAGGAGATGGAGCGGTCGTTCCTCGACTACTCCATGTCCGTCATCACGGCTCGGGCACTGCCCGACGTGAAGGACGGCCTCAAGCCCGTACAGCGCCGCATCTTGTGGGGGATGTACGACATCGGCGCCCGCCCGGATCGTTCGCACATGAAGTGCGCGCGCGTCACCGGCGACGTCATGGGCAAGTACCACCCGCACGGCGACAGCGCGATCTACGACGCGCTCGTTCGTCTGGCGCAGGACTTCACGTTGCGGCATCCGCTCGTGGACGGGCACGGCAACTTCGGAAGTCCCGACTTCGGTCCCGCCGCGGCGCGGTACACCGAGTGCCGATTGTCCACGCTCGCGATGCGGATGATCGACGGAATCGACGAGAACACCGTCGACTTCGAACCGAACTACTCGGGCGAGTTCACCCAGCCGTCGGTTCTCCCCAGTCGTTTCCCCAACCTGTTGGTGAACGGCAACACCGGTATTGCCGTCGGCATGGCCACGAACATCCCGCCGCACAACCTCGGCGAGGTGATCGATGCGACGATCCATCTCATCGACAACCCCGAGGCGACGGTCGACGACCTGATGAACTTCGTCAAGGGTCCCGATTTCCCCACCGGCGCACAGATCATGGGCCGTCAGGGGATCATGGATGCGTATCGCACCGGTCGCGGCTCGATCCGCCTCCGCGCCGTCGCGGAGATCGAGGAAGGCAAACGCAACGACGAGATCGTCGTGACGGAGATGCCGTACCAGACGTCGATCTCGAACACCGCGGCGAAGATCAAGGAACTCGTCGAGACGCGACAGATCGAAGGCATCTCCGACGTCAACGACGAGTCGGCGAACGGCAAGACGCGCCTCGTGATCAAGTTGAAGAAGGACGCGCCCGCGCTCGTCATCCTCAACAACCTGTACAAGCACACGCCGTTGCAGTCGAACTTCGCGGTGAACGCCGTCGCCCTCGTCGACGGTGTCCCGCGCACGCTGAACCTCAAGGACGCGCTCAGCCACTACATCGAGCACCAGCAGGAAGTCATCACCCGCCGTTCGCAGTTCCGTCTCGACAAGGCGGAGAAGCGGGCGCACATCGTCGAAGGGTTGCTGAAGGCCCTCGGCATGATCGACAAGATCATCGCCGCCATCCGCAAGTCGGCGAACCGCTCGGCCGCCAAGGATGCCTTGATGGCCAAGCCCTTCGAGTTCAGTGAGGTGCAGACGGAGCACATCCTCGACATGCGGCTGCATCAGCTGACGCGTCTCGGCAAGGACGAGCTCGACGAGGAGATGAAGAAGCTCCAGGCGACGATCAAGGAGCTGAAGGCGATCCTCGCCAGTCCGTCCAGGCTGAACGAGGTCATCCAGACCGAACTCGTCGAGATCAAGGACAAGTTCGCCACGGAACGCAAGAGCAAGATCACATTCGACACCGGCGACATGGACATCGAGGACCTCATCGACGACGAGGACCTCATCGTCACCCTGTCGGCCAAGGGGTACACGAAGACGATGCCCGCGGACACGTTCCGCACGCAGGGACGTGGTGGCCGCGGAATCGCCGGCGCCAAGTTGCGCGACGAGGACTACGTCACGCAGATCCTCACGACAACCGCCCACGCCTATCTCTTGTTCTTCTCCAACCGTGGTCGTGTCTACCGGTTGAAGGCGCACGAGATCCCGATGAAGGACCGCACTGCTCGCGGCACCGCGATCGTGAACCTGCTCCCGCTGCAGCCTGACGAGAAGATCCAGGCGATCATCGACACGCGGGACTACGAGACGAATCGGTTCCTCTTCTTCGCGACGAAGCAAGGACAGGTCAAGAAGACCAAGTTCAACGAGTACGACTCGTCGCTGCGCAGTGGCATCATCGCTTTGAACCTGCGCAACGGCGACGAGCTCGTGAAGGTCATCCCGACCAACGGGGGTGACGACATCCTCATGGTCTCGAAGCTCGGCCAGGGCATTCGCTTCAGCGAAGACGACGTGCGGCCGATGGGACGGGCAGCCGCAGGCGTCCGAGGCATGAAGATGCGCACGGACGACGAGGTCGTCTCGCTCGACACGTGTCGCGACGACACCGCCATCCTCATCGTCACCGACGCGGGATACGGCAAGCGCACGCAGCTCGAGCACTTCAACCGGCAGGGTCGTGGCGGGCAGGGCGTCCGGGCGATCAAGCTCACGGCCAAGAAGGGCTACGTGGTCGCGGCGTTCATGGTTCGCCTCGATGACGAGATCTTCGTGATCGCCTCGGGCGGCATCGTCATCCGCACCTCCGTGCGCGAGATCTCCTCGCAGGGCCGCGACGCCACGGGCGTCCGGGTGATGAACCTCGAGTCCGGCCAACAGGTCGCGGCCGTGGCGCCGGTGCTTTCTACCGACGACGAGTAACCCGCCCGCACTTCCCCCTCACAACTCGATGCTGTTGAGGAGGTGGGCCATGCGCGCCCGATCTGATCGCGGGCAGTTGCTGCCCTTGTACGCCCTCGTCGTGCTCGTTGCGTGTGTGGCGATGCTGTTGCTGGTGCGGCTCGGTACCACGGCAACCCACCGGGCACACGCACGGACGGCCGCTGATGCAGCTGCGCTCGCCGGCGTGGCGGAGGGGCGCGACGCCGCCGAGCAGGTCGCAGTCGCGAACGGTGCCGTGTTGGAGTCGTTCGAGGCCGATGGCGACGAGGTGGAGGTGCGGGTGCGCGTCGACTCGTCGCACGCCCGCGCCCGCGCTCGGCGTGAGGGAGGTGGATGCAGATCAGCGCCACAACCCGATCCCGTAGACTTGGCGACGTGTCAGCCGACCAGCCCGGGGTGACTGCCGCGCCCGGGACCGTCGGGGACACCGACAACGGCCTCGTCGTTCCGAAGCGCCGTCATCGGTTCGCGCCGGGCGATCCCGCACTCGCGCCGGTCGAGCCGGAAGCGCCCGAGGTCGCGCACGCTGCGCCGCACAAGTTGAGCCGGCGCGAGCGCAAGAAGCTCGGGCGGTTGAGGGCCCGGAAGGTGCATCGCGTCGTGCGCCACATCGATCCGTGGTCCGTGCTGCGGCTGTCGCTGCTGTTCTACTTCTGCCTCTTCGTCGTCGTGATGGTGGCGGGAACGCTCCTCTACAACGTCGCCGGCGCAGCCGGGACGATCGGGAGCATCGAGAGCTTCATCAAGGACATCGGCGCCTTCAAGACGTTCTCGTTCAAGGGCGGCACGATCTTCCGGGCGAGCCTGCTGGCGGGGCTGATCCTCGTGATCGCCGGAAGCGCGTTCAACGTGTTGCTGACCGTGCTCTTCAACCTCATCAGCGACCTCGTCGGCGGCGTCCGCGTCACCGTGATCGAGGAAGAAACGGCTCGCCCGATCCCTTCGAGTGCCGATGTGAACAAGCGCTAGCGTGACACTTCGGCCCGAGCGGCCATGGGGCTATAGCTCAGTCGGTTAGAGCGCATCCCTGATAAGGATGAGGTCGTAAGTTCGATTCTTACTAGCCCCACGATGAAAGCGTTTCGTCGTGCCCTGCTGGCACTCGGACTCGCAGGCGTGATCGCCGCCATCTTGCGCTTGCGGGGAACCGGTGGGACACCGCCGCAGCAAGGTGGCTGGCGAGAGCTTTCGGGTCCCGACCTTCGGTGATGCGCGTCGGCGTCGTGGGCGCCGGAGCCGTCGGCGCGCGAGCGGCGCGCCAACTCGTGTCGTCGACCGCGGTCGCGCGCGTTCTCATCGACGACGAGGACGAGGGACGCGCCGCCGCGGTGGTTGCGTCGCTCGGAGACGACCAGGCCTCGGTGTCCGACAGTCGCGACGTGGACGTCGCGGTGCTGACCCTGCCCGGTTGGGAACACGCAGTCCGGGCCCGGGAGCTGCTCGAGCGTGGCGTGCCGGTCGTGTCGGTCGCCGACGGAATCGACGACGTACGGGCGCTGCTCGAGCTCGATGGTCTCGCCCGCGAGCGCGAGGTGTCGCTGGTGATCGGCGCCGGGTTCTCGCCAGGGCTCACCTGCGTGCTGGCTGCGCACGCGGCGGCGAGCCTCGACCAAGTCGACGAGGTGCACATCGCCAAGGTCGGCACCGGAGGGCCTTCGTGTGCACAAGCCCACCATCGGGCCCTCGCCGGTGAAGCGCTCGACTGGCGGGACGGCGCGTGGGTCACGCGCCGCGCCGGTTCAGGCCGCGAGCTGTGCTGGTTCCCCGATCCCGTCGGCGGGGCTGATTGCTACCGGGCCGCGTTGCCGGACGCGTTGCTGCTCGAGCCGGCATTCCCGGGCGTCGAGCGGATCACCGCTCGCCTCGGCGCCAATCGCCGAGACCGGATCACCGCCCGGCTTCCGATGTTGCGACCGCCGCATCCCGAGGGCGGACCGGGCGGCATCCGAGTCGAAGTGCGCGGGCGACGCGGGACCGCTCGAGTCGTGCAGGTGCTCGGTGCCATGGATCGTCCGGCGGTCGCCGCCGGGACCGTGTCAGCGGTCGCTGCCGTGCAGGCCGGGCTCCGTGAGCTGCGCCGGCCGGGCGCGGGTGGTCTCGCCGAGCTCGTGGATCCCCTGCCGTTCCTCAGCGACCTCGCGCAACGCGGCGTCAAAGCCGCGGTGTTCGAAGGCGCCGCTTGACGGCACAAGAGCGACCCCGAAGGGCGAGCGATTTGTGTCGTTACACGGAGGCGGTGATGCGGTCGCGCCACTCGCTGGCGCCACCGATTGCCACGGCGTAGTCCGCCCGGCGACGGGCGGCGCGGCCACGCGGGGCCGGCTCGACCGTGTGCGAGTACTGCGCCTCGATGCCTTCCTTCAGCATCTCCAGCGCCTCGCTGCGCAACTGGCTGATTCGCGACTCGGTCACGTCGAGAAGCTGCGCGAGCTCGAGGGACGTCTTGCCCTCGAGGAAGTAGCCGACGACCACCAAGCGGTGACGTTCGGGCAGCAGGCCCACAGCGTCACGGAGGTAGCCGAGCAGCTCGCGGGTCTCGAGCTCTTCCGACGGCTCGACCGCGGTGCGGTCAGCGAGCACGTCGACAAGCGTCAGACCGTCGTCGTCGGGAGCGGAAACCACGTGCTCGAGCGCCAGCACGACCGAGCGGAACACCCGGTCACGGAGCCGGTGCAGCTCGTCGCGAGAAAGGCCGAGCGCGTCGGCGACTTCGTTGGTGGAGGGCAGCTCGCCACCGTTGTTGGCGAGCTCCTGCTCGACCTGCTCGAGCTTGCGTCCGAGCGTGCGCACCGAGCGAGGCGCCCAGTCAGCGGCGCGCACGGAATCGAGGATCGCACCGCGGATACGTCGCGCGGCGAAGCGATCGAAGGGAACGCCGCGAGTCTCGTCGAAGCGGCGGGCTGCCTCGACCAGGCCGAGTGCCCCGGCCCGAGCCAGTTCCTGGCGGTCGACGTACTTCGGGAACCGCACAGCCACCTGCAGCACGACATGGTTCACGAGCGGCAAGTGCCGCTCGATCAGCTGAGCGTGTTCGGCCTCGTCGCCCATCACCTGGTCTCCCTTCAACGACGCATCTCCCACGTCAGTCATCGGTAGAAGTCAATGAAAAACTTGAGGATCCAGCCAGAGTCATCTGGTTCATTTCCCAGAACCCGTACGGACCATGTCAGGCTGACCACGGAGAGGAGTGTCCGGTTAGTTCGGCCGGACTAGTCCGTATGGACAGCGCGCGGTGATCTCAACCGCCCTCGCTCATGGACCGATTTGTGGTCATGGCCCTCGCGTCGGTCTGGGCACCGCTTCTCGTTGCCGCGCTCGCATGCCTCGCCGGGTGTGCCGTCTTCGGTGCGATCGCGCTCGTGGTCGGCGGCCGGCGGGTCGTCGCGCGTTCGGCGGAGTACCAGCGAGTGACGCGACTGCTGGAGGCATCGGCGCGCACCTCTCGGTTGCGCACGTTCGACGACGCGCTCGTCACCGCTGCGGACGAGATCCGCACGATGACGAACGCGACGTCCGCGATGTGTTGCTCGCTCGACGCCCGCGGCCAGTGGGCCGGGATGATCGTCGACAGTGGGGGAGGGCGCGCCGCCACGACGGATGCGATCGCCGCACTGCGCGCGCTCCTCGATGGCGACGACGCTCGCGAGGTCGAGCTGCACGATCGCTTGCTGACGACACGGCTCGCGTTGCCTCCGGCGAGGCGCGCGATCGTCGCCTCGGCGGGCGACATCGGCGTCCCCCTGGTCGTCGGTGCGTTCTGCGACAAGCGCAGCCTCAGCGATCAGACCGCGACCGTGGCGACGTTCGCGCACCAGGCGGCGTTGTCCGTCGCGAACGCCCGCCTCTTCGAGGAGATCGAAGCGGCCTACCTGCATCAGCTCGATCTGAACCGCCAGAAGGGTGAGTTCGTCGCCACCGTGTCGCACGAGCTGCGCACACCCGTCGCGGCCATCGTCGGCACGATCGAAACCGTTGCTCGTCTCGGTGACCGACTCGACGACGAGCGCCGCAAGAACCTGCTGGCCGGCGCGGTGGCCTACGGCGAGCGCCTCAGCCGCGTGATCGAAGAGCTTCTGCTGGTAGCCGCGGCGGAGCAGTCGACGGCAACCGTTCGTCCGAGCGAGGTCAGTCTCGACTCGTTCGTAGAGAGCGTCGTGCGAGAGACCGCGGAGGCGGCGGACGGGCGAGTGGTCGCGACCGTCCGACCGGTGGTGGGTCAGGTGCAGACGGACGAACACAAGCTGCAGCGCGTGTTGGTGAACCTGATCGAGAACGCGGCCAAGTACGCGCCGGACGGACCGATCGAGATCGAGGTGATGGCCGCCGGCGCGCGAGTGCTGTTCTTCGTGATCGACCACGGTCCCGGCATCGCGGTACGCGACCGCGAGCGGGTGTTCGAGCGCTTCGTGCAACTGAACCAGACGCTCACCCGATCACAAGGCGGCTTGGGCCTCGGTCTGTACCTGTGCCGGCAGCTGGCGACTGTCCTCGATGGTGAGCTGGTGCTGACCGAAACACCCGGCGGTGGATGCAGCTTCTGCCTCGCGGTGAGCCGCGATCTCAAGGCTTCAGAAGAGGGCGATCAGCTGCGGGCCGCGGGAGGCGTGTTGCGTCGACCGGAGCGCACGCCGGCGACCGCAGGCGCGTAGTCGAGCGCCGGCGTCTACGCGGCGCGCAGGTCGTCGATGAATTCGAGCAGCTGATCCAGGTGGAACGGCTTGGTCAAGTAGTAGTCGGCGCCGGCCGCCCACCCTTCCTCGATCTCGGCGGGCGCGGCGCGAGCGGTCAGCAACACGACGGGAATCTCCGCGGTGGTCGGCTCGTCCTTGAGAGCGCGCAGCACCTTGAGACCGTCGTGCACCGGCATCATCACGTCCAACACGATGAGATCGGGCGCGTGAGTCAGCGCGAACTGCAGCGCCTGGGCCCCGTTCTGGGCTTCGTGCACGTTGAGGCCCTCGGCCTCGAGGTTCAGCACGAGCAGGCTGCGCAGCACTTCATCATCGTCGGCGACCACCACCGTCAGGTCACGAGTCATCCCGTCACTTTCGGTCGCGACTGCGGGCGGGTTGAGGACCAGTAGGTTCGGCGTCCTGTGCCATTTTTTCGAAAGGTCTTGCTGCCGGTCGTGACGCTCAGCCTGTTGGTGACGGCGTGCGGCGGAGGTGGTGGTGGTTCGACGTCGAACATCTCGGGTGTCGTCGTGGAGCGGGCGCCGGGTCGCAACCACGTCCAGGGCAAGGTCGACTACCCCGGCAAGCACCCGCCCACCGGCGGCAATCACAATCCCATACCGCTCACGTGCGGCTTCTACGACCAGCAACCGCCCGACGAGTACGCCGTTCACTCGCTCGAGCATGGCGCGGTGTGGATCGCGTTCGATCCCAAGAAGGTCCCCGCCGCGGACGTGCAGACGTTGAAGAGCTTCGCGAAGCAGGACCACGTCCTGGTGACCCCCTACGACGGGATGGACTCGCCCATCACGGTGGTGGCCTGGGAGCACAGGCTGGAGGTGCCGGCGGCGAGCGATGCGCGGATCGCGCAGTTCGTGAAGGACTTCGCGAACGGACCGCAAGCCCCTGAGCGCGGGGGTGCCTGCAGCGGCGTCGGGCAGCCGGCACCGTGACGCGTCATCATGGCGGCGTGCCCACGCGTACCCGCCCGATCCGGCCCGGGCGGCTGAGCCCCACTCGGCCGGTGCCGTCGGGCATCGCTCGGCCCTACTACGTGGCCAACGCGGGCCAGCCGTCCGGACGCACACTGGAGCCGCTCACCGACGCGAGCTCGATCGACCGCTTGCGCGCCGCGTGTGCCGCCGCCCGTCGCGTGCTCGATCGCGTCGGCACGGAAGTCGCGGTCGGTGTCACGACCGACTCGCTGGACGCGGTCGCGCACGATGCCTATCTGGCCGAAGGTGGTTACCCGAGCCCGCTCGGCTATCGCGGGTTCCCGAAATCGATCTGCACCTCGGTGAACGAGGTGGTGGCCCACGGGATCCCCGACGATCGTGCGCTCTCGGCCGGTGACATCGTCAACTGCGACATCACGATCTACCTCGACGGCATGCACGGCGATTGCTCGGCCACGTTCCTGGTCGGTGAGGTCGACGGCGCCACGCGGCATCTCGTCGACGTCACCGAGCGCTGCCTGTACGTCGGCATCGACGCCGTTCGTCCGGGAGGGCGCGTGCGCGACATCGGCAAGGCGATCCAATCACTCGCGCACAGCGAAGGCCTCGGCATCGTCCGTGAGCTCGTCGGGCATGGCATCGGTGAGGAGTTCCATTCGGCGCCGTACGTGCATCACTACGACGAACCTCGTGACCGCACTCGGTTGCGCGCAGGCAC
>DASUCS010000366.1:0-7802 GCA_036275935.1 Acidimicrobiales bacterium
GCCGGCACGGCGCGGATGTACCTCAACGTCTCGTCGCCGAGGTCCCGAGCGAACAGGTCGCGGCCGTGTTGCGCGACTTCCGCGAGGATCGCCTCCCAGTCTTCGACTTGGGCGAACTGCTCGAGTGCGAGGTCGGGACGACTTTGTTCGCGGTACCAGCGAGCGGCGCGGGCGGCGACGGCACGAGCATCGACAGGATCAGCGGACCGGAACGTCTCGCGAAGGCACTCTCGCAACAAGCGATGACACGAATACACGACGTCATCCGGTCTCTCGCTGCGGGTGATGAACCCAGTGGAGTGGAGCGCGTCCAACCGCACCCGCGCGTCTGCGGTACCCATCGCTGCGTCGCAGACGTCGGCGCGCAGCTCGCGCAGGAGTGACGTTCGCAGGAGAAAGCGGCGATCGTCCTCGGCGAGGCGGTCGAGAACCTCGTTCCGCAGGTACGAACGAACGTGGCGATCGACCGAGCCCCAGTCGCGTTCGTCATCGGGCCCTGAGGATTCACCTTCGCGAAGTGCGAGCCCCGCGAGAAGCACCCCTGCGGGCCAGCCGTCTGTCCGCTCGCCCACCCGTGCGATCGGCGCGCTCGTGAGATCGCGACGCGTCAAGCGCACCAGCAACGCCTCGGTCTCGGCAGCAGTGAAGGTGAGATCGCGTTCGTCGATCGAACCCACGGACTCCACGCCCAGGATGGATGCCGTGTGCTCGGAGGGAGGGGAGCGGCGCGCCACAACCACCGTGACGTCCAGAGGGAGCCGCCGAACCAGTAGGGCCAGCGCGTCGTCGGTGAGTGGCGCAGCCGCAGGGTGCGCTTCATCGACTCCGACGCCATCCGCGCGCCGCGCGCGCAGCTCGACCGTGTCGCCCGCACGCAACACGTCGTCGATGAGATGACGACCATTGCGCTGCTCGACCCACTGGCGCAGCAGGACCGACTTGCCGTAGCCGGCAGGGCCGGACACCACGGTGACGCGGTGCGATTCGCTGACTTTGTCCAGTTGTTCCAGTACGCGCGCCCGCGTGATGTCCGCGACTTCACCGAGGTGACGCTCCACTCGGGTGGGTTCACGCGGCGCGGCGAGGCGGGCGACATGCATGAGCTGGACTCCGGAGCGACTACCGACATGTGACAGTCGCACGAGGACGAACGCGGGCGGCAGGGCCGAAGGTCCTCATCCTCGGCACCGTCACCCCGGCCGAGTGACGCACCCCCCGAAACGAGAGCACACACTGGCCGCATGGCCGCCGAGCAACGAGCGGGTGAGTCGCCCGCGGAGCGGGTGCTGTACACCACTGCCGGCGTCGCCCTCGTGGTGTACTCGGCGACCGAACGCGGCGTCACCCGCGCCGTCGACACCGCGCAGCGATTGGGCCGGCCGCCCATGGCGATCGCGACCCGGCTGCTTCCCCGGTCGGCGCGGTCCGCTCTCGACCGTGCGATGCGCGACACGGAATCCGCCGGCCGGCTGGCCGTGGCCGCCGGGCTCGATCAACTGCGCACGATCGTGTCCCGGGTGGCGGTCTCCGCAGCGGAGGATCCGATCGTCGTCGACGTCGTCTTGCGCGTCGTCGAAAAGGTCGAGTCCGACCTGTTGGAGGAGCTCTTACCGGTGGTGCTCGATCGGCTCTCGGACGACCCTGCACAGATCCAGGCCCTCATCTTCGGCCAGTCGCGCGGAATGGTCGAAGGCGTAACCCGAGAAGCTCGGCGGCGCGCCGCTTCGGGCGACGATGTCGTGGACCGGATCGTGGGGCGTGTCCTGCATCGCCGGTCGCGGCCGCACGAGGAACCGGCTCCCATCGGACCACCGCTCAACCTCACACCCGGTTAGCGGCGCGCGCCCGACCACCCAAACGGGGTGATTCGCCCAGGCGGGCGATCGCGCCATCATCAGCCCGCCGTTCGACGGAGGGACGAGGAGCACTGATGACCGTGCAGGTTGCGCTGAGCACATCTGATGACGCGATCGCGCGGATGGACGAGGCCCACGACGAACTCGAGCAACTGGAGGCACGACTCGGCGCGCTGTGGTCGACGCACGTCGCCGTCGATCCGACCGCCGCCGATCAGATCGCGCTCGCAGCGCGCTACATCCGCAAGGCGGCAGCCGCCCTCACCGACCCTCGGCTGGCCTGACGACATCGCCCGTCTCGGGTGATGTCCGCGCCGTGCGCCGACGGGACACTCGGGTCAAACAGGTTCGGCTCGAGGAGGCTGAAGTGGTTCTCGCTGCGACGTGGGCGGTCGGCCAGGTGTTCCTGATGACGTTCGCCTTCTTCTTGTTCATGTTGTGGATCTGGCTCATCATCCGCATCGGCATCGCCGTCTTCTCCGACCGCAACATGGGTGGTGGGACCAAGGCGTTGTGGATCTTGGCGCTCATCGTCCTCCCGTTCATCTCCGTTGTGGCGTACCTCGTCGCACACGGCAGCGGTGCGGTCGGCGGAACGATGGGCGGGCTCGTCCCGTCCGACCAGGCCATCCAGCGGCAGATTCGCGCCGCGCACTGACCCATCCGTGTCGAACGAGAGGTGATTCCCTGTGCCCTTCAATCTCCACGGGCGAAGCTTCGTCAAGCTGCTCGACTTCACTCCCGACGAGATCCGCTACCTCCTCAAGTTGTCGGCCGACCTGAAGGCGGCCAAGTACGGCGGCTATGAACGACGGGCGCTCGAGGGCAAGAACGTCGCGCTGATCTTCGAGAAGACGTCGACGCGCACGCGCACCGCGTTCGAGGTGGCGGCGTACGACCAGGGCGCGAACGTCACGTACCTCGGGCCGAGCGGATCACAGATCGGCCACAAGGAGTCGATGAAGGACACGGCGCGCGTGCTCGGGCGGGTCTACGACGGCATCGAGTACCGAGGCTTCGCACAAGAGACCGTCGAGATCCTCGCTCAGTACGCGGGCGTTCCCGTCTGGAATGGCTTGACCGACGAGTTCCACCCGACGCAGATCCTCGCCGACGTCCTCACGATGACGGAGCACTCGGAGAAGCACGTCACCGACATCGCGTACGCATTCCTGGGCGACGCGAACAACAACATGGGCAACTCGCTGATGGTCGGCGGCTGCAAGCTCGGGATGGACGTACGTCTCGTCGGCCCGAAGGACGTGTGGCCCGACGACGACTTGGTGAAGACGTGCCGCACGATCGCGGACGAGACCGGTGCGCGGGTGACCATCACCGATGACCTCGACGAGGGCGTGCGCAACGCCGACTTCCTCTACACCGACGTCTGGGTGTCGATGGGCGAAGACAAGTCGCTCTGGAAGGAGCGCATTCGCCTGTTGCGGCCGTACCAGATCAACAGCGATCTGGTGAACCGCACCGGCAACCCGAACGTGAAGGTCATGCACTGCCTTCCGGCCTTCCACAACCGCGAGACGGTCGTGGGTGAGGACATCTTTCAGCAGTACGGGCTCGACGGCATGGAGATCACCGAAGAGGTCTTCGAGTCGCCGCGATCGATCGTGTTCGACCAGGCGGAGAACCGGATGCACACCATCAAGGCCATCATGGTCGCCACCTTGGGGACCTGAGGAGCGTCGTGCGCGTCCTCGTCGCGCTCGGTGGCAACGCTCTCCTGAAGCGCGGCGAGCCGATGACGGCCGACAATCAGCGCCACAACATCTCGCTGGCGGCGCACGCGCTCGCGCCCGTCGCCGCGCATCACCAACTCGTGTTGTCCCACGGCAACGGACCGCAGGTCGGGCTGCTCGCGCTCCAAGCGAGCGCGTACGAGGAAGTCGAGCCCTACCCGCTCGACGTGCTGGGCGCCGAGACCGAGGGCATGATCGGCTATCTCATCGAGCAGGAGCTCGGCAACCTCCTTCCTGCCGACGTGCCGTTCGCCACGATCCTGACGATGATCGGTGTCGACGGTGACGACCCGGCGTTCGCGAACCCGACCAAGTTCGTCGGGCCCATCTACGACAAGGCGACGGCGGACGCGCTCGCGGCGAAGAAGGGATGGGCGTTCAAGCCTGACGGCGACTCGTGGCGGCGAGTCGTGCCGTCACCCGCACCGCAGCGCATCTTCGAGATCCGACCGATTCGGTGGCTCATCGAACACGGGACCGTGGTCATCTGCGCCGGAGGCGGCGGCATCCCGACCATGTGGGCGCGCGACCGCGAGCGAACGCTGATCGGTGTCGAGGCGGTGATCGACAAGGACTTCGCCAGCGAGCTGCTCGCTCGCGAGGTCGACGCCGACCTCTACGTGATGGCGACGGATGTCGATGCGGTGTACGTCGACTGGGGAACGCCAGACGCTCGCCGCCTCGACGAGGTCACTCCCGACGAGTTGCGACAGCTGTCGTTCCCGGCCGGATCGATGGGACCAAAGGTCGCCGCCGCGATCCAGTTCGTCGAAGCCACCGGCAAGCGAGCAGCGATCGGCGCGCTCGAGGACATCGAAAAGATCGTCGACGGCACGGCGGGCACCAACGTCGTGCCGTCGCAGAAGGACGTCTGATGGCGACCGAAGCGCCCCCGAGAGCAGCGGTACCAAGCGACGCCCCGGCGCAAGGCGGCTTCGGTCTCACCGCTGCGACGGCGCTGATCATCGGCAGCATCATCGGGGTCGGCATCTTCAACCTGCCGACCTCACTCGCGACCTACGGTCCCATCAGCCTCGTGTCGATGGGCCTCACGACCATCGGCGCGCTCGCGTTGGCGATGCTGTTCGCCGCGTTGTCGCGACGGCTCCCCGCCGACGGCGGACCGTACGCGTACGCCCGCGTCGCGTACGGCAACGGCCTCGGGTTCGCGAACGCGTGGTCGTACTGGATCACCGCATGGGCCGGCAACGCCGCCATCGCGGTGGGCTGGGTGCTGTACGTCGAGGAGTTCGTGAACACCGGCCACGACCGTTTGGGTTCCGTGCTGCTGGTTCTCGTGGGCTTGTGGATCCCGGCGCTCATCAACTTGTCCGGCGTCAAGAACATGGGATCCGTCCAAGTCGTCACGACGGTGATCAAGTTCGCCGTCCTGGTGTTCATGTCCGTGGTCGGACTGTTCTTCATCGAGCGAGCCAACTTCAGCCCGTGGAACGTCAGCGGTGAAAGCACCATCTCCGCCATCGGCGGCGGCATGGCCATCGCACTGTTCAGCTACCTCGGCGTCGAGGCTGCGTCCGTCGCCGCGGGCAAGGTGCGCAACCCCGACAGGAACATCCCGCGCGCCACGATCTTCGGCACGATCGCAACGGCCGCCGTGTACATGGTCTCGCTCGTCGTCATGTTCGGCGTGCTGCCGAACACCGTGCTCGCGTCCTCGACGGCGCCGTTCTCCGATGCCGCCAACTCGATGTTCGGCGGTGAGTGGGTGGGCAACCTCATGGCGATCGCCGTGATCATCTCCGGATTCGGCGCGCTGAACGGCTGGACCATGATCTGCGCCGAGATGCCGCTGGCTGCGGCGAAGGACGGGTTGTTCCCCGAACAGTTCAAGCGGCTCTCGCCGAAGGGCGTCCCCGCGTTCGGCATCATCTCGTCGACGGTGCTCGCGTCGATCGCGATGGCGGTCAACTACCTCGGTTCCGGCGGTGCAACCGTCTTCACCACGCTCGTGCTGATGACCGGGATCACCTCCGCGATCCCCTATGGGTTCTCGGCGCTCGCGCAGATCAAGTGGCGGCTGGCGGACCACCGTGCGCTGCAGACCCCGCGGTTCGTGCGCGACATGGTGGTCGCCGTTCTGTCCGTCGTCTTCTCGATCCTCTTCATCTGGTACTCGCGCAACACCGGCAACAGCTTCTGGGTCTACTGGGCGCCGTTCTTCATGGCGGGCGGCGCGCTGCTGCTCGGCATTCCGGTGTACCGCCTGCAACGGGGTCACATGGCCGAGCCCGAGCCCGTGCCGGCGTACCGCGATCCACACACGAACTCGTAGCCAGGAGATCACCATGGCATTTGGCGTTCACTCAGAAGTCGGCAAGCTCCGCAAGGTCATGGTGCACCGCCCCGGACTCGAGCACCTGCGCCTCACCCCGTCCAACGCCGAGGAACTGCTCTTCGACGACGTGCTGTGGGTGAGCAGGGCGAAGTCCGAGCATGACGCGTTCTGCGAGGCGATGCGCGACCGAGGGGTCGAGGTCTTCGAGGCCGAGACGCTGTTGGCTGAGGCGCTGGCCAAGCCCGAGGTGGTCGACTGGGCGTGCGACCACATCCTCAACGAACGGGAGGTGGGCATTGTCGCCGCCGACCGAGCGCGCGACTGGGCCCAAGCCGCCGACCCCCGAGAGCTCGCCAACTTCTTGATCGGTGGGGTCTCGAAGGATGACGTCGCCGCCGACGTCGGTCTCGTGTGGGAGTCGGCCGATCCAACGAGCATGTTGCTGCCGCCACTTCCGAACTTCCTGTTCCAACGCGACCCGTCGTGCTGGATCTACAACGGCGTGACGCTGAATCCGATGACCAAGCCCGCGCGCAAGCCGGAGACCTTGATCGTGGAGGCCATCTACCGGTTCCATCCGATGTTCGCCTCCGAGCAGTTCCCGATCTGGCTCGGCGGCGTCGACGAGGACTGGGGTCGAGCGCACGTCGAGGGTGGCGACGTCCAGCCGATCGGCAACGGCGCCGTGATGATCGGCATGGGCGAGCGCACCACGGCGCAGGCCGTGTTGTGGATCGCACGGTCGCTGTTCCGCGAGAACGCCGCGACGGTTGTTCTCGCCGTGCACCTCCCGAAGTCGCGCAGCTACATGCACCTCGACACTGTCATCACGATGTGCGACCGCGACCTGGTCACGCTGTTCCCGAACGTGATCAACGGGGCGAGGATCTGGTCGGTCCGTCCCGGTACGTCCGCCGACGATCTCGTGGTCGAGGAGCAGCAGGGGTCGCTGCCCGAGAACATGGCCAAGGCGCTCGGCCTCTCGAAGATGCGCGTCATCGAAACCGGAGGCGACGCGTTCGAGGCCCAGCGCGAGCAGTGGGACGACGGCAACAACGTCGTCGCGCTCGAGCCCGGAGTCGTCGTCGCGTACGAACGCAACGTCGGGACCAACACGGCCTTGCGCAAGGCGGGGATCGAGGTCATCACCATCGAAGGTTTCGAGCTCGGTCGGGGACGCGGTGGTTCGCACTGCATGACGTGCCCGCTCGAGCGCGATCCGGCGTTCTGACGAGCCACTTGGATTCCCGATGCCGGCCTCTGACGCGACCTCGCCGAAGCTGAACTATCGGCAGGCCGCGTTCATCGGAGTCGGCGCGATGGTGGGCGCGGGCATCTTCAGCCTGCTCGGCGCCGCGGGCGAGGTCGCCGGGTCCGCAGTATGGATCTCGTTCGTCCTCGCCGGTGCCGTTGCGATGCTGCAGGGCTACTCGTTCGCAAAGTTCGGGGCGCGCTATCCGTCGGCCGGCGGCTTCCTCGAGTACGTCGCGCAAGGATTCGGCAACGGCCACATCACCGGCATCATCGCCTGGTTGTTGTTCGCCACGAACTTCATCATCACCGGCATGGTGGCGGTGTCGTTCGGGAGCTATGCGAGCGAGGCCTGGTTCGACGGCAACGCGGGCGCGCTGAAGTTCTTCGCGGTGCTCGTCATCGTCGCGATGACCTTGATGAACGTGCTCGGCTCGCAGGCCGTCGCGCGAGTGCAGACCTTGATCGTGTACGTCGTGCTGGGGATCCTCACGATCTTCTCGGTCGCGACGCTCGTGAACCTCGATCCGCATCTCCTGGCGCCCTCCGGCTACCCGCGGGTCCGGGACATCGTGGCCAGTGTCGCCCTCACCTTCTTCGCGTTCCTCGGCTTCGGCGTGGTGAGCTTCACGGCGAAGGACCTCGAGA
>DASUCS010000367.1:0-2407 GCA_036275935.1 Acidimicrobiales bacterium
TGGTGCGCACCGTGCCCGACAGCCAGGGGCGGATCGGGATTCGCTCGACCTGCGCCGACCCCGGCGGCTGCACGGTCAACTACACGCTCACCCACGGCACGACGATGCTCGGTGGCAATCAGTTCATGCTGATCGCCGGCACGACTGAGACCGACAACATCGCGTTGTCGAAGCGCACTGCAGCCATCCTGCGCAAGCGCCGCTGGTCGGTGACGATCACCGCGAAGGTCACAGACGTCGCGGACAACGAGGCGACCTTCACCAAGGTCGTCACGCTCGGGCCGAAGAAGAAGCGCTAGCTGTCCAGCGTCGCTTCGACCGTGATCTCGATGTTGCCCGTGAGGGCGCCCGAGATCGGGCAGTTCTTGCCGGCGCTCTGAGCAGCGTCTTCGAACTGCGACTCGTCGATGCCGGGCACGCGGCCGTTGACGACGATGTGCGACGACTTGACCCCCTCACCCGGGACGAACGCGATCGTCGCGGTGGTCGTCAGCTGCTCCGGTTCGCTGCCGGCTTCGCTCAGCTCGTGCGAGAGGGCCATGCAGTAGCAGGAGGCGTGCGCGGCGGCGAGCAGCTCCTCTGGGCTCGTCTTGCCGGCTGAGCGCGTGGTGCGCGCGGCCCACGTGACCTCCACGTCTTGAAACGCCGCACTTTCGGGATGGGTGGTTCCGGAGCCCTTCTCGAGACTTCCCCGCCAGGTCGTCGATGCGCTGCTCTCTGTTGCCATCCGGGCAACGTAGCGCGCATGATGGTGCGGTGAAGCCCGGCGCGAGCAAGAAGGCCGTGGTCGGGATCATCGTCTTCTTCCTCGTGGGCGGCCTCGGGTTCCTGGCGGGAGCCGGGTTCGCCTGGAGCGACGAGCACAGCGGCACGTCGGGCACGGCGCGGATCGTGCATTGCTCAAAGGGCGCGCGCACGAAGGGCACGAGCAACGTGTACTGCGACGCCACCTGGGTCTACAACGGCAAGACGGCGACCGGATGGGTCCAGAACGCTCGCCTGTGGCGTGACGGGCACGAGCTGCCGGTGCGCATCCACGGCAGCAGCCATGTCACACGGGCGACCTACTGGATCCCGATCGGGCTTGCCATCTTCGGCGTTCTGACGCTGGGGATGGCGGCGTGGCTGACCGTGCTCTGGCGCCGGCGGGCTCAGCCGACGTAGGGCTCGAGCCGTTCCCGCACGTTCGCGGGGATGTCCTGCTTCCTCCAGGTCGTGGGGTCTACGAACACGTGCACCAGGCGCCCGCTCACGAGCAGCTCGCCGTCGCGCTTCTCCTCGAAGGTGCTGATCATCGAGGAGTTGCCGAGCTTCTCGATCGACATCTCGATGTCGAGGAGGTCGTCGAAGCGCGGGGAGGCGTGGAACGTGGCCTGGGCGTCCTTGACCATGACGTCGGTGCCGTAATCGTCGAGCATCGCGTTGTACGAGCCGAACGCCTCGCGCCACAGCTCGGTCAGCGTCATGTCGAAGTACGCGAAATGGTGCGCGTTGAAGACGATGCCCTGCGCGTCGCACTCGTGATAGCGGACGCGCAGCTGGTGGATGTAGGGGGTCAAGCCTCCTGGTACTCGCCGAACTCGTCGCGCATCACGCCGCAGACCTCGCCGATCGTCGCGCCCGTCTTGAGCGCGGCACGGATCGAGATGAGCAGGTTGCCGTCGCCCTTCGCCGTTTCGCGGAGCTCCTCGAGCTTCCTGTTCAGCTCGTCGTGGTCGCGGTTCTCCTTGAACTTCTTGAGGCGCTCGACCTGCTCGTCCTCTGACTTCGGATCGACACGGAGGATGTCCACGTCGTCCTGCGTCTCGGTGACGTACTTGTTCACGCCGACGACGATGTCCTGGCCGTTCTCGTAGCGCTGGTCGTAGCTCCAGGCCGACTCCTCGACCTGCGCGCGGATGTGCGGAATGCACTCAACGGAGCCGCCGAGCTCCTCGATCTGGTCGATCAGCTCCTGCGCACGCGCCTCGATCTCGTCGGTGAGCGCCTCGACGAAGTACGACCCCGCGAACGGGTCGACGGTGTCGGTGGCGCCGGACTCGTGGGCGATGATCTGCTGGGTGCGCAGAGCGATGCGCGCCGCGCGCTCGGTCGGAAGCGCGAGCGCCTCGTCGAAGCCGTTCGTGTGCAGTGACTGCGTGCCGCCGGCGACGGCCGCGAAGCCCTGCAGCGCCACCCGGACGATGTTGTTCTCGGGCTGCTGCGCGGCCAGGGTGACGCCGCCGGTCTGCGTGTGGAAGCGCAGCGTCTGCGACTTCTCGTTGGTCGAGCCGAAGCGCTCTTTCATGATGCGCGCCCACATCCGGCGCACGGCGCGGAACTTCGCCACCTCCTGGAACACGTTGTTGTGTCCGTTGAAGAAGAAGGCAAGGCGCGGGCCGAACTCGTCCACGTCGAGGCCGGCGTC
>DASUCS010000368.1:0-5711 GCA_036275935.1 Acidimicrobiales bacterium
GTGGTTGCGGGCAACCCCGCTCGCGTCGTCCGGCGCCACAACGGCAACGAGTGGGAGTGGACGGTCGCGCCCGACGACCGCTGAGCACGGTCACGCGGGCCGGCGAGCGCGGACCTCGAGGCAGAGCCCGTCGACGTACGGGCTCCAATCTCGTGTGTGGTGGCAGAACGCGTCCTGACCGGAGACGTCCTCGACGTCGACGAAGCCGGCATCCGTGAGCAGGCGTCGCAGCAGGGGTGACGTGAACACGAGCTTGTGGTCGGCCGCGCCCTCGAGCGCTGCCGGCGATGTCATGTCCGCCGGATGGTGTCCGTAGCCGTACACGGCGCTCATCACCGCCCAGTAGCGCTCGTCGTCACCTGTCTCGTTGCCGGCGGTCGCCATCGCCTGTCCCAGTGCCGCCCCGTTGGGTGTGTGGAGCACGAGTGACGCGCCAGGACGAAGCCGCGAGTACCAGTGCTGCAACGTCGCCATCAGTCGAGGCGGGGGCACGTGCTCGATCATGTGCACGGTCAGGATCTCGTCGGCCCATCGCTCGGGGATCGGGAGATCGTCGCCGCTCGCCACGATGTCGATGTCGTCGGTGAAGGGCAGCAGGTCGACGTGGATGTAGCCCGGCCGCCCGCTGAAGCCCGCGCCGATCTCGACCCTTCGGTCGCCGGCCGCAGGTGCGTCGAGGCGCATCCGGTGTCGCGTCGATGCGGGGAACAGACGCAGCCACCACGGCTGCTTCATCCACGCTGCGACCCGGAGCCGGCTGACGGCTTCGCCGCGCCGGATGCGTGTCCAGCGCTCGAGCTTCCGTTTCCGGGTGCGGAGCGCGCGTCGAAGCGGGCGAGGAATGCGCATTGCGGCGAGCGAGCCTAGCGATCGCCCGCGCGCTGTCGGCCGTCGAGCAGCGCAAGGTACTGCGCCTCGACGTCGGCCGTGCGGGCGTGGAGCTCGAAGCGCGCTTCGACGTGTCGGCGTCCCGCGGCGCCCATCAAGGGCCAGCGCTCGGGCGAGTCGACCACGGCGATCAACGCGTCCGTGAGCGCGTCGCTGTCGTTCTCGTCGACGAGAATCGCACTGTCCGGTGTGACCGCGTCAGGGATGCCTCCATGCCGTGTCGTAACGACAGGAAGTCCCGCGGCTTGCGCTTCGAGGTTGACGACCGACAGCGTCTCGGCGTCGCCGTCAGGGGCGGTATGACTCGGGCTGATCAGAATGTGCGCGTCGGCCAGTGCCTCGACGACCGCGCCGGCCATCCGCCCATCGATGATCTCGGCTCGGTCGCCTAGCGGCGCGAGCACTGCGGCGACCGCGTCGCGCTGCTCGCCGTAGCCGACGAACCGAGCCCGCAGGTGGGGACGGTCACGAGCGACGCGTGCGACAGTGGATGCGGCGTCGACGGCGCCCTTCTTGTCCACGAACCGGCCGACGAAGAGCACGGTCACAGTGCCGTCTGGGTTCGGGGTCCGTTCCCGGAACGCAACGCGGGCGAGGTCGATGCCCGACGGTATGACGCGCACCCGTGACTCCGGGATGCCGAATGCAACGGCGGCATCGGCCATGAATGCGGAGGGAACGATGACCAGGTCGGCGCGACGTAACGGTGAGGGATCGGCCAGTCGGCGCGCTCGCACCAACAGGTCGTGGCCGTGCAGCGACAGCACCCAGGGCCGGTGCAGCCGGTCCGCAACGCGGCCAACCGTTCCCGCCCAGTAACCGAGGTGGGCGTGGAGGATCCGGGCGCGCGTTCCGGCAGCGACTGTCGCGAGCCACGCGAGCTCGGTACGGCGGCCGAGCCGGGTGACGACGGCCGGTTCTCGCCACACCCGCACGCTGGAAGGCTCGGCATCGGGTGCCACACGTTGCGACGCGACGACCGCGTGTGTCGACGTCGTGTTGGTCACCAAGTCGCGGACGAATCGCTGCGACGGAACGCCCCACTCGTTCACGCAGTGCAGAACCGTCGGCCGACGCACGCCGCCTATTCTGCGCGACCTCTGGCTCTCGACATCGCACTGACCCACGTGTACGCCTGGCCCGAGGTGCGCCGGGGCGGCGAGCGCTACCTGCACGAGCTCGCGAGCGCGCTCGCGGACACGGGTCATCGGGTGCGGGTACTGACGACCGCGCCGACGGCGAAGCGGGGCGAGGTGTTGGGGGTGGAGGTGACGTACGTGCGCCGCCGGCACCTCGCGCGGAAGCGGTTCAAGGCACAGTCCGACGAGGTCGCGTTCGGGTTGCAGACGCTCGTGCGATCCCTGCCGACACGCGTCGACGTGTGGCACGCGTTCGGTACTGCCGATGCCGCGTCCGCGACGGTCCTCGCCGGATTGAAGAAGATGCGCGCCGTCTACACGGATCTCGGCATCCCCGCGCGCGCCAGCCGCATGCGCCGTCCCGACCGACGATTGCATCGCTTCGTGGTCGACCACATCGACCACTACCTCTGCCTGTCGGAGTCAGCGGGCGAGTACCTGCGTACCGATTACGGGCGCGAACCCGAAGTGGTCGGTGGTGGTGTCGACTTGCGCCGGTTCTCGCCGGCGGCGCACCGGCACCCGACACCGGTGCTGCTCTTCACCGGGAGCCTCGACACGCCGCGCAAGAACCTCGCCTTGTTGCTCGCGGCCGTGGCGGTGCTGCGCCGGCGCGACATTCCCGTCACGCTGTGGCTCAGCGGGCCAGGGGATGCGACCGCGCTGCTCGACGCAGCCCCACCGGAAGCACGCGACGCGGTCGAGCTGCGGGGCCTCGGGGAGCCGGAATTGCTCGGTGAGCTGTACGGGCAGGCCTGGGTGACGGTCCTTCCCTCCGTGAACGAGGCCTTCGGGCTCGTGCTGGTCGAGTCGCTGGCCTGCGGCACCCCGATCGTGGCGCTCGATCAGGGCGGACCCGGCGAGATCGTGCAAACGGATATTGGTGTCCGAGCGGAGGCCACGGCGGAAGGTCTGGCGGACGCGTGCGAAGAAGCTTTGGGCCTGGCACGCCAACCGGGAATCGCCGCCGTATGCCGGGACCACAGCCAGCGTTATGACTGGCGCAACGCCATTGTCCCGCAGCTGGAGGCCATCTACGGCTGACGGCCTCGGATCCTCAGATGAGTGCACTCCTACGATGACCACACCGATGACGGACGCCTTCAGTCGCCACCACACCGACATGCAAGCCGCGTTCGCGTCGGGAGATCCTGACCAGATCAAGGCCGCATATCGGTCACTCGGGTCGTATCTGGAAGCCGATGCGGGTGACGACCTCGATCGGGTCCCGGTCCTGTCGTTCAGTGAGACGACCCCCGTCGTCGCGGCCGAAGTGCCCGCCGCGGCCGGCCTCGTGCTCGACGCCGGCTGTGGCCCGAATCCCGCGCTGGCGATCACGATCGGCGCCGACCAGCGGCGAACGGTCATCGCCTTCGACATCGGGTTGGGGACCGCTCGACTGGCGGTGGCAGTTGCGCAGCGCGCCGGGGTCGGTCTGCTGGGTGTGGTGGGCGACGTCGAGCGGCTGCCGTTCCGGACGGGCGCCTTCGATGCAGTCGTGTGCGACGACACGATCGAGCACCTGCCGGACGACCGAGCTGGCGCACGCGAGCTCAGGAGGGTCACGCGTGATCACGGAACGGTGATCGTCGCCACGCCGAACCGGCACAGCCTCGAGGTGCTCTGGCGAAAGGTGCGCGATCGGTTGCGCGGCCGGCGCCTTCCCGCCTCCGCGTACTACGCGGCCGCGAGCCACTTGCGCGAGTACACGCCGAAGGAGCTCGGCGAGGTGCTCTCGCCCGCGTTGTGCGTGCAGCGCTACTCCGTCGTCGGATGGGAGCGCGGGCGCAAGTCGCGACTCGCGACGAAGCTGGTGCACCTGAAGCCGTTCCGCCGCTTCACTCGCACAGTGGTCGCGGTCACGGAGCCAACCCCGTGACCGGCGCACCAGACGTCACCGTCGCCGTCGTCGTGAAGGACCGCATGGAGATGATGCGCCGGTGTCTCGACGGCGTCGAGGCCCAGACCGGCGTGCAGTACGAGGTCGTCGTCGTCGACAACGAGAGCACCGACGGCACGTGGGAGCTGTTGACCGAACGCGCCGCGGCCTCGAACGGTCGCATGCGCGCCGCTCGTGAGGGCGGAAGTGTCGGTCACGTGCGCAACGTCGCTCTCGCCATGGCGCGCGCTCCAGTCGTTGCCTACGTCGACTCCGATTGCGTGCCGGAGCCGGACTGGTTGACGGCGGGCCTCTCCGCACTCGAGCGCGACCCGGACCTCGGTGTCGTGCAGGGCAGGACGCGGCCCGATCCGAACACGCCGCGGGGTTCGTGGCCGGCGACGCAGGACATATCGCAACTCTCCGGCATGTACGAGGCCTGCAACATCTTCTACCGGACCGACGTGTTGCGCGCCGCGGGAGGATTCGACGAGGCCATCGGGTTCTTCGGCGAGGACGTCAGCGCGGGATGGAACGTGTTGCGGCTCGGACACCGCGCCGACTTCGCGCCGGATGCGATCGTGAACCATGCCATCACGAACCCGGGCATCGCGTGGCACCTCAAGCGCGCGTTGCTGTACTGGAAGTGGAACCGGCTGGTGCGGCACTTCCCCGAGATGCGCCGCCAGTTGCTGTGGCACCGCGTGTTCCTGCGTCCGCGTTCGGCGTGGTTCCTCGTCAGCATCCTGGCGCTGGTCGCCGGCATGAAGCGACCGGTGCTCGTGGTCGGCGCGGTCCCGTACTTCTGGTGGCGACGGCCGCGGCGTCTCGCGCCGCGGCCGATCATCGACGCGGCCGGTGCCGTCGGCTTCGACGCTGCGGTGTGCGGGGCATTGCTGTACGGCACCGTGAAGGAGCGCAGCGTTGTCCTCTGAGCGGCATCCTCTCGGTCGGATCTACCGCGCCGTTCGCTCGAACAGCGAATCGGTGCTGGCGGTCCTGCAGCGGTTGCGTCGAGCGATGTTCATCGCTCGCATCCGCACGCTCGCTGCGTGGCATCGAACGAAGATCGATCTCCGGGTTGCAAGGGATGTTCGCATCGGCCGCGGGGTGCGAGTCGAGATGTCGCCACGCGTTCGGATGAGCGTGCACTTCAGTTCTGGTTGCCGCGTTGACGACGGTGTGCTGCTCCTGCTGAAGGGCGGATCGATCGAGTGCGGTCCAGACGTGTGGCTGCGTCGCGACGTGGTTCTGAACGTCTCAGGTGACCTTCACCTCGACAGCAGCAACATCATGTCGTGGGGGACCGTCCTGCACTGCGCAGAGTCGGTGCGGTTCGAACGATTCGCGAGCGCGGCCGAAGGCGTCACCGTCTCCGACTCGACCCACTACTACACGACTCCCGATGCATGGTTCTACGGGAACACGCGCACGGCGCCCGTGACGATCGGTGCGAACACCTGGCTGTGCCCCAAGGCGACGGTGACCAGCGGCGTGCACATCGGCTCGCACTGCATCCTCGCCTCCAACTCAGTCGCCATCGCCGACATCCCCGACGGGCACCTTGCTTCAGGCGTGCCGGCGAAGGACCTTCGCCGCCTGCAACTGCCGTGGAACGAACGTGATCTAGCCGATGCGATGACCCATGGCGGCTGACGCACCGCAGGTCAGCGTCGTCGTCCCCACGGTCGACCGCCTCGATCTACTCGATCGTTGCCTCGACGGTCTCGCGAAGCAGGCCGAGGTCGACTACGAGGTGCTCGTCGTGCACGACGGCGTCCCGGAGATCGAGGCGCTGTTGGAAC
>DASUCS010000369.1:0-9343 GCA_036275935.1 Acidimicrobiales bacterium
TCCGGCGGCCTCCTGGCCAGCGTCGACGCGGGTGTCGCAGACCGACTCGAGGGCTTCGATATCGTCGGCGAGGTGCTGAGCGGTGGACCGGGCGTTCGTCTGACGTGACCGCGACGGTTCCGCAGCTGCGCAAGGCGCTGAAGTCGAAGTCGCCGTCGCTGTCGACCGAGCGGGAGCTGTGGGCGCTCGGTCACGACGTGGTCGTCGGCATGGACGAGGTGGGGCGCGGCTCGTGGGCCGGTCCGATCAGTGTCGGCGCGGCCGTCGTCCCGAAGGACAAGCGCGTCTACAAGATCCGTGACTCGAAGATGCTGACCGAGTCCGAGCGTGAGCTGATGTTCGATCGCATCGCGTCGTGGTGCATCGCGTGGGCCGTCGGCCACGCGTCACAAGAGGAGTGCGACACGCTCGGGATGTCCGCCGCCCAGAAGCTGGCGGCCGACCGCGCGCTCACGGATCTCGGGCTTCCGGCGGACCGTGTGGTGCTCGACGGCAAGTGGGACTTCGTCGGGAGAGGCACGACGCTCAAGCTCGTGAAAGGCGACGCGCGCTGCTTGTCGATCGCCGCCGCGTCGATCCTGGCCAAGGTGACCCGTGATCGCATGATGCGCGCGGAGGCCGACAACTACCCGGGCTACGACTTCGAGCTCAACAAGGGCTATCCGTGCCCGCGGCACAAGATCGCGTTGCGGGCCTACGGCCCGAGCGCGATCCACCGCCGCAGCTGGGTGTTCATGGACAACCTGCCGTGGACCGGCATCCCCCGCGTGTATCCCGCGGGTTTGCAAGAAGTGCTGTTTTCCTGAGGAAAAGCGCAACCCGCTACCGTCGACGCCATGCGCCGTTGGCCGGTTTGGGTGTTCGTCGGATGGACGGTGTTCGTGTGGGCGGGCCGCATCCGCAACGGCGGATCACTGCTGTTGGCGCTGTCGTTCCTCGTCCTCGCCGGGCTCGCGATCTGGCGCCGCCGGCCCTTCCTCACCGCCCTCGCCGTCTGGACCATCGGCGTGTGGGCGGTGCGAACGCCGTACATCCTCGCCCACGACCACCCCGCCGACTTCAAGGCCGTGCACGTGGTGTTGGCGGTGGTGTCAGTCGTGCTCGCGCTCGCGGCACAACGGGACGTCCAGCGCAAGCGTCAGACACCGGCAACCGCCGCCCGCCTTTAGGAACTCGCCCACGGGCGACTCCACCACGCTGAAGCCCCACGCCTCGAGCTGACGTCCGACGCGTGGCGGCGTGGACGGCATCACGATTCGGTTGCCGACGACGACGGAGTTCGCGCAGAACGACAGCGCCTCGTCGTCCTCCAACCAGAGCGGCTCTGGCACCAAGGCCTCGACGACCTTGCGACCGTAGGAGTCCCAACCGAGCGGCGCGCACAGGGCGTGACGGTCGTCGAGCGGACAGAAGGTGAGGTCGACGTGGTACAGCCGTTCGTCGACCAACTCGACGGATCGCACCGGGACGTCGAGCAAGCGCGAGATGACCGCGCCGGCGGCTGCATCGGAGCGGGGACGATAACCCGACAGCAACACGCCCCCGAACGGCAGCGCGTCACCGGCCCCCTCGTGGTCGACGTCGTCGGGCAGTGACGCCACGGTCCAACCGTGCGTCGCGAACCACTCGGCGAACACTGCCGTTTCGGGCTGACGTTCCGGATAGCGGAAGTTGCTCGGCACGAACACGGAGCGAGGCGCGTCCAGCAAGCCGGCGTTCGCGGTGAAGACGAGGTCGGGCACGTGCTCTTGCGGCTCGAGGATCTCGACCTCTGCGCCGGCAGCGCGCAGGTTGGTGACGAGCCGCTCCCACTGGGATGCGCTGCGGTCGCGATCGACGGTGACCTCGCGATGCATCCACGGATTGATCTCGTACAGGACGCCGAAGTGCAGCGGCGGGCACATCAGGTACCGCCGCCCCCACGAGAGCTCAGCCAAGGAGCGCGTCGGCCAGTTGGCGTACGAACGGCCCGACGTCGGTGACGATGCCGAGCGCCTGCTGGCTGCCGCGGTCGGCCAGCTTCGTCACGACTGCCTGATTGATGTCCACGCAGAACGTTTCGATGCCGTCGGGCATGAGGTTGCCGGTGGCGATCGCGTGCAGCGTCGACGCCAACATCAACGCAACGCTCACGCCGGGCAGGAGCGACCGCATCGCGTCGGCGGCTTCGACGACGTTCGCCATGGTGTCGGGGAGCGGCCCGTCGTCGCGCACCGATCCGCCGAGCACGAACGGCACGCCGTGCTGCACGCACTCGTACATCACGCCACCCGTCACGAACCCCGCCTCCACCGCGGCGGCGATCGACCCGTGGCGACGCACCTCGTTGATCACGCGGAGGTGGTTGGAGTGGCCGTGCTCCACAGGTGTGCCCTGGTCGACCGAGACGCCGAGCGACGTGCCGAGGACGTCGGACTCCATGTCGTGGGTGGCGAACCCGTTCCCGGCGAAGAGGACGTCGATCCAACCGCCCCGCACGAGGCGTGCGACGTCGGGCGCACCGCCGGTGTGCACGACCGCAGGCCCGCACACCGCCAAGATCTTTCCGCCGCGTTCCTTGGCGGCGCGCACGCGATCGACCACCTGCTGCAACAGCAGCGCCTTGGGCTTCTCCGACGACACGTCGGAGTTCATGAACTCGAAGTTGCGCAGGTCGCGTGTCCGTGCCGGCGCGTGCACACGGACACCGTCGAACCCGACGACGATGCGGTCCCCGCGCCGCACACGGTGCATGGGCACGGTTCGGATGCCGTCGCCGCGGACGACGATCCCGCAGTCCATCTCTGGGTTCTCGACGTCGTGCCATCGACCGTCCACCCGCACGTCGGTCATGAGGTTCGTCGTGGAGTAGAAGCCCTGCGGCAGCACGCCGTCGCGATCGGCGGCGACGAGCGTCGCGTCGCCGAGGTGCACGCGGTTGACGCCGTGCACCTGCAGCGCCTCGAGCAACGAGTCGAGCGCGGCCTCGTCGTCGGCCCGGATCTCCATGCGTGTGTGGCTCGGATCGGTGTTGGTGCGACCGATCTGGAACTCGTCGATCTCGTAGTCGGCGCCGGCTTCGACGATCAGGTCGAGGACCTTGGCCAGCACCAGCGAATCGACGATGTGGCCTTCGAGCTCGACGGTCTCGGTCGCCAACGTCACTCCTCGTTGCGTCAGAGCGGGCGGTCTTCGGCGTCGGACACGGGCACCTCGGCCGCGCCGATCGTCACCTCTTCCTTCAGCCTGCCACGGCGCTCGTCGTAGATGTCGCGAGCGATGACCTGGATGATGCCGCCGACCGGGATCGCCAGCAGCGCGCCGAGGAAGCCGAACAGCTCGACGCCCATGAGCACGCTGACCAACACGGCGAGCGGATTGAGCCTGACGGTCTTGGACATGATCGTGACCTGCAGGACATGGTTCTCGAACTGCTGGTACACGATGAAGAAGATCAGCATGATGATCCCGGCGGGGACCGAGTGGAGGAACGCGAACGCGACGGTGGGGACCGCGCCGAGCGTCGCACCGACGAGGGGGATGAGGTCGGCGAAGGCGACGAACACGCCGAGCGTGGCTGCATACGGCACGCCGAGGATCAGCAGCATGATCCACGCGGCAACGCCGGCGATGAAGCTGATCAACAGGTTGCCGAACACGTAGCCGCTCACGGCTCGCGCCGCGTCGATGGCCACGCGGCGGATGCGCTCTCGATGCTGGTCGGGAATGAGGTTCAAAGCGTTCTCGGACAGCGTCGGGCCCTCGAGCAGTATCAGGATGGTCAGCACCATCACGGTGATGATGGCGATGATCGTCGAGAAGATCTGGCGCACGATGTCGAGACCGTTCTTGCCGAAGTTCGTGACGGCGTCCTGGATCTTGGACTGGTTGTCCTTGACCTTCTGCTCGAGGTCGTAGCGCTTGACCAGGTCACCGATCGGCCCCTTGCCGTCGCGTGCGTCCTGCACGTACTGGGGAAGGTCACGTGAGAACTGCGACGCCTGTTCCGCGATCGGCTTCACGAACGCGTAGATCATCGCGGAGAACAGTCCGAGCCCGAGGAGCACGACCAGCAACGTCGCGATGCCGCGCCGGATGTGCACGCGGTGTTGCAGGTAGTCGACGGGCGGCGTCAGCACGATCGCGAAGAACACCGCGACGACGAGGTACGTGACGATGCGCCCCTCGGCGATGAACGCCTGATACGCCAGGTAGACGGCGGCGACCGATCCGATGGTGGCCCAGATCGTGCGCCACGGGATCTCCTGGCGCGTCGTGGGCGCGGACGACGGCTCGGCCACGCCTTCCGACGGTAGGGCTCCGCATTGCTGTCACCGCGGATGCTCCAGGTAAGTTCGAGACCTCATGGGTCAGCCGATCACCGTCGTCCAGAAGCACTCGCACCGACCCGGCGTCGTGCGGTTCGAGATCAACCGGCCGCTGACGGGCATGGGCCACGAGCGCTACCTGAAAGGCCAGCAGATCGACGGCGTCCGTCCTCCCGACGAGCTCGCCCGCCGGCTCTTCGAGCGCGGCGGCATCGACGCGATCCACGTGTACGACAACATGATCACGGTCGACTTGTCGAAGGGCGCGACGGATGACGGTCTGCTCGACGTGATCCGCGAGCTGTTCCTCTACTACCGCGAGCCGAGCGCGCCCGGCCAGGAGCCGCGCGTCGACGAAGGTGCCCCCGCCAGCTGACGTGCTGCGGTCGCCCCTCCGCATCGGGGGGACGACGACCGTGCGCAACCGTCTCTACCGGGCGCCCGTGCTGGAGGGCGCGGGTGACGGCGACGACTGCGCGGAGATCTACGCCAAAGCGTTCGTGGAGAACGCCCGCCACGGCGTCGGCCTCATCATCCAGGGCAACTCGTGCATCAGCGAGGAGGGTCGCAGCTCGCCAGGCATGACGCTGGTCAACACGCGCGAGCGCATGCTGCGGCTAGGGCCCATGGTCGACCAGGTGCACGCCGAAGGGGCCTCGATCTGGATCCAGATCGGTCACGCCGGCCTGTTCGCGATGGAGGCATGGCACGAGCCCTACGCATCACGACGCGAAGAGCCACTGCTGGCACCGAGTGCGTTGCCGTGGTACTTGCGTCCTGTCTTCCGGCGGGCGCCCGTCCATGCGATGTCGACGGACGAGGTCCACGCGATGTGCGCCCGCTACGGCGAGGTGGCGGCCTGGGCGCGCGACGCGGGCTACGACGGCGTGCAGTTGGCGTCGAGCAACGCCAAGCTCATCGACCAGTTCCTCTCGCCGTTCTACAACCGACGCACCGACGAGTTCGGCGGTTCGGCGGTACGACGTGCTCGCATCCTCGAGCTCATCCGCTGGCACGTGGCGCAGCGGGCCGGCGCCGACTTCACCTGCACCGTGAAGATCCCGATCGGGGAGAAGGCGCCGCCGTTCACGCCGCGCACGACGTGGGATGAGGGGCTCCGGCTCGTGAAGCTGTGCGAGGAGTGGGGCTACGACTCCGTCACTCCGGTGCACGTGTCGGTGTTGCCGGATACCACGCTGTCGCGCGGCGGCATCCCGTCGTCGTTGTGGCGGAACAAGGCGATGCGGACGCGCTTCAGACGCGCCGCGCCGAAGCGCTTCGAACGCGCCGTGCTGATGGCCGGCTACGTCGGGGGTGGGGTCGCGTCACCGTTCAAGCCGGTGTGGAACCGCAGTCGATTCCGCGCGGTGAAGAAGATCGCGGCGATACCCGTGCTCGCAGTCGGCGGGATTCGATCGCGAGCGGAGGTCGAGCAGATCCTGCACGACGGCGAAGCCGACATGGTCGGCATCGGGCGCCCCTTCTATGCCGAGCCGGACCTCGCTCGCCGCATCCTGGGTGATCACGTTCACGATGGCGCGCATGATGATGGCTTGTGTCGCAATTCGAACATGTGCGTGCCCGCGCAGATGCTCGGCATGAAAGGCGTCTGCTACAACCCCGAGGTCGTCAAGCTTCGTCGCGCCGGTCGCTGACATCGGCGCCGTGACACGGCAACATTGATCGCGATGGGAATTGACGCGTGGGCCGAGGTCCTCGATCGCCTCGACGACGCCGTGAGCCTGGCCGGTGTCGATCCCGCAATCGGACACGTGCTGCGGGTTCCGGACCGAGTGCTCGAGGTCGCCGTCCCGGTGCGCATGGACGACGGCCGCGTGGAGGTGTTCATCGGATGGCGCGTCCACCACAACGTCGCTCGAGGTCCGGGCAAGGGTGGGTTGCGGTTCCATCCGCAACTCGAGGTCAGCGATGTGAAGGCGTTGGCTGCCTCCATGACGTTCAAGACTGCGATCGTCGACATCCCCTTCGGTGGCGCCAAGGGCGGCGTGCGTTGTGATCCGACGAAGCTGAGCCTGGCCGAGCTCGAGCGCGTCACTCGTCGTTTCACCTACGAGATCTCGCCACTGCTCGGAGCTGACCGCGACGTGCCCGCACCCGATGTGAACACCGATGGACGGGTCATGGCGTGGATGATGGACACGCTGTCGATGACCACCGGCGCGTTCCTCGGAGGCGTGGTCACCGGCAAGCCGTTGTCGATCGGCGGCACTCGACTACATGCCGGTGCGACCGCGAGCGGGGTGCTCGTGTGCGTGCGCCGTGTGTTCCACGAGCTCGACATCCCGCTGACCGGCAAGCGCGTCGTGCTCCAAGGCTTTGGCAAGGTCGGCGGGCCACTCGGGTTCCTGCTCGCGTCCGCCGGCATGCGGGTGATCGCCGTCGACGACGTCGGTGGGGCGGTGGTCAACGAAGGCGGGCTCGACACCGCCGCGCTGTCCGACCACGCAGTCAAGACAGGAACCGTGGCCGGATTCCCGGGCGGCGACCCGATCGATGCGGATTCGATCTGGGCGCTCCCGTGCGACCTGTTGATACCGGCCGCGCTCGGCGACGTCATCACCGACGAGGTCGCCGAGAAGCTCGCGGCCCCGATCGTGGTCGAGGCCGCCAACGGACCGACGACGACGGCGGCGGAGCCGATCCTCGATCGTCGCGGGATCGTGGTCGTGCCCGACATCCTCGCCAACGCGGGTGGCGTCACCGCGTCGTACTTCGAGTGGGTGCAGTCCCGTGAGGGCTACCCGTGGGAGGACGACCTCGTCGCCGATCGGTTGCGCACGAGGATGGAGACCTCCTTCACGGCGGTCTGGACGAAGGCCGAGCAGCTCGGCTGCTCGTTGCGCCGCGCCGCACTCGCGCTCGCCGTCGAGCGCGTCGCCGCCGCCTTCGAGGCCCGCGGCCTGTTCCCCTGACCGCTACTTCTGTCTGATCTGGCCGAGGATCCAGCCGGCGATGATCCTCGCGGCCTCGCCGCGGTAGTGCAGGCCGTCCTCTCGCAGCACGACGCCGTCCTGTTCCGCGACGCACTCGTGGGTAGGACACATGTGCGTTGCGAGGTCGACGACCATCGCGTTCGGTGACGAGGCAGCGATCTCGCGCTCCATGTTGTTGATGCAGTCGTTCTTCTCGTAGTGCGTCCCCCCGATGACACCGATCGTGTAGGCGGACGTGGTGAGCGCGACACGCGCGCCGGTGGCGCCGAGCGCGCGCACTGCGTCGCGCAGCGAGGAGCGGAACCACTCGTCGTACTCCGGGGTGCAGGGGTGGATCCACTGGCCGTTGCGCTGCACGTCACCGTCGCCGAAGTCGCCGAGCGTGAACACGACCACATCGGGCCTGAAGCGCTCCACGTCGGCGGCCCAGTACGCATCGCAGTCGCGCAGCGCAACCGGCATGTTCTGGTTCAACTGGTTGCGCACCTTGGTGACGCCGTCCGGGAAGATGCAGGCGGCAACCGCGCCGTTCAGCACGACGATCGGCGGATCGGGCGTCAGCGCCTTGAAGCCGTCCGCCAACAGATAGGCGACGGAGTTGCCGACGATCATCACGCGCTGCGCCGCCGCCGGCGCGGTGGCGAGGACCGCTTCGGGCTGCTCCCGCTCGGTCTCGCCCGCCGCCGACGCGGGCGTCTTGAACCCGGTCGTGGTGGTCACCAGCGCGACCACGACGACGGCGGCGATCGCCGGCGTGAGGCGGCGCCACGTGACGGCCGAGAGCGCGCCTCGGCGGATGGGATGCTCGACGACCGCGTAGGACGCGATGGCGATCGCGAGCGTCACCAGCACCCGCACGCCGAACAACGGCCAGCCGGTGAGATGCACTCGCTCCGGATCGAGCACGACGAACACGGGCCAGTGCCACAGGTACACGCCGTAGCTGATGATCCCGAGGCCGACCAGCGGCGCAACCTCCAGTGCGCGGTGCACCGGTCCTCGTTGCGGATGGGCAACCGCGGCGATGATCGCGATCGCGGCGAGCGCACCGAGGAGCAGCCCACCGCGGTAGATGGCGGACGAGGTTCCGTCGAGGTGGATCCACTCGACGGCCAGCACTGCGGCGCCGCCGACCGCGAGGAGCTGCATCGCGCGCCAGGCGCGTGTCGACGTGGCGTGTCCTCTCCATGCGATGAGCGCTGCGAGCCCCGCGCCGATGAGGATCGACGCCGCGCGTGTGTCGGTCCCGTAGTACGCGCGGTTCGTGTCGTCGGGGACGTACGCGAAGTACATCGCCAGGAGCGACGCGAGTGTGAGCACCCCGCACAGCGCGAGCACGCGTGGTGCGAGCAGGCGTTGGCGCCGCGAGCACCACGCGAGCACACCAGTGAGTAGCAGAGGCCACAGCACGTAGAACTGCTCCTCGATCGCGAGGCTCCACGTGTGTTGCAGCGGTGAGGGCTTGGCGAACAGCTCCCAATACGTCTGCGTCGCGAACACGGCTCGCCAGTTGGCGAAGTAGAACGCGCTGGCCAGCCCGTCGAACCGGATGCGGTGCAGCTCGTCGGGCCGGGCGAGCACGAGGGCGTACAGCGCGACGCCGGCGAGGAGCAGCCCGAGCGCAGGGAGGAGGCGCCGGGCGCGGCGAGCCCAGAAGTGGCCGAGGTCGATGCGCCCGCGCTCGCGGGCTTCGGCCAGCAGCAGGCTGGTGATGAGGAACCCGGAAAGGACGAAGAACAAGTCGACGCCGAGGAACCCGCCCTTCAGGTAGCCGCCATGGAACAGCAGCACCGCCGCGACCGCGAGCCCGCGCAACCCGTCCAGCGCGCGCACGTGCCGCAGCGTCCCCACGCCACCATCCTTGTCGCGGATCGCGCCGCGGGCGGGGGTACGGTCGGCAGGTGTTCGACCGGTACAGCGATCGGGCCCGCAGCGTCGTCGCCGTGGCCGAGCTCGAGTCCCGCCGCATGGGCCACCACCACATCGGCACCGAGCATCTGTTGCTGGGGGTCCTCGCGGAGTCCGACACCGACGAGGCCAACGCCATTCGGGCCCAAGGAGCGACGCTCGACGGGGTTCGGG
>DASUCS010000370.1:0-4331 GCA_036275935.1 Acidimicrobiales bacterium
GAGCGGGGTTGCCCGCAACCACCGTGAAGTCGTCGACGTCACGCGTCACGACCGCGTTCGCGCCAACGACGGCGTTGCGACCGATGCGGACGTTGCCGACGATGGCGGCGCCGACGCCGATCCACGCGCCGTCCTCGATCACGAGCCGGCGACCCGTGCGCAACCCCTGCCCGCGGATCGGACGGCCGACGTCCTCGTAGACGTGACCGCTGTCGGAGAGGTAGGCGCGATCGGCGATCAGCACCTTGCTCCCGATCCTCACACCCCCGACCGCGGTCAGCCGCAGGAACGGACCGATGTACGTGCCATCGCCGACCTCGATCACGACGTCGCCCGGCGCGGAAAGTGCTTCGAGGAACGCGTAGGCGCCGATGTCGACGTCGGCACCGACGTGGATGCCGGACGGGTTGACGATCCCGAGCATCGGCTCGCCGATCGTGCTGCCTGCGCCGAACGCGCCAAAATCCCGGGACTCGCGCGACTTCGCGGTGATCGTCACGCGACGAACTGTGAGTGGGGATCCGCAACCTCCGCGCGGTACCACTCGATCGTCTTCGCGAGCCCGTCGCGCAGCGTGTGCCGCGGAGTCCAACCGAGTAGCTCGCGCGCCCGCGTGTTGTCGCAGAACATCCGCATGATCTCGGTCGGGCGTTCGGGCAGCGCACCGAAGTTCGGTGTGATCGGGTTCCCGAGCAGGTCGAGGATCATCGTCGCGAGATCGCGCATCGAGATCTCCTCACCGCACCCGAGGTTGAACAGCTCACCTTCGATGCCGTCGACCGTGCCGGCACGGATGATGCCGTCCGCCAGATCCTCGACGTAGTTGAACTCGCGCGTCTGCCGTCCTTGCGTCATCTTCAACTCGTCGCCCCGCAGCGCGCGGCCGATGATCTCCGGAATCACGCGGTCGGGCGTCTGCGCCGGTCCGTACGCGTTGAACGGCCGGATCATCACGACGGGCCAACCGCGGCCCTGGTGGAACATCCGGCAGTAGCGCTCGCCGGCGTACTTGCTGACCGAGTACGGCGAGATCGGGTTCACCACCGCGTCCTCTTTGAACGGGACGTCGATGTCGCCGTAGATCTCGCTCGTGCCGAGGTAGACGAAGCGTCGGTACCCGGTGCCGTCGAGCGCCTGCAACAAGTTGACCGTGCCCTGGATGTTGGTCTGGATGCACTCGTCGACGCGTTGCCACGACTTGCCGACGTGGGTGTACGCACCGAGGTGGAACACATGGGTCGGTTGCACCTCCGCGACGACCGCGTCCATCGCGGAGCGATCGCTGAGGTTGCCGCCGTGCAGCGTGACCTGCTCGCGCAGGGGCGCGAGCCGCACGGGATACACGGAGCTCACGACGCTGGTGAGCGCGTGCACTTCGACACCGTCGTCGACCAGTCGCCGGACGAGATGCGAGCCGATGAAGCCCGTGGCCCCCGTCACGAGGACGCGGGCGTTGCCGGGGAAAGCCACGGCGCGCTCCCTTCCGATGCCAGCGCGCTCAGCTCGAGCGCGTCCTTGTACGTGTCCATCGACTTCCAGAAACCTTCGTGATGACGGGCATACAGACGACCAGCGGCGCCGAGCGCGGGCAGCACCTCGACCTCGAGGTCCTCACCCTGCCAATGATCGAACACCGCCTGGTCGAACACGAAGAAGCCGCCATTGATGGCGTGGTCCGGAAGGCGAGGCTTCTCGCGGAAGCGGGTGATGCGCCCGTCCGCGTCGAGGTCGATCGTGCCGTAGGGCGACGGCAGCGGCACCGTGGTGAGGGTGGCGACGCCGTCGTGACTGCGATGGAATGCTTCGAGCGCGCCGAGATCGACGTTCGCCAAGCCGTCGGCGTAGGTCGCGAAGAACGGATCGCCCACGCGGTCGCCACAGCAGCGCACACGTTCACCGGTCTTGGTCTCCAAGCCGGTGTCGACCACCTCGACCTTCCATTCGCCCGGAACGGTCGATGCGAACTCCTCGATCGACTCGACCTTGTAGCCGGCGGCGAGCACGAAGTGCGTGTGGCCCTGCGCCGCATACAGCTCCATCACGTGGCGCAGCACCGGCTCGCCGGCGACCTCCAGCAATGGCTTCGGCACGTCGACGGTGTGCGGGTAGGCACGCGTGCCCTTGCCGCCGCACAAGATCACCGTGTCGATCACGAGTCGGGAACGTTAGACGGCACGGTCTCTTTCGCCGCAGCCACAGCCCCAGCCACAGACGTCGAGGTCAGGCGTCGACGTCCCGCCGACCTTCGAGCGCCCGGCCGAGCGTGAGCTCGTCGGCGTACTCGAGGTCGCCGCCCACGGGCAGCCCGCTGGCGATCCTCGTGACCCGCAGGCCCATCGGCTTCAGCAACCGGGCGAGGTACAGCGCCGTCGCTTCCCCTTCGATGTTGGGGTTGGTGCAGAGGATGATCTCCTGGACCGTCCCGTCCTCGAGCCGGGTGAGCAGCTCCTTCACTCGCAGCTGATCGGGTCCGACGCCTTCGATCGGACTGATCGCGCCTTGGAGCACGTGGTACCGACCTCGGAACTCACCGGTCTTCTCGACGGCCACGATGTCACGCGGCTCCTCGACGACGCACAGCAGCGCAGCGTCGCGACGATCGTCGGTGCAGATCGAACACAGCGAGTCGAGCTCACCACTGCCCTCTGCGATGTTGAAGCACCTCGAACAGAAGGTCACCTTGTCCTTGGCTTCGACGATGGCGTTCGCCAGGCGAGTGGCGTCCGGTCGCGACAGCTTGAGCAAGTGGAACGCGATGCGCTGTGCGGACTTCGGACCGATGCCGGGCAGGCGGCCGAGCTCGTCGATCAGATCCTGAACCGGACCTGCATAGACGGCCAAGCGTCAGGCTTCTTCGGAAGACGTGTCGATCGCGCCGCCGCCGAGCAGCCCGCCGAGATCGAGCGCGCCGAGCGCGCCCATCGCCTCTTGCTGCGCCTGCGACATCGTCGTCGCGAGATCGTGCAACGCGGCCAGGACGAGGTCCTGCAGCATCTCGACATCGGCCGGATCGACGACCTCGGGATCGATCGTGATGGACTCGAACTCCAGATCTCCCGTCGCGCGCACGATGACCGCTCCCCCGCCTGCGTGACCCTCGTACACCTGCGAGCGTGCCTCTTGGACCTTCTGCAGGCTGTCGAAGATGCCGCCGAGATCTGCCATGTCCGGCATGGCAGGCATGGCCGGCGTGGAGGGGGTTTCGTCGTCAGGCACCGTTCTCCTCGGGAAGCAGCTCGGCACCGGGGAACGCTTCGGTGAGCCGGTCGACGTGCGTGCGCTTGTCGGGCGGCGCGTCTTCGAGGTCGTGGATGTCGATCTCTTCGTCACCCGGCCCTTCGTCCACCTGGGGCGTCACCTCGGCCGGTGTCGGTGCGGGCGGCGTCGGTGCGGGCGCCGTCTTCTTGGGCAACGGCTTGGACGCGGGCTGCGGCGCGGCTTGCCGCGCGGCTTGCGGCACGGCCTCGTCGACAACCAGTTGCAGCGTGATCGGGCGGCCGAAGTGCTCACTCAGCACGCGTTCGATCGCGGGTCGGTGCTCCTCGCAGCGCGCCATGTGCGGAGCGTTCGGCAACGCGAAGACCGCTCGATCGTCCTCGAAGCTGACGAACCGACCGGCGGTGTACAGCGCTTTGGCCGAGCGCGGGATCTTGCCGAGCAGCACGTCGCCCCAAGCAAGCGTGAGGTCGTCGCGCGTGGGCGCCGCGCCGGCGGCACGAGCGCGGCTCGGCGCCGAGGCCGGCGCGGCGGCCACCGGCGGCGTCACTGCGGGCGCCACGGTCGCCTGCGCAACGGGCGTGGTCGCGCCCGACGCGACCGTGCGCTCGAGTCGTTCGATCCGTTCCAGCAGTGCCGCAGGCGACGTGTCGGCCTCGACGCTCGCGAGCCGCACGAGCGCGGCCTCGAGGAGGATGCGCTGATCCACCGACTCGGCCATCGCCGCCAAGGCGTCACCCAGCACCTCGATGGCCCGCGTGAGGTACGGCCGCTCCATGCGCTCGACGAGCGCCTCGACACGAGCGCGGTCGCCGTCGGCGAGGTGGTCGAGTGGCGCCTTCATCGCCCCGAGGAACACGTCGCGCAAGCGGATCACGAGCTGCTGTGCCAGAAGGCGGGGGTCGCGGCCGACGTTGACGGCATCGGCGACGGCGACGAGGACTCGACCGGCGTCGCGGTCGACCAAGCCCTCGATGATCTCGTCGACCGAGACCTCGCGCTCGGCGACTCCGCCCGCGGCGACCACTTGCTCGAGCGCCGAGAGCGCGTCGCGTGCCGAGCCGTTGCCCGCCCGCACCGCGTAATCGACCGCGTCCGGGGCCACGTCGAGCTCC
>DASUCS010000371.1:0-17697 GCA_036275935.1 Acidimicrobiales bacterium
ATCGCGTCGACGCCGTAGCCGGAGAAGATCGGCAGGAAGACGGCGCCGAGCTTGGCCACGGCCATGCACGCGGCGACGACCTCGGGGATCATCGGCAGGAAGATGCCGACGGCGTCACCTTCCTCGACGCCGAGCTCTTGCAAGTGGAACGCGAGCGCGTCGGCGTGGTCGCGGAGCTGGCCGTAGGTCCACGTCACGGTCTGGCCGTCTTCGCCCTCCCACACGACGGCATCCGCGTCAGGCGTCGATGCGGCCCACCGGTCGACGCACGCCGCGGCCAGGTTGACCTGCGCACCACTGAACCAGCGCGCCCACGGGATGCCGTCGGAGGTGTCGACCACCGTGTCCCACGGCGACGCGAACGGGATGCCGAGGAAGTCGATGACGGCGGGCCAGAACCACACGGGATCGTCGATGGATCGGCCGAGGAGGGTGTCGAACGACTCGATGTCGTGCATCGCCATGAACCGCTCGACGTTCGTCGAACCGTCGAGCGGCGGCTTCCACACGACGTCCTGCGTCATCCGTTGATCACGTCTCGCAGCGCGCCGAGGAGCAACGCAACGTTGCGCGGGCGAGCGGTGTGGCCCATGCACCCGACGCGCCACATCTTGCCGGCGTACTTCCCGAGACCGCCGCCGACCTCGATGCCGTAACGATCGAGGAGGTGACGCCGGACCTCGGCTTCGTCGTCGATCGCGCCCGGCACGAACGCGGTCGTGAGCTCGGGAAGGCGGTGCTTCTCTTCGGCGAAGAGCTCGAAGCCGAGCGTCTCGAGCCCTTCATGGAGGAGACGGCCGCACTCCTCGTGGCGCGCCCAACTCGCTTCCAGCCCTTCGTCGAGGATCGCGCCGAGTCCGGCGTGCAGCGCAACGATCATCGCAGTCGGTGCGGTGTGGTGGTACTTGCGTCCGGATCCCGACACGGCGTAGTCGGCGATCATGCGTAGGTCGAGGTACCAACTCTGGCTGCGCTCGACGAAGCGCTCGCGCGCCCGGTCGTTGATGGTCAGCGGCGCCAATCCGGGCGGCACGCCCAGACACTTCTGCGTGCCGCTGTACGCGATGTCGACGTTCCACGCGTCGATCTCGACGGGGATCCCACCGAGGGACGTCACGCAGTCGACGAGCAGCAGCGCATCGCCTTTGCCTGCGCCCAGCGGCTCGACGTCGTTGCGCACGCCGGTGGACGTCTCGGCGTGCACGATCGCGATGACCTTCGGAGCGGGGTGGGCGTCGAGCAGCTGTTGCGGATCGATCGCCGTGCCCCAGTCCGCGTCAACCCGGATGACCTCCGCGCCACAACGCGACGCGACGTCGCACATGCGCTCGCCGAACACGCCGTTGACTCCGACGACGACGACGTCGCCGGGCCCGACGACGTTGACGAACGCAGCCTCCATACCGGCGGAACCCGTTCCGCTGATCGGGAGCGTCAGCTCGTTGGACGTGCGAAAGACGGTGCGGAGGCGCTCGCACGTCTCGTCGAGCACGGCGAGGAAGTCCGGATCGAGATGTCCGAGCAGCGGCCGCGTGAACGCTTCGACGACTTCGGGATAGGGGTTGCAGGGGCCCGGACCCATGAGGACGCGATCGCGATGCGGCATCGGCCGCAGCCTAGGTTGGAGTGATGCGCCGCGCTGTTGCTGTCGGGACGTGCGCGTTCGTGCTGCTGCTCGGCTGCAGCTCCGACAAGAAGGCGTCACCCACGGTGCAGTCCGCGTCATCCGCCGCGTCGTCCGCCGCGGCAACGACCAGCACCACGACGACCAGCACCACGACGACGGCCGCACCGCCTGCAACGGTGCCCCTCGAACCTGCGGCGTCGGCCGAGGCGGCCGCGTCGAAGTTCATGAGCGCGTGGCGCCAGGGCAACGCGCTGCTCGCGGCAACCATCGCCGTGCAACCGGCCGTCGATGCGGTGTTCTCCGCCGGCGAACCCGGCTCGGTTCAGGCCCGCGGCTGCAACGCGCCGCCGCAACCTCCGGTGCTGTGCGTCTACCGCACCGATCCCGGCGAGGTGCAGCTCCGCGTCCGCCCCGAAGGCGACGGCTGGATCGTCGACCAAGCCCGAGTCAGCCCCGCCTGACCGCCGTTCTGCCGGTTGTTACACGCCAAAGTGACGTGTGACAACCGCACAAACGCAGGACCCAGGTCAGTCCAACAGGCTGTGGACGAGGCCGTCGAGGATGTCGGCCTCGGACACGAGGCACGTCTCGAAGCCCCAGTGCCGGAAGATCGACACGAGGATGCAGCAGCCGCCCACGATGACGTCGGCCCGCGCCTCCTCGAGTCCTGGATTCGCGAGCCGGTTGTCGTGGGACTCCGTGGCCAGCGTCCGGAACACGTCTTCCGCGGCGGCGCGCGTCAGCTCGAAGTGATGGATGCGCTCGCGGTCGTAGGTCGCGAGCCCGATCTCGACCGCCGCCACCGTCGTGATCGTCCCCGCGAGCCCGACGAACGTCTTCGCCTCCGACGCTCCCGGGACCTCACGGTCGACGTCGTCGAGATGCGCATCGATGATCGACAAGGCGATGCTCAGCTCCTCGGCGAGGGGCGGATCGTGGTGCAGCTCCTGTTCGGTGATGCGCACGCAGCCGACGTCCACCGACAGCGCCGCGTCCGGCGCTTCGGTCCCGCCGATGAACTCGGTGGAGCCTCCGCCGATGTCGACCACGAGGAACGGCCCTTGTGCGGGGTCGAGCTCGGCGGTCGCACCGTGGAACGACAGATGAGCCTCTTCGTCACCGGACAGCAGCTCGGGCTCGACGCCGATGATCTCCTTGGCCGGGACGAAGAAGTCCTCGCGGTTGGCGGCGTCCCGTGACGCAGACGTCGCCGCGATCCGCACCTTTTCGACCCCGTGCTCATCCATCGCCTCGCGGTACTCACGCAACACGGTGAGGGTGCGCTCGATCGCTTCGGGCGCCAGCATCTTGGTCGCGTTCACGCCCTGACCCAGCCGCGTGATCCGCATGCGCCGATCGAGGATCGTGAACCCGCGCGCCGCGTCCGAGCGTTCGGCGATCAACAGTCGGGTCGAATTCGTCCCGCAGTCGATGGCGGCGACCTTCACGATCGCTCCGCCAGCCGCTGGGCCACCCACCGCCCGACCGGATCGTCACCACCGGCGAGGAACCAGGCGTAGTGCGCGTGCAGGCATTTCACGCCGGCGCGGGTTCCGCCGACTCCGCCGAACGGGCGCGGTCCGACCGCGTCGTCCGGCAGCGCGGCATCTCGCTCGGCGCGGTAGCGCTCGTGGGCCGCAGCCAACTCGGACGTATCCACCGCGGCCTGCGCGGCCCGAACTCCGCCTTCGGCCTCGAGCTCGGCGACCAGTCGCCGTTCGGGCTCGCCGACCAGCCAGTAGCGCGTCGCCATCGGCGTGCCGTCGTCGAGGAGCGGCGGATTGAGGATCACGACCGGTGTGCCATCGGCATGCCGCACCACGACGTCGACGGCACTGCGCGGCGTGCGTCCGAGGAGCGCGGTCACCGCGGCGCGGTCGTCCGCGGTCACGGCGCGGTGGCGATGAGCTCGACGCGGTTGCCGGCGGGGTCGTAGACGAACCCGCGCCCACCCGTGTCGAACACGTCCTCGGCCGGATGGAACGTCGCGCCCGCCTCGCGGAGCCGCTCGCGCACACTGGCGAGATCATCGACCATCACCGCGAAGTGCTGGTCCGGATGCGGGGCGCCGTCGCGCTCGGAGAGGTGCAGCTGCGTGCCGTCCTGCATCTCGAGCCACACGCCCGCGCGCTCGTTGTCGGGACGAGCGATCGTCGTGAACCCGAGCACGTCGCAGTAGAACGCGGCGATCGGCTGGCTGCGTCCCGGCGGCACGGTCAGGTTGACGTGATGCAGCCTCACCGGGTCACTTCTTGCGCCGCTTCAACAGCACTCGCACCAGCCACAGAAGGGCGATGACGACGAGCACCGGTGCCGCGCGCTTCGCGACGGAGCCACCCGCTGCGTCCACGAGGTCGACGGGCTTGGCATCCGGCGAATCGATCTTGCGTGGACCCGTCGCCAGCGTCGAAGCCTCCGGCGCGGGCGGAGCGGCGACCACCGGGACGTCCGTCGGCGCTGGTGCCTCCGGCGCGGGCGCGGCGTCGCTCGGCGCCGGGGCGGCGAGCACGGTCGTCTCGAGGCACTCCACGAACTGGCCGAGCAGCTTCGAGCTCACGTCAGCCATCACCCCACGGCCGAACTGCGCCACCTTGCCCGTGACGTGCAGATCGGTCACCACAGTGACGCGCGTGCCGTCGCCGTCTGCTGCCAGCGTGGCGGTGATCGTCGCGCTCGCGTTGCCCTGACCGCGAGTGTCGCGGCCCTCCGCCTTCAACACCGCTTTGAGATTCGCGTCGTCACGCTCGATGAACGTCGCCGCGCCCTTGTACTGCGCGGTGATCGGACCGACCTTCACCTTCACCACACCGCGGTACTCGTCACCTTCGACCTCTTGCAGCTGTGCGCCGGGCATGCACGGTGCGATGCGCTCGACGTCGGTGAGCACGCCCCATGCCGTTGCCGGCGGGACGGCCACGCGGAAGTCGTTCGTCAGCTCCATCGATCGAGGTCCTCCAAGGTGTCGATGTCGACCGGTTGGCCGCTGCACGGTACCGCGGTCACGAGGTCGGGCCGCTTCCGCATCACCGCCCGGGCGCCTTCGTCGCCGGAGGTCGGCAACAGCGGCCACACCTCGGCGGCGAGCCGCACCGGCGGGCGTCGCTCACCGTCGAACGACGCCACGACGATCGGCGACGCGGTCGACGCGGCCACCGCCCGCCAGGCATCTGCACCCACGAGCGGCTGATCGGCGAGTCCGACGACGACCACGTCGTGTCCGTCGGCCTCCACCCTCGCGATGCCGGCCGAGAGCGACGTGCCCTGCCCTTCGGCCCAACGGTCGTTGTGCACCTCGCGGACAGAGGCCGGCAACGCGAGCGCTACGGCGCCGGTCACGACGTACGTGGCGTCGAGCGCGGCGTCGACGGCGGCGTCGACGGCCCACTCCCACAGCGGCCGGCCTCGGAACGGTGCAACCAGCTTGTGGCTCTCCCCGACGAAGCGCGAGCCCTCGCCGGCGGCGAGGACGAGCGCCGCCGTCGTCACGTGTGGATCGGCCCGCTGGTGTCTCGCAACGGAGCTGCGCCGCTCACTCGCCCCGTTCGCAACGCGATGATCTCGGCGCAGATCGCGATCGCAGTCTCCTCCGGCGTGCGGGCACCGAGATCGAGACCGATGGGGGCACGGATGCGCGCCAGACCGGCGTCGTCGACGCCCTGGTCGCGCAGACGCTCGACGCGATCCGCATGTGTGCGGCGCGAGCCCATCGCGCCCAGGTAGCCGACATCGGTCGAGAGCGCCTCGACGATCGCGGGGACGTCGAACTTCGCGTCGTGCGTCAGCACGCACACGGCGTCACGGGGACCGAGCTCGGCGCCGACCCGCTGCAGCAATCGGTGCGGCCAGTCGACGACGACCTCGTGTGCCATCGGGAACCGGCGCTTCGTCGCGAACACGGCCCGGGCGTCGCAGACCGTGACGCGGTAGCCGAGGGCGCGACCCATCGTCGCCAGTGCGGCCGTGAAGTCGACCGCGCCGAAGATGAACATCTGCGGCGGCGGGGCGAAGGACTCGATGAACACGGCGACGGTGGTCTCCCGCGCCTCTCCGTGCTCCCCGTAGTGCCGCACGATCGTGATGCCCGACGCGAGCTCGCCGCGCGCGTCGCGGATCACGACTCGATCGAGGTCCTCGTTGCCGAGTGAGCCCAACACCTCGTCGCTGTCGCTCGTCAGCAGCAACTTCGCTCCGGTGTTCGGGCCTTCGATCACGGTCGCGATCGCGACCGGCTGCTCGGCGCGCAGTGCCTCTTGGAGGCGTTCGTAGATCACCAGTCGAGCGGCTCGATGAAGAGGTGGATCGTGCCGCCGCACGTCAGCCCGACGGCGAACGCTTCGTCGTCGCTGTAGCCGAACGTGACCAACTTGCGCTCGCCCGACTCGAGCACTTGGAGCGCCTCGCCGACAACCGCTCCCTCCACGCAGCCGCCGGACACGGATCCGGCGACCTCGCCGTCGTCGCTCACGGCCATCGCCGCACCCGGATCACGCGGCCCGGAACCCTCGACATCCACCACGCGGGCGATGGCCACCCGCTTGCCGTTGCTGCGCCAACGATCGATTTCGTCCAGGAGATCCTTCACGCGTCCGCTCCTACGAGTTGAGCAAGTGCTTCGAGCGAGGAGAGCGAATGGCCCTCCACGAATTGGTCGACGTACGGCAGTGCCGCGGCCATACCGCGCGCCAGCGGCTCGTAGCCGTCGGTGGCCTTCAAGGGGTTGACCCACACGATGCGGTGTGCGACTCGATGCAGCCGCGCCATCTGCTCGGCGAGCATCGATGGGTCGTCGCGCTCCCACCCATCCGACAGGATCACGATCACTGCGCCGCGCGCGAGACCGCGCACACCCCAACGGTCGTTGAACACGCGAAGTCCTTCACCCAACCGCGTGCCACCCGACCAGTCCTCGACCGCTTCCCCGGCGCGACGCATCGCGTCGTCCGGATCGCGCGACGTGAGCGCGCGGGTCAATCGGGTGAGTCGGGTACCGAGCGCGAACGTCTCGACCCGCCGGCCGCTCGCCACCGCCGCGTGCGCGAAGCGCAGCAGTGCTCTCGTGTACGGATCCATCGATCCGCTGACGTCGACGAGCAACACCAGCCGGCGCGAGCGCGTGCTCGGACCGCGGCGGGCCAAGCGCACGGGCTCGCCTGCGCCCCGCAGGCTGTTGCGGACCGTACGACGCACGTCGAGGTGCGCGCCGCGGGTGTGGCCGTGGCGGTGGATCGGCACGAGCCGGCGCGAGCGCCGTAGGGAACGCGTGAAGCGCAGATCTGCGAGCAAGCGGTGCGTCTCGTCGAGCTCGTCCGCCGTGCACATCGAGAAGTCCTTCTCCCGCAGGAACTCGTGCCTGCTGGCCCGCACGACGACGGCCGGCGCCGCGTCGTCGGTCTCGTCACCAGGAACGTCGTCGGCCTCTTCGTCCTCGACAGCCAGCGTGATCTCTTCGACCGTGACCGGCAGCTCTTCGAGCGTCTTTGCCCGGTGCCAGAACGTCGCGAACACCCGGTCGTACAGGGGCACCGACTCGACGCGCGTGACGAGCGTGGCTCGGCCGGCCCAGTACACCGACTGCTCGGACTCGAGGCCGACCTCGCCGAGCGCTTCGGCGAACGTGATCGTGGCTCCGACCGGAACGTCGAGCCCGGCCGCTCGCAGCGCTCGCACGAACGCCACGGCCATTCGGTCAGGCGCCACCGCCGACCGCCTCCGCCACGAGATCACCGAGTCCCTCGCGTCGCAGCCGCTCTTGATCCTCGCGGTACTTCACGACCGTCCCGAGCGTGGCCGACGCCACGGACTCGGTGAGCCCGTCCGCCCCGAGCGTCGTGAGCGCGAGGGCCCAGTCGATGGTCTCGGCGACACCAGGCGGCTTGTAGAGACCGCGCTCGCGCATCGCCGCGGCCGCGGCCGCGACGTGCGACGCCAGCTTCTCGGTCACTCCCGGCACGCGGGCGCGCACGATCGCAACTTCACGATCGAGATCCGGATGCTCCACCCAGTGGTAGAGGCAACGGCGCTTCAACGCGTCGTGCACGTCACGGGTGCGGTTCGACGTGATGACGACGATCGGGGGATCGGCGGCGCGGAACGTACCGAGCTCCGGAACGGTCACCGCGTAGTCGGACAGGATCTCGAGGAGGAACGCCTCGAACTCGTCGTCGGCGCGGTCGACTTCGTCGATCAACAGAACCGGCGGAACCCCTGACGCGGCCTGCGTGATGGCCCGCAGCAGCGGACGACGCACGAGAAACCGCTCGGAGTACAGCTCGTCCTCGATGGCCTCCGTCGCCGTTCCCGCCGCTTCGGCGGCGCGCACGTGCAGCAGCTGGCGGGCGTAGTCCCACTCGTACACCGCCTGGCTGACGTCGATGCCCTCGTAGCACTGCAGCCGGACGAGCTCACCGCCGGTCCAGGCCGAGAGCACCTTCGCCAGCTCGGTCTTGCCGACGCCGGCTTCACCTTCGAGCAGCAACGGACGGTGCAACCGGATCGCGAGGAAGACCGCCGTGGCCAGCCCTTCGTCGGCGAGGTAGTTGTGCTCCGTCAGCGCCTTCTGGACGGACTCGACCGACTCGACAGTCACCATTTGGCGAGAAGCTTAGAAGTCTCCTCGGCGAACCGAGCCGACCGCCATCGGGCGGCACTCGCCGCAGCACTTCGAAATGGACGAACGCCTCTACGGCCGCGCCGATGATCGCCGTACCGTGCCAGTACAAGCAGATTGCAGCGAAAGGTACCGACATGGCTCAGTGCAGTCGGTGCGGAGCCGAACTCCCCGCAAACGTTCATTTCTGCAGTTCCTGTGGCGCGCCCGTGACAGCGTCTGCACCCGACGGGCCATTGGCGCCCCCACCGAGTTCAGCACCTTTGCCACCCGCGCCTGCGAGCGGGCCACCACCCCCTCCACCGCCACCGCCCCCTCCGCCCCCTCCACCGCCACCACCTCCTCCACCGACCGGACCACCGCCGCCTCCACCGACGGGTCCACCGCTCGCTGCGCCGCCTCCGGCCACCTCCCGCACGGACCAGCAACGCCGGATGCTCCTGGTCGGCGTCGCGCTCGTCGCCGTTGTCGCCATCGTCGCCGAGATCCTCGTGAGCAGCGGCGGCGGGAAGTCCAGCGGCGGCGAGGTCTTCCTCGAAGCGACCGAGAACCCGGGCACCAACCCGTTCACACAAACCGTGGCCGCGCCACTGCCGACGTCGACCGTACGCCGCAGCACGACGACGACCAGGCCCCGATCCACGACGACGGCTCGCCCGGGACAGGTGTCATTCACGTCGTTGCACGGCTCGACACCCGGGCTGTACGGCGGCACGCAGAACAATTCGACCTGCGACGCGAACCAGCTCGTCTCGTTCCTCCAAGCGAACCCGGACAAGGCCAAGGCGTGGGCATCGGTGTTCGGTGGCAAGCCGGCCGACATCCCGGGGTTCGTGCGCACGCTGACGCCGGTGTTGCTCGACCGAGACACTCGCGTCACCAACCACGGTTACAAGAACGGTCAGGCGACAACGCTGCAGTCGGTGCTGCAGGCCGGCACCGCGGTGATGGTCGACCAGTTCGGCACGCCGCGAGTGAAGTGCAACTGCGGCAATCCGCTGACCGAGCCGGTTGCGCTGACGACCACGCCTGTGTATCAGGGCCCGAAGTGGCCGGAGTTCGACCCTTCGACGGTCGTCATCGTGCAGCAGAACGTCAAAGTGAATGTCTTCGTTCTCAACGACGTCGTGACCGGCGATCGCTTCACCCGCCCCGTCGGCAGCGATGGTTCGGACGACCAGACCCTGCCGCCCGACCAGGCCTGCGACCTCTTCCCCGATGATCCGGCCTGCACCACACCGTCGACGACGACCACCACGCGGCCCGGCGAACCCGAGCTCGGAACCGGCGACGTGCAGGTGACGTTGCGCTGGAACTCGACCGCTGATCTCGACCTCGCGGTGACCGATCCGTTCGGAGAGACCGTCGCGTACGACAACCGCGCGGTGTCGAGCGGCGGCCAGCTCGATGTCGATTCGAACGGAAGCTGCACGAACACGACGAGTACGCCTGTCGAGAACGTCTTCTGGCCCGGGGGCCAGTCGCCCGATGGCGACTACGTCATCGTCGTGTCGTACTTCGACACGTGCAACGACGAAGGACCCCAGACATTCACGCTCGACGTCACCATGGGTAGCCGAGCGGTCAACGTCGTCGAGGCGTCGACCACCGGGCAACTTCGGCAGATGGAGCTGCAGTCGCCGCAGTCGACGTCGGCCACGTTGCAGCCGGGCGAGTCGAAGTCCTACAAGGTGAGCAAGGTCGCGAGCGGCGGCGCGACCACGTCGACCACGACGACCACCACCCCGCAGCCGGAGGCGACGTCGTCGGAATCGATCACGACGACCACACTGAGCTGCGCCGAGCAGTTCCCCGACGATTACATGCAGCGCACGCTGTGCGAGCACAACCCGTCCGAATGACCTGACAGCAGGCAGTACGTTCCCGAAATGGAACTCGGCATCTCAGGACGGACCGCGGCGGTGGCGGCGGCGTCGTCCGGCTTGGGCCTGGCGTCGGCCAAGGCACTGGCCAACGAAGGCGTACGAGTCGCGATGTGTGGCCGCGACAAGGGGCGCATCGACGAGGCGGCTGCGGAGGTCGGGGGTGCCGCCATCCCACTCGTCGCCGATGTCTCGACCCCCACTGGCGCAACGGCCTTCGTGAACGACGCGCTCTCGGCCGTCGGCTCGGTCGACATCCTGATCACGAACGCCGGCGGCCCAGCCCCCGGCACGTTCCGCTCGACGCCCGTCGACGCCTATCCGGACGCGCTGAACCTGAACCTGATGTCGGTCGTCGCGATGTGCAAGACCGCGGTGCCGGCGATGCAGGAACGAGGCTGGGGACGCGTCGTCGCGATCACGTCGATCTCGGTGCGTCAGCCGATCGGGACCCTGATCCTGTCCAACACCGCGCGCGCCGGGGCGACGGCGTTCCTCAAAACGCTCGCCACCGAGGTCGCTGGCGATGGCGTGACGGTGAACTCGGTGCAGCCGGGGCTGCACGCGACCAACCGTCTGCTGCAGCTGCACGGTGGCGATCCGAGCGGAGCGGCCGCCGGCATCCCCGCCGGGACGATCGGCGATCCCGATGACTTCGGTGCAATCGTTGCGTTCCTTTGTTCTGAGCGGGCGAAATTCGTCACCGGCGCCGCGCTTCACGTCGACGGTGGCGCGTATGCCGGGCTGCAGTGACCTGAGGGGCTACGCGGTGGCTTGCACGTCGCGACCACCCGAGGGCTGACGCCCCTGCACGGTGGCGCGGCGGTACGCGGTGGTCATCAAGCCGACCACGGCGCCGAGCACGATCGCGGTGACGCCGGCGACCACCCCGTCTTCGTACGAGCCGAACGCGTTGTCGAGCGACACCACACCGGGGCCGATGAACGCGATCGCGGTCGCACACGTCGCGAGGATCGCGGTGTACTCCCAGCCGCCGTTGGTGATCCACGGCCCGTTCTTGGCGTGCACGGCCACCGCGGCATTCAGCATCACGCCGACGATCGCGGCCGCCGCGAGCGGGGTGAACAGTCCGAGCACGAGCAGCACACCCGCGCCGAGCTCGGTTCCGCCGGCGATCGTGGCGAACACCTTGCCAGGCCGGTAGCCCAGGCTGTGGAAGAAGCCGCCTGTTCCCTCGAGCCCGTGTCCGTCGAACCAGCCGAACAGCTTCTGCGCGCCATGGGCCGCGAAGAACAGGCCGATGACAACACGCAACAACAGGACGCCGATGTCCATGGGGGAACCTCCGGAGGGGCCGGGCGAAAGGCTCCTGTTCGGTTACCCGATTAGCCTCGAACCATGCGCGGGCGGCGTGTTGTCCGAGTGGTGACTGCGGTGCTCGGCGCCGTGATGGTCGGCGTCGCGACGCTGTTCAAGCCGAAGGTGAAGCCGGACGACCACTGGTCGACACCGCCGACGATGCCGATAGATGCCGACGCAGCTTCCGAGGCTGCGGGTGGATCCGTCTGACGCGTCAGGCCGAGGTGCGCACCCACGCTCGATAGAGATCGCGCAACAGGCACACCTCGGCGCCGTGGTGGATGGTCTCTCGACTGATGTGGAGGACGAGGCCGAACATCGGCGCCGTCGGGAAACCCTCGGTGGGGCCGACCGGGCGTGCGAGTGCTTCGTCGCTGAGTGCGGCGATGTTGGAGCACCAGCGCTCGTAACCGTCCTTCACCCACTCGAGCGCTGCGTCAGCGGTGCCGGGCCAGCCGCGACCCTGCCTGTCCCAACGCGGTCCTCCGAAGTGGTTCGCGTTGCGGTCGGCGAACACGCCGGCGCCGATGTGGCAGAGGCGCCACGCGATCGACGTCACCGGCGGCGGATCGGGCGGGGGCCACTGGTCGTCGAGGGTGAAGCCGCCGTCAGGATGCGGATGCACGGTCCACGCGTCCGGCGCCGGGCGCCACACGTACTCCTCGTCGGTGAGCCCTTGCATGCGTGGCCAGAAGGAGAAGTCCCACCAGAACACGAGCTGCTGGAGCAGCTCCTCGCGCCATGTCGTCATGTGGTCGCTCCTCGGTACCCTGGCCAGTCATGCCTGCACCCGATGGACCCGACGCGACGCTCGACGTCGACCCGATCCTCGTGCAGCGCGTGCAGCCGTACCAGGCCCGCAAGACGTACCTGTGTCCGGGCTGCAACCAGAACATCCCACCACGGCTCGGTCACCTCGTCGTCGTCCCCGAGTTGCACCCGGACGACCGCACCCACTGGCACCACGCCTGCTGGCCGATGCGTCACCGCCGCCGCCCCGGCCGCTGAGTCGCTCCTGAAGGCACGCGCCGTCGATCTCGCCGGTACCTCGCGCACGAGAGAACTCACAGCGCGTTCCCACCCGAGGCCCAGCCAGATCTCCGGCACCAGGCAGATGGTGCCTCTCATGAGACACCTCGCCGTCACCGTCAGCCGCTCTCGGGGTCTCGTCACCGTGACCCTCGACGGAGAGCTCGACCGGACCAACGCCACCGACGTCCGCGCCGCCGTGCGAGCCGCGGGCCGACTCGCGACGCACACCGTCGTGCTCGACGCCCAAGGTGTGACCTTCGTGGATGCGGTGGGACGGCGAGCGCTCGACCTGGTGCGCGACGCGTCTGGCCCGCAGGTGATCCTCCTGGCCAGCAACGCCGTTCGCAGCTTCGATCGCAACGTCGCCCACACCGCGACGGCTGCGTGACGTCAGGTCAACGGGCAGCCTCGATCGCGCGCCACACCCGCTCCGGCGTTGCCGGGATGTCGACGTGGCGCACACCGAGGTGGGCAAGGGCGTCGCACACCGCGCTCTGGACCGCAGGCGTCGCGCCGATCGTGCCGGACTCCCCGATGCCCTTTGCGCCGAGCGGGTTCACCGGTGTCGGCGTCTCCATCGCCACCAGCTCGAAGTCCGGCAACTCGGTGGCGGAGATGATCCCGTAGTCGGCGAAGTTCGCGGTGATCGGGTTGCCGTCCGCGTCGTACACGACTTCCTCGAGCAGCGCCTGCGCCGCGCCCTGCCCGATGCCGCCGTGGCGCTGACCCTCGACGAGCAGCGGGTTGAGAATTCGGCCGGCGTCGTCGACGGTCACCATGCGCGTGAGCCTCACCTGACCGGTCTCCGTGTCGACCTCGACGACGGCAACGTGGCAACCGAACGGGAACGTCGTCGATGCCGCTTGGAAGTCGACGATCCCACAGATCGCACCGCCGTCGCCGCGTTCCATCGCGGCCGCCGCGACCTCGGCCCACGTGCGCGCCACCGCAGGCGTGCCCGCGACGTGGAAGTTGCCGGTGGCGGTGTCGAGCACGACGTCGTCGGCGCTGGCTTCGAGAAGCTCCGCGGCAACCGAGCGAGCGGCATCGACCGCCTCCTCGGCGGCGCGCAACACGGCGGAACCACCGAGCTGCAGTGAACGCGAACCGCCGGTGCCACCGCCCCGCTCGACGCGATCGGTGTCGCCCCACACCAGGGTCACGCGGTCCATCGGAATGCCCGTCTTGTCCTGCACGATCATGGCGAACGCGGTCGCGTGGCCTTGGCCGTGCGGCGACGTGCCGGTGTACACCGTCGCGCTGCCGTCTGGGTTCACGTCGATCCGTGCGTACTCACTGCCGCCGGTCGGTCCGGCCGTGACCTCCACGTAGACCGACACGCCGATACCGAGTGCGACACGGTCACCCGCCTCGCGGCGTCGCTTCTGCTCGGCGCGCAGCTGGTCGTACCCGGCAGCTTCGAGCGCGAGGTCGAGCGCCCGCTCGTAGTCGCCGTTGTCGTACGACGTGCCGACCGGTGTCGTCAGCGGCTCGTCGAACTTCGGCAGCAGGTTGCGCCGCCGGACCTCGACGGGGTCCATCCCGATCTCCGCCGCGAACAGATCCATCGCTCGCTCGATCGCTGCCGCGGCCTCAGGACGACCCGCGCCGCGGTACGCCGTCACCGGCGTCGTGTTGGTCACCACCGCGTTGCTGTTGCACTCGACGTTGGCGATGCCGTACACGCCTGGCGCCATCATCCGCGTCATGAACGGGAGGATGGCCCCGATCGCCGGATAGGCGCCGGCGTCCTGCAACACGGTGTTGCGGTACGCGAGGACCTTGCCGTCACGCGTGCCGCCGATCTCGAGATCCTGCAGCTGCCCGCGACCGTGACCGAGGCCCAGCATGTTCTCGGTGCGCGTCTCGTGCCAGCGCACCGGTCCGCCGAGTTGCTTCGCGATCCACGGCAGGATCGCTTCCTCGGGATACATCCCCATCTTGGCTCCGAAACCGCCACCGACATCCGGCGTCGCGGCGCGAACCTGCGACGGCTCGAGGCTGTAGATGCCGGCGAGCGTGTCGCGCACCCCGTGCGCTCCCTGCGTCGAGTTCCAGAGGTGCAGCTTCCCGTTGCCATCCCACGCCGCGGCGGCGCCGCGGACTTCGAGCGGGCAGGCCGCGACACGCGGGTTGCTGATGCGTTGGCGCACCACCACGTCGCAACCGTCGAACAGGTCGTCGCTGCGGCCGAATGCCAGCTCGACCGCCGAGTTCGTCCCCAGATCGGGGAACAACAGCGTCTCGTTCTTCGCGGCGTCGTCCATGTCGACCACGACCGGCAGCGGCTCGTAGTCGATGACGACGAGCTCGGCGGCATCGATGCCCTGCTCGGGTCGCTCCGTCACGATCGCCGCGATCAGGTCGCCGACGAAGCGCACGCGACCGTCGGCCAGCATGGGCCGACGCATCCCTTCGTTGAGCATCGGCAGCGCGAGCGGCATCGGACCGATGTCCAGATCCGCATGCGTGTACACGGCACGCACACCTGGCGCCTCACGCGCCTCGGTCACGTCGACGGTGAACGTGCCGTGGGCCAGCGATGACCGTACGAAGGTGACGAAGAGGGCGCCGTCGAGAAGGGGATCTTGGAAGTCCGCCATGTACGTCCCGCCCTCCGTGAGGAAGCGGGGGTCTTCAACGCGCGCGACGCGAGTGCCGAGGATGCTCATCGGCGGCGAGGCTATCTATCGAGGCTGCTGAGTCGCGCCGCCCGGGTCGACGCGTTGCGCGAGACCCGTGAACGGCCACACCGGCGGCACCGCGATCTTCTGCGGTGGGGCCGGCAGGATGGCGAACGCCTCCTCGCCCGGACGCACGAGGTTGTAGCGCTCGCGGGCCAACTGCTCGACGCGAGCGTCGGTGTCGAGGTCGGCCGCCGCTTGATCCAGCTTGGCGTTCTCGTCGTTCAGAACCGTGAGCTGGTGCTGAGCCTTGCTCAGCGCGGAGCGTTGCGAGAAGTACGTGCGGGTCGGGTACACGCCGATGAACAGCACGGCGATCACCGTGACCGCCGCGAGCACGATCCACAGCACGCGCCGCCGCGGTGGTCGCACCGACATCGTCGCCGCGGTCATGCCGCGCCTGCTCGCCGTGGCGCGAGCGCGCCGCGCCCACGGAAGCGTGCACCGTCACCGAGCAGCTCTTCGATGCGGAGCAGCTGGTTGTACTTCGCGACGCGATCCGATCGAGCCGGCGCGCCTGTCTTGATCTGTCCGCAGTTCGTCGCGACGGCCAGGTCGGCGATCGTGTTGTCCTCGGTCTCACCCGACCGGTGCGACATCACCGCGGTGTAGCCGGACGAGATGGCGAGCTCGACAGTGTCGAGCGTCTCGGTGAGCGTGCCGATCTGGTTCACCTTGATCAGGATCGAATTGGCGACCCCTTCACCGATGCCACGCGAGAGCCGTTCGACGTTGGTGACGAACAAGTCGTCGCCCACGAGCTGTATCCGGTTGGCGAGCAGATCGGTGATCGCCGACCATCCTTCCCAGTCCTCCTCGGCCATCCCGTCCTCGATCGACACGATCGGGTAGCGGTCGACGAGATCGGCGAAGTACCCGGCCATCTCGCGCGAGGACAGCGTGCGCCCGTTCTCGCCGGCGAGCACGTAGTTGCCCGCCTTGGTGTCGAACAGCTCCGACGTCGCGGGATCGAGGGCGATCGCGATCTCGTCGCCCGGCGTGTAGCCCGCGCGTTCGATCGCCTGCACGAGCACCTGTACGGCTTCCTCGTTGGAGGCGAGGTCCGGCGCGAACCCACCCTCGTCGCCGACCGCCGTGGAGAGCCCCCGCTCGTGCAGCAACGCCTTCAACGCGTGGTACGTCTCGACGCCCCAGCGGAGCCCTTCGGAGAACGACGCCGCGCCGACCGGCATGATCATGAACTCCTGCAGGTCGACGTTGTTGTCGGCGTGCACACCACCGTTGATGACGTTCATCATCGGCACGGGCAGCACATGGGCGTTCGCTCCACCGACGTAGCGAAACAGCGGCAGCTCGAGCTCGTCCGCCGACGCCCTCGCGACCGCGAGCGACACGCCGAGCAGCGCGTTCGCACCGAGACGGCCCTTGTTGTCGGTGCCGTCGAGATCGAGCATCGCGTAGTCGACGGCTCGTTGATCGAGTGCTTCCAGACCGACCAAGGCCGACAGCAGTTCGCCGTTGACGTGCTCGACGGCGTTCAGGACGCCCTTGCCGCCGTAGCGATCGCCACCATCGCGCAGCTCCACCGCTTCGAACTGACCAGTCGACGCGCCCGAGGGCACGATCGCGCGACCACGCGCGCCCGATTCCAGCAGCACCTCGACCTCGACGGTGGGGTTGCCGCGAGAGTCGAGAACCTCACGTCCGACGATGTGCTCGATGCTCGACATGGGCCGCCGGCGACGCTCCTGACGGTGATTGCGGATGGATTGCGGGCAAATTGTCCGTTGCTGCTGTTGCGGGTGTTGCCAACGTTACTCGTGTTGCTCACGGTGGGCGGGTCAGCACGCGTGCCGTACCCTTCAACGCGTTGAGCGTTCGCGTCGGACGAGACATCGTGCATCGCCTCGAGACCGCAGGCGGCACGTTCGCGCTCGAAGTCCGAGAGCCGTCTGATCTCAAGGCGGCGATCTCGGCGCTGAAGCTGGCTCGGGTCGACGTCCTCGGCCTCGCCTCTGGTCACGCGGGGGTGGGCGCGGCGGCCTCGGCAGCACCGATGGTGTCGCCGGTGGTGAACGGTCCCAACGGGCCGTTCTTTCTGGTCGAGCACTTCCCCCACTCGCTCGAACTGATCGAGTCGGTGCCAGATGTCGTCGCTCGGCGGCTCGAGCGCGCCGGTGTGGAGTCAGCAGACATCGTCGCGCCGACCCGTGGCGGCGCCCTCGACTCACTCGACACCACCCCACGCGCCGTCGTGCTGCGGCTCTTCCCGCGCCGGCGCGGCGGAGCACCGGTCATCCCGCCCGACTGGATCGATGTCGCGTGCGAGTGGGTGACGGGCGACCTCGGCGACGACGAACCCGTTCGGGTGCGTGCGCTCGGCATCGAATTCGCGGTTCCGGCGGTCGAGGTACCCGCGCTGGTGCACGAGTGCGGGCTCGCGAAGGCGTGGTGTGACGCGGTCAACGGCGAACTGAACGACCGGCTGCGCGTCGCCAGCGTGACGTTCGGGCGGCTCCCCCATCTCGCGCTCGCCGCCGGCGGCCCCGGTGTCGACAACGCCGGTCTGGTGAACCGATTTCA
>DASUCS010000372.1:0-5267 GCA_036275935.1 Acidimicrobiales bacterium
GATCCGGCGGTGCGGCGCGTCGTGCTCATCGAGGCGCCAGTGGTGCTCGGGTGGGATCAGTGGCGCGAGATCGATGCCGAGCACGGTTTGGCGTTGGTCACGCATGCACTGCAGGCCGTCGTCGACAGCGGACAGATGTCGCCAGTGGCCATCGAGCCCCTCGCACATCTCCTGCTCGGCGCGCTGAACGAAGGTGCGATGGTGGTCGCCAACGCCAAGAAGCCGAAGGTCGCACGTGCCGAAGTGGGCGCGATGCTCGAGCTGCTGCTCGATCGGATCATCACGCCGTGACCGCTGCCACGTTGACCAGGCCAGCTCGATGGTCAAAGATGCGTGCTGCCCGCATGTAACTGACCAGAGGGGGAGACACCGTGCCGCTGCCGCGCGAGGAAGTCGTGCAGGGGTTCCTGGACGAGATGAGCCGCTTCGAGGAACTGATTCGGTCGATCGACGAGAAGGACTGGCGAGCACCGTCGCGGTGCGAAGGCTGGACAGCGGCGGACGTCGCCGCGCATGTCACCGGCCAGTTGTCGGACGTCGTCAACGGACGCTTCGAGGGACTCGGCACGCCGGAGGTGACACGGCGCGAGGTCGACGAACGCCGTGACAAGTCACCGAAGGAGATGGCTGACGAGCTCGCGGCGGTGACGGACGCCGCCCGACAGATCCTCGGCGCGATCGACGACGCCGCGTGGGCAGGCCCGGCGCCGGCCGGCGGGGGCACGCTCGGCGACGGAGTCGAGGCGCTCTACGCCGACGCGTGGGTGCACGGCGACGACATCCGCGCCGCCATCGGACGCCCCACCGAGCCGGGTCCCGGCGTGCGGGTGTCGGTGTCGCACATGTCGTTCCTGCTGAGCGAGAAGAACTGGGGACCGGCGATCATCGCCGTCGACGGCGTCGAGGAGTTCGCCGTTTCCGGTGGGGGCGGTCAGCGCCTCACGGGTGACGCCATCGACTTCGTGCTCGCCGCCACCGGTCGCATCCCGGCATCGAAGATCGGCCAGGACGACAGCATCAACGTCTTCGCCTGACTCGTCACCGACGATCGTGCATCGCCACCCGGCAGCCGCCGAGGCGATGCACGATGGTTGCTACTTCTTCGAGATCTTCGCCTGCATCGCCGCGAGGCGTTCGCGGAACTCGGGTTGCTGCGTCGACCAGATCTGCGGTTCGAGCTCGCGATCGACGGCGGGGTCGTGCTCGGAGATGTCGGCCATGTCCTGGATGGTCGCCTTCGTCTTCATGACGAGCTCCCGCGGCGCCGCCGCGGCTCGACCGGCCATCTCCTTCGCTGCGTCCATCAGCTGGTCGTCGTCGACGCACCTCCACACGAGCCCGATGCGCTCGGCCTCTTCCCCGTTGAGGATCTCGCCGAAGATCACGGTGGCGAACACCGCCTGCGGGCCGGTGATGCGTCGGTACATCCACGTGTGCCCGCCGCCCGGATGCAAGCCGAGCTGCAGGAAACGTGTGTCGAACTTCGCGCGCCGAGCCGCGATGCGCACGTCACACACCAGCGCGAGGTTCATCCCCGCGCCAACGGCCGCACCGTTGACGGCAGCCAACGTCGGCAGCGGCGAACGACCGACGCGCAAGAAACCCTCGTACACGCTGCGCAACCCGGTCTTCTGCGACCCTCCGAGGTGGCCGAGGTCCGCGCCCGCGCAGAACGCCGGTGCCGTACCTGTCACCACGACCGAGCCGACAGAGGTGTCTGCTTCGAGTCGATCGAACGTCTCGACGATCTCATCGACCATCTCGAGATTGAGCGCGTTGCGCCGCTCCGGATCGTTCAGCGTGACGATCGCGACGCCATCGACGACTTCCGACAGGACCAAGCTCATGCGTCTACATCCCTCACGACGGCCGGCGAGTGCCGGAAGAAGTTCTCGACGTCCCGCTCGTAGTGGTACGTCGGCGTGTGCGTGCCGACCGTGCTGCGCAGCCGCAGCGCCTCCACGAACGCCTTCACCGTTCCGGCGGACGTGTACTGGTACTTGAAGCCGGCGCGCTTGAACCGGCGGTTGTCGACGCCGCGTCCGTACTTCAGCAGGTTCAGGAACTCGGGCGGCAGGTCGACGCCGATGCGGCGCAGGGGCGCAGTCGCGAGTCCCATTCCGAAAGGCGGCATCGGCACGGTGCGCTTGCCGCAGATCTTGGCGACCTCGCTCCACGGGAGCTGACCGTCGCCGGCGACGTTGTAGATCCCGGGCACCTCGTTGTCGAGCACGAACATGATCGAGCGCACGACGTCGTCCTCGTGCACGAACTGGAAGCGTGGATCGAACCCGAACAGCGACGGCACGGCCGGCAGCTCGAGCGCTTTGGACGCGGGCGTGACGATGTCCGGGCCCAAGACGTTGGAGTACCGCAGCAACGTGACGTTCACGTGCGGATTGTCCTCGGCGAAGTCGCGCACGTAGCCCTCGACCGACAGCAAGCTGTTCTCGACCGGCGTCTTCGCCGGTGAGCTGCGAGGTGTCTCTTCGGAGAACCACGTCGGGTCCTTCGCACTTGCGCCGTAGACCAGATTCGAAGACTTCACCACGACGTTGCGCACGGTGCTGCCGGGCGCCGACGCGGCGGCGAACAGGTTCATCGTGCCGATCACGTTGATCTCGTGCATCGTGCGCGACGACATCATCGTCGAGTCGACGACGAGGAAGGTGTGCACGATCGTGTCGACCTTGGTGGCGGCCACGATGCGAGCGAGGATCGAGTAGTTCTCGTCGCTGCGCACGTACTCGGTGCGCTCGAGCTCGACCGAGGGCTCCTCACGATCGAGCCCGACGATCACGTCGACCTCGGGCTCGCGCTCCAACGCTTGTGCGACTCGACCGCCCCAGAACGTGCCGAGCCCGGTGATGAGAACTCGTCTACCCATCGAGTGACCCCGCGCTCAGCCGAACCACACCGAGCGGCGCTCGCGCAGCATCCCGTACAACGCTTCCTGGATCTTCTCGCGGATCGACTCCGACGCATCCATCACCTTGCTGCGTGAGTAACGCGGCTGGTTCGGTGCGACGTCGAACTCGATCGGGTCGAGCACCTTCAAACGGAACTTCGCCGGGAAGTACAGCAACCCGCCGAGCGGTCCGAGCAACAGCATGTTGGCGGTGATCGGGACATAGGGCACGCCCAACGTCTTCGCGACGCCGGGCAGCTTGAACACGATCGGCATCGACTCTTCCGCGCCCATCACCGCGATCGGCACGATCGGCACGCCGGCGCGCATCGCGATCTCGACGAAGCCGCCACGTCCGAACCGCCGCAGTCGGTAGCGCTCGTTGTAGTTCTTCGACGTCCCCTTCGTTCCCTCGGGGAAGACGAGCACGAGCTGCTTCTGCTCGCGCAGCAGGCGGTACGCGTTGTCGGGCTGCGCAGTCACTCCGCCCACGCGCGACCACATGGTTCCGACGACGGGAAGCTCGCGGAAGATGTACTCGGCCAGCCCGTACACGGGACGTCCGAGCTCGGTCTCGATGCCGTGCATGATCACGGGTGCATCGGAAGGGATCGCGCCCGCATGGTTCGAGACCAGCAGCGCGCCGCCGTCGGTCGGGATCTTCTCGAGCCCTTCCCACTCCGCGCGGAACCAGCGGCGGTACATCGGGTCGAACGCCTTGCGGGCGATCTCCCGCATGTGCTCGGAGCGACCCCATTCGTCGACGTCGCTTTCCCGGGGGTCGGCGAGCGCTTCGTCCTCGGCGGTCTTCGGGACCGGCACGAGTGCGCGCGTCGCGGTCGTCACCTGCGACTTCTGTTCCGGCCCCGGCACAGCGTTGGAGCCTAGTTGGGACCTCCGGCCATTCAGCCAGGCGAGACGGTCATCGTCTTCTGCACCATCGCGTCGAACTCGTCCATCGAGATCTCACCCGACGTCCGGCCCACGACCTTTCCGGAGGCGTCGGTGGCAACGAAGTACGGGAACCCCGACAGGCCGTAGGCGAGCGCGGTGTCACTCTTGTCGTCGTCGGCCAGCACGGGCCACTTCCAGTCCTCGTTCGACAGCCACGTCGACGGTGGGTAGTTCGGCTTGGCCGGATCGACCGATGTGCTCACCGCGATCATGTCGAGCCCTGCGGGCAGGGCCGTCTGGTTCACGTGCGAGACGATCCGTGGCACCTCGGCCTGGCAATGCGGGCACCAGTGCGCGACGAAGAGCACGAGCTTCGGGCGGCCGTCGTGGCCGATGGCGACTGGTGTCCCGTCGAACGACGCTCCGGTCACCTCGGGAACGAGCTGTCCGATCGCGTTGTCGGTACCGGAACCCAGCTCCGGGAGCGATGTGCCGCTGATCGTCACCGGCCGTGTCTGCTCGATCCCTGCCGCGGTTTCGACCTTGTTGCTGCCCGCGGCGAAGAACGCGACCATCGCAGCAACGATCACGAACGCGACGATGCCACCCCAGATCCACTTTGCTCGCGCTCGCTTGTGCTCGACCCGGCGGCGTGCGTTGTCACGGGCGTGGCCCCGTTGCGGGGTTGACGTGTGGACTGCCATGTCGACTCCTTGCCTCGTGGTGCGGACACGCGCGACGACTCGTGACGTCCAGCGACCAGCAGGAGCACGACGATGGCGGCGAAACCGGACAGCGCCATCGTCGGGATCGTGAGGTAGTCGAAGCGTTCGACCCAGATCAGCGTGCAGGGGTTGTTCGGATCGCACACGCCCGACTCGAGCGACGGAAAGCGCTCGAGCAACACGTGGTACGAAGAGATCAGCGCGCCGATGCCGGCGAGCGCGATCCCGTAGATGCGGACGTTCGTGTCGCGCCGAATGGCGGCGATGCCGAGGACCGGTACGAGCGGGTACATGGCGATCCGCTGGTACCAGCAGAGCTTGCACGGCACGAAGTGCGCGACCTCCGAGAAGTACAAGCTCCCCGCCATCGACACGCAGGCGACGGCGAACGCAAGACCAAGAGCGGCCGGCGCGATCGTCTGGACGGCGAGCGTGCGGGCGCGGGCGATGGCTGGCGAGAACAGCCCACCGATCACGAGCAACGCGAAGACGAGGACGGTGAATTCCGCGACGATCGCCAGCTGGGCGAAGAAGAGCGTCACCTGTTCGGTGGTCACGCCCTCCAGAGAACCGGTGTGGCGGGCTCCTCAGTAGGTCCGAAGGTCCCGAGATCGAGGGACGACGGTCCCCGCCACTGTCACAGGGGGCCCGTACCGTTGGGGCATGGCGCTGGCGCAACCGATGCTCAACCCCGCGCAGCAGCACGTCCTGGACGTGCTGGCGGCGAAGCGCGACGAGCG
>DASUCS010000373.1:0-5556 GCA_036275935.1 Acidimicrobiales bacterium
GAGCGGGGAGCCGAGGTATGCGAGACGGAGCTCGGTCGCGGTGACAACGATTCCTGATCCGAGTGCTGCTGTGCCGATGACGCCGAGGAGCACTCGAAGGACTGGACTCAGATTGGTGGTACGCAGTGGCATTGGAATGGAGCGCTCGATAGTCGACGACCGCAACGAGACTTGCCGCAGGCGCGATCGTCGGGGGTGTCGGGATAAGTCGGCCCTATTGAATTATGTGGCGGATGGCTGCGTCGGGCCGGACGCAATGCGGGTTGTCATTCCGAGCCCGGACGACGCCCGGCACGCCGTCCTCGGGCCCTCACGGGCGAACGCGAATGATCGTCTTCCCCGTGATTCGCTCGGTCCGGTTGAAGGCTGCGACGGCGTCGTCGATGGTCGAGACGGTGCCGATGTTCGTCCGCAGTCGTCCGTCCCGCACTCGCTGGACGACCTCACTGAGTTGGGCGCGATCGGCCTCGACGACGAAGTCGACCGCCAGACCGTCGGCCGGGCGCGCCGCCCGCGGCCCGACGATGGACACGAGTGTTCCTCCCGCTCGAATCAACGCTGCGGACCGCTTCCCGATGTCGCCGCCGATGACATCGAACACGAGATCGATGTCGCCGACGTCTTCCAGCGCGTCGTTGTCGAGATCGACGAACTCCTGCGCGCCGAAATCGAGTGCCGTGTGACGGTCGGCGGTGCGTCCCGTGCCGATGACATAGGCGCCGGCCGCTCGTGCGAGTTGCGTCACCACCGACCCGACCGCGCCGGCCGCGCCGTGCACGAGCACAGTCTGCCCTGTCCGAACGCGACCGTGCTCGAACAGTCCCTGCCACGCCGTCAGGCCCGAGATCGGCAGACTCGCGCCCACGGTGGCGTCGACGTCGCCCGGGAGCGGCGCGAGATTTCGTGCCTCGACGGCCACGTACTCCGCCAGCGTACCGTCGCGATACCAGTCCGTGAGCCCGAACACACGCTGGCCGACCGACAGCCCCGTCGTGCCATAGCCGAGGGCGCAGACCACGCCGGCCAGCTCATGCCCGGGGATCGACTGTGTTCGGTCATTGCCGAGGCGATCGGTCCAGGTCGAGGGCCACGCCAACTCGGTCCCGACGAATCCTGACGCATCGACCCGAACGACGACGTCGTTTATCGCTGCCTGCGGCTTGGGCCGCTCCACCAGCTTCATCCCGGCCGTTCCCGCGGCCCGGTCCGACACCACGATCGCCTTCATCGGACTTGTCTCCTGGGTCATTTGCCTCCTGACGCTTGCTGGTGTCGCTATCCTTTGTGGTCTCAGTGAGCGCTACTGCAGCGTCACCACGCCAATCAGGAGTCGCCGCCATGAGGCTGCGGCCGAGGCGCTTGCACGGCCATCTCGTGTGGTCTCACGACACGGTCGACTTCCGACGACCACGCGCCGCCTGTGGATCAACGTAGCGAAACTCGATCACGAACACGCGCCGCCCCGGGCCGTGCTTCGCGACCTTGAGGAGATCGACAACACCCACGAACCCCGATCGCCGGGCAAGCTCCGGCGTGACATCCGCGAGGGAGACCTCGAAGATCTTCGTCACGAGAATCTCGCCGGGCGGGAGCGCATATCGGCCGCCGACCTTCACGTGTGGTCGCTGCCAGAGACGAACGGTGGTGGTGATCTCGCCTCGACGAATACGATCGCGAAGCGGTCGCATGAACTGCATGGCGACGGCTGCCTAACGCGTTGGCTCGGACGGGCGGCCGCCGAACGAGATCACATAACCGTCCGGGTCCTCGATGTAGAAGTCCTTCGTGCCCCACGCCGTCGCGGTGAGCGGCCGGAGGATCGATACGCCGTTGCCGACACACTGCTCGTAGAACGCTTCGATGCCAGCCACGCCGGCCGCGGCATCGAGATGCTCCTGCTCGCGCCGATACCGGCGCTCGGCCGGATTCTTCGGTGCTTCCTTCAGGTGGAGCTCCAACCCATCCAGCTCGCCGATCGCGTAAAACCCCTCCCACGGATCACCGAACGTGAAGCCCAGCTTCCGGTAGTACGTGATCGACCGCTCCAGATCATCGACCAGAAACTGGGGAGCGAACGACGTCAACCGTGGCTGCACCGTGAGGTCGGGCATTTTCCTCTCCGTCGTGGGATGTAGCATATTCGCGGCGGACATAGAATTCAGCCAGCCTGCCCCGGATCATCCCGATGGTCACTGCCGCCGATGTCGAAAAGCTCGCGAGCCTCCCGCTGTTCGAGGCCGTGCCGCGCGCGGAGCTCGAGTGGCTGAGCGTGCGCGGCGAGGTGCACCGGCTCGAGGCCGACACGATCCTCCGCGATGTCGGATCGGCGATCGATGAGATGTGGATCGTGCTCGCCGGACGCGTGGCCGTGCACGTCGCGAAGGGCGGTAACTGGCGCAGGTTTTACGACACCGGCCCGGGGTCCGTGCTCGGCGCGATGCCGTTTTCGCGCATGCGGAATGCACCCGCGAGACTCGTCGTCGAGGACGACACCACGGTCTGCGCGCTCGCCCGCTCACACTTTCCAGATCTCGTGCGTGAATGTCCGGAGCTCACGTCGGCGCTGGTGCACCATCTGCTCGATCGGACACGCAACTACCGCACGGCGGAGTTGCACGACGAGCGGATGCTGTCGCTCGGGCGTCTCGCAGCCGGTCTCGCGCACGAGCTGAACAACCCGGCGTCAGCGGCGTCGAGCCACGCGCGAGCGCTCGCTCCCTTGCTGGACGACATGCAGTCGGCGGCAGATGCCGTGGCGCACGCCCGCCTGACTGACGAGCAGCTCGACGCCATCAACGACGTCAGGCGGATGTGCATGGACGCGTGTCAGCCGAGGACTCCGCTCCAGGCGGCGGATCGCGAGGACGAATTCTCGGACTGGCTCGTCGCGCACGACATCGATCCAGCGGCCGGCTCGGCACTGGCGGCGACCGACGTAAACCTCGCAGCGCTCGACCACGTCGCCCGGGTGCTGCCGAAGGAGACGTTAGGCGATGCGATCGGCTGGGCCGCCAGCGAAGCGGCGGCTCGTCAGGCGACGGGGCACATCACGTCGGCGACCGCACGTATCCACGCGCTGGTGAGCGCCGTCAAAGGGTTCACCTTCATGGACCGCGAAGCCGTGCCCGATCACGTCGACATCGTGCGCGGCCTCGCCGATACCGTGGCGATGCTCGAGAGCAAGTCGCGCTCGAAGTCGGTTCGCGTAAAGATCGAGACACCGGATGACTTGCCCGCGGTCTTCGGCTTCGGCAGCGAGCTCAATCAGGTGTGGGAAAAGCTGATCGACAACGCGATCGACGCGGCACCCGCCGAGGGGAACGTGACGGTGACGGCGGCGAAGCGCGGCGATGTGATCGTCGTCCAGGTGATCGATGACGGTCCTGGCATTCCCGAGGAGCTCCGCGCTCGGATCTTCCATCCCTTCTTCACCACGAAGCCCGTCGGCTCGCCAGGTCTCGGCCTCGACATCGCGCGTCGCTTCACGCATCTGCACGACGGTGACCTCGACTTCAGCTCGGAATCGGGACAGACCGTGTTTCGAGTGCGATTGCCTGTTTCCTCGCCCCGGTTGGTCCGATCCGCCCTCTGACGACAATAGACGACATGCTTACGTTCGCGTCGATCCGACGCTTTCCATTGGTCGCCACCCTGGCTCTCGCCGCGACATCGGCCGCCCCGCACGACGCTCGTCACGAGAGGGCTCCGGTGCCCGCCACCGCGATCGCCGATTCCCTGAGAATTCTCTACATCGGGCGCCCGGCGGGCTGGGAGCACTACGAGGTCTCGCCGATCGACGGCGGGATGAAGCTGACGTCCGACTACGACTGGGTCGACCGCGGCAAACGCAATCACACGCAGCTGACCATCACCACCGGGAAGGATTATGCGTTGAAGACGTTCGAGACGGTGCGCATCGGCGATACCAGTCGCACCGTCACCGCGTCGGTCGAGCTCGACGGCACGCACGCGAAGGTCACTCGGAACGGCAAGGCCGCCGCGGATGTTCCCGTTCCTGACGTCGCGTACGCCGTGTCGTCGTACTACCCAACGGCGCAGCACCTCGCACTCATCCGCTACTGGCAATCGCACGGAAGCCCGAAGACGATCGCGGTCGTTCCGGGAGATCCGAATCCGTTGACGATCAAGAAGCGTGGCGTGGACACCGTCGGTTCCGGGGCGAATCGCACCGTGCTCACGCGCTACACGATCGATGGCGCGATGTGGGGGATCAACTATCTGTGGCTCGACGGCGAGGGACGGCTCGCAATGTTCGCGACCGGCGGCGGTGCCGGCCTCTCGTTCAAGACAGTCCGGGCCGCGTTGATGCCGTTACGCGACGAGTTGATGCAGGTCGCCACGCGCGCGCAGATGGCGGAGCTGGTCGACATCACGTCGCGAACCAAGCCGTTGGCCGACGGCAAGCTGGCGCTCGTCGGTGCGACGCTGGTGGACGCGACCGGCGCACCGGCGGTGCCTAACGCGACGGTCGTCGTCGACAACGGACGGATCGTCGCCGCGGGCCCGAGCGCCAGCACGCCGGTGCCGCCGGGCGCCCGCCGGATCGATGTCGCGGGCAAGACGATCATCCCGGGCCTCTGGGACAGCCACGCGCATCTGCACCAGATCGAGTGGATTCCGACGTACTTCGCCGCCGGCGTCACGTCGGTGCGCGACATGGGCTCGGAGTGGCCGCTGCTCGTCGCGATGCGAAAGGCCATTCGCTCCGGCCAGGTGACCGGACCGAACCTGTTTTTCGCGGGGCTGATCGACGGACCTGGCCTGACGGGGTTCGGCGAATTCAGCGCGGCGACGCCGGAGGAAGGCCGCGCCATCGTGCGCCGCTACCACCAGCTCGGGTTCGAGATGATCAAGATCTACATGGCGCTCGCGCCCGAGGTAATGGCGGCCATCTGCGACGAAGCCCACAAGCTGGACATGAGGTGCACCGGGCACGTACCGAACTCGATGGATCTTCACGAGGCAATCGACGCGGGGATGGATCAGCTCGCGCACTTTCCGGTACGCGGCGACCTCACCACCGACGAAGGGAAGAAGCAGATCGCGCATTTCCTCGCGAAGAAAACGATCTTCGACCCGACGGCGTCGTGGGGTGAGATCGGCGGCAAGTCCGCGACGGAGCCGATGGAGAACATTCAGCCGGTGCTCCAGCACCTCCCGCGCCCGCTGCTGCAGGAACACGTCGCGTCGTTAGGCCAGTCACCGTCGGACACGGCGACGTCGCACGCGCGGCTCGCACGGATGCTCGCGAACATCAAGGCCGCGCACGACGCGGGAGTGCCCATCATCGCCGGCACCGATGAAGGCATCCCGGCCTACAGCGTGTACCGTGAGCTCGAGCTGTACGTGAAGGCGGGCTTCACGCCCATGGATGCGCTGCGCGCCGCGACAGCCGTCGCGGCGCAGGCCATGCGGGTCGACAAGGACCTGGGCACGATCGAGATGGGGAAGCGGGCGGACCTTCTGGTGCTCGACGCGAACCCGCTCGAGAACATCTCGAACGTTCGCACCGTCCGGTTCGTGATGAAGGACGGC
>DASUCS010000374.1:0-21997 GCA_036275935.1 Acidimicrobiales bacterium
ACGCGAGCTGTCGACCACACGCTTGAGCGCTTCCAGGAAACGCTTCGGATCGGGATCGACGTGATCGAGCGTCTGCTCGACCAACGAGAGGAAGTGCTCGCGCAGCCACGGGACGCCGGTGAACTGCGCGCGGTGCGTCACTTCGTGCAGCGCGAGCCACAAACGGAACTCGCGTGGCGGGAACGCGAACCGCTTCTCGAGCGCGAGGACGTTGGGACCGACGTAGTACACGATGTCCTGATCGTCGGGGTTCTCCTCCTCGATGATCAGGAGGTCGTACTGGCCGAGCACGCGTGTGCTCATCCAGCCGAGCAACAGGCCGAGCTCGGCACCGGTGGCACGTTGTGCGAGCGGCGCCAATCGGCTGTCACCGACGCGCTCGCCGAGCTTGTCGGTCAGCGGGCGCAACAACCGAGAGAACGACGCCAGGTTGGCGCGCACCCATCCGGCGCGGTCGGTGACCCGGGCGCGTGCCGGTCCGGCCAACGACCGCAGCCCGGTGGCGCGGTAGACGAGCTCTTCGGCCTCCGCGGTGAGCTCCTCGAAGTCCGGGAGCAGGGAGGCGTAGTGGTAGGACTCGGCGAACGGTTCTCGTCCGCTGACGCGCACCGCGATGCGCTCAGCGAGGCCCCAGTCGACCGGACCTGTCATCCGTTCGACGCTACCGCTTGGGGTACTTCAGGGATTGCACGCGCACGAAGTAGCCGGCGATGACCGCGAGCACGACGACGAGGGACAGGACGAAGAAGACGACCCCGATCCAGTAGTGCCAGATGACTGCGACGGCCATGAGGCGATCGTAGTGGGACGCCTACGGCGCCTTGCCACTCTCCTCGGCGGAGATGGCCTCCGCGATGCGCTGCTTGAGCGAGTCGGGCACCTGCTCGGTGCACTTGCGGGCGATCACGATCCGCAGCTCGGCCTCGAAGTCGAAGGCCTCGTAACAGGGCGGGCAGTCGTCGAGGTGGCGCTGGATGATCGTGCGGCGCTCGACCGTCAGCTCACCATCGAGGTAGCCGTACAGCTCGTGCAGCGCGTCGTCGCAGTCTTCAGCCATCGTTTCGATCCAAGGTGGTGATCACGCGACCAGTCCGCGTGCCACTGCGAACTCCCACAACTTCTTCTGGAGGCCTTTTCTTCCCCGGTGCAGTCTGCTCATCACGGTACCGATCGGGATCTCGAGGATGTCGGCGATCTCCTTGTAGCTGAATCCCTCGACGTCGGCGAGCAGAACGGCCATGCGGAACTGCTCCGGGAGGGACTCGATGGCCTCTTTGACCTCCTCGTCCGTGTAGATGTCGAGCAGCTCGTCCTCGGCGCTCCGGCCGGCCGCGGCGGCCTCGAGGCCACCCAGGCGGCGGTAGAGGTAGAGGTCCTCGACCTCGTCGAGATCCGACTCGTCGGGCCGGCGCTTCTTGGCCCGGTACATGTTGATGTACGTGTTCGTGAGGATCCGGTAGAGCCAGGCCTTCAGGTTCGTCCCCTCCTCGAACCCACCGAACCCTCGATAGGCCTTGAGATACGTCTCCTGGACGAGGTCTTCGGCGTCCGCGGCGTTGCGCGTCATGCGCAACGCGGCCGCGTACAGCGAGTCCATGAACGGGGTCGCCTGCTCCGCGAACGTCGCCTGATCGGCCATCTGATGGCCAACCTACCCGCGGGGTACGCGATCGGCCCGATGGGTAGGTTGGCCGCCGTGGCTGAATTCCTGACTGACATCAAGACCTTGCGCGAGCGGGCGCGGCGCAAGATCGAGGAAGGCCCGATCACGGAGGCGTACGGCGCCGACCGCGAGCGGGTGATCGAAGTGCTGAACGAAGCACTCGCTACCGAACTGGTGTGCATCCTGCGCTACAAGCGGCACTACTACACCGCCAAGGGCATCCACTCTCAGGCGGTGGCCAACGAGTTCCTCCAGCACGCCACCGAGGAACAGGGGCACGCCGATCAGATCGCGTTGCGCATCACGCAGCTGCAGGGCAGCCCGAACTTCGACCCCGACGGGCTCACGTCACGGAGCCATGCGGAGTACGACGCCAGCGAGAACCTCATGGACATGCTGCGGGAGGACTTGGTGGCGGAGCGGATCGCCATCGATTCCTACAGCGAGGCGATTCGGTGGCTCGGTGACAAGGACGTCACCACTCGCCGGATGCTCGAGGACATCCTCGCGGTCGAAGAGGAGCACGCGGACGACCTGCTCAACCTCATGGAGGGCGTCGAGGACTGACCCCCGATCGGGGACAGGTCAGTCGATGGAGACGCGCTCCATCAGTTCGGCCTTCGCATCTTCGAACTCTTCGAGGGTGATCGTTCCGGCTTCGAGGCTGCGGGTGATGGCCTCGACCTGCTGCATGAGCTCGGCCGCGGTGAGGGGGCCTTCGCCGTCCAGGTTGATCTCGGGAACGTTCTCTGCGCCGCTCTCGCTGGACCGCTCCTGACGACGCTCACGCTTCGCGGCCTGCTTGGCCTTCTTGGCGCGATCCCGTTGAAGCTTGTCGAAGGTCGTTCGCTGCGCACCCATGACTGTGAGCATAGGAAGTTCTGCGTAAAACCTGCGAGACGGCCGGCCCCCACTGCGGCTGACCTGCGGATTCACTGCATCGCATATCGTCACGGTCCGTGACGATCCCCCTCGATGTCGCTGAGCTCACACCGGGGTGGTTCAGCGAGGTCCTCGGCGCCGACGTCCGTTCTGCGCAGATCGTCGACCAACACTCGGGCACGACGGGACGGGCGAAGGTCCGCCTCGACTCCGGCGGCGAGCTGCCGGACACCGTGTTCGTCAAGCTGGCCCCGTTCGACCCTCGCCAGCGAGCGTTCCTCGACTTCACGGGGATCGGGGTGATGGAGGCCCGGTTCTACGCATCGTTGGCCGCCGAGCTGCCGGTCCGGCTGCCGCGGTGCTGGCATGCCGACGTGGACGGCGACGCCTACATCATGGTGCTCGAGGATCTCGACGCGTCCGGCTGCGTCTACCGGTCGGATCCGCAGTCGACCGTCGAGGAGCTCGCCCACCTCCACGCCGCGTACTGGGAGAGCCCTCGCTTCGACCGCGACCTCGCATGGGTCCCGGAACGGGCCGGGTTCGGCAAGAGCGACGGCAAGGACCCGGCCGCAACGCAGGCGGCGGGACAGTTCATCCACTCTGCGCTCGACAAGTTCGCCCACGAGATGCCGCCGGTGTTCCGAGCGATCGGTGAGCTCTACGCGTCGCGAACGGCCGAGATCCTCGATTTGTGGGACCAGGGCGAGCGCACGTTCATCCACGGGGATCCGCACGGCGGGAACCTCTTCACCCACGAGGGCCGCACCGGGTTCTACGACTGGGCGATGTGCAGCCACTCGCCCGGCATGCGCGACGTCGCGTACTACCTCACGAACTCGATGCCGACCGAGGCGCGGCACGCGGACGAAGGCCGGCTGCTGGACCACTACCGCCACACGCTCGCGGCGCACGAGATCAGCGTCGACTCACACGTGATCGCAGACCAGTACCGCCTCTTCGCGGTGTTCTCGTGGGTGTCGTTCACGTCGACCGCAGCCGTCGGGAGTCGGTGGCAGCCATCGGACCGCGCGATCGAAGCGATGGAACGGGCGACGCGCGCTGTCGAGGACTGTGACTCGATCGGCCTTCTGAAAGAGTTGCTCGGATGAAGGTCCACATGATGACGGGTGCGTCGAAGCTGCCCGAGTTCCAGACGTTCTGTCGTCGCGCGGCCGACGCGGGATACGCCGGGTTGGTGATCACCGAGAGCGGACGGACCGCGTACCTCGCGTGCGCCGCGGCCGCACTCTCGGGCGCGGATCTCGACATCGCGACCGGCGTTGCGGTCGCGTTCCCGCGCAGCCCGATGGTCACCGCGTCGATCGCGTGGGAGCTGGCCGAGGCCAGTGGTGGGCGATTCCGGCTCGGCATCGGCACGCAGGTGCGAGCGCACATCGAGCGTCGGTACGGTTCGGACTTCGATCCGCCCGGCCCGCGCCTGCGCGAGTACGTCCTCGCGCTGCGGGCGATCTTCAAGGCGTTCCGAGGCGAGGAGCCGTTGAAGTTCGAGGGCGAGTACCACCAGCTCTCGTTGCTGCCGCCGATGTGGTCGCCGGGGCCGATCGCGTGTCCCGACCCGCCGATCGACGTTGCGGCGGTGAACCCGTGGATGCTGCGCATGGCGGGGCGGCACGCGGACGGCGTGCACGTGCATCCGCTCAACACGCCGACGTACTACACGGAGACGCTGCTTCCGAACCTCGCCGCAGGGGGGCGTGACCTCGCGGACTTCGCTGTCTACGTCCCGCTGTTCACCGCGGTCGGTGACACCGACGAAGAGCAGGCGCGTTGGCGCGAGGCCAGCCGGTCGATGGTGGCGTTCTACGGATCGACGCCGAACTACGCGTTCATCTTCGACCAGCTCGGGTTCGAAGGCACCACCGAGAAGCTGCGCACCGCGCAGAAGGCCGGCGACCTCGCCGGGATGGCCAAGGTGATCTCCGACGACCTGCTCGCGCACTTCGTCGTCGAGGGAACGTGGGACGAGCTGCCGCAGCGCATCGCGGATCGATGCAAGCCGTTGACCGTGCACGACGTGCAGCCGGTGCTGTACCTCGCCGGCTCGACAGCGAACGGGAACGACGACACGTTCGAGCGGTTCGGTGACGTCGCGCGGCGATCGGCGGCGCTGTGACGCTGCGGCGGCCGAAGGACGCGCCGGCGTTCCTGCCCGGCAACCGCCCCGAGGCGATCCTCAACTTCATGGTGCACAGCCAGGCGGGGTTCGCCGCTCGCAACCGCATCGAGGGGGTGCGGTTCGAAGCGACCGACATCGACTGGAACAGTGGCACCGACGGTCTGCTCGTGCGCGGCACCGCGGACGCACTCATCAAGGCGATGTCGGGGCGAGCGGCCGCGCTGGACGAGCTCGAGGGTGAGGGTGTCGACGTGTTGCGCGAGCGTGAGTCAGGTCACTGACCGCCACGCACCTCGTACGCGCTCGTCACGTCCGGAAAGCCGCGGAGCGCACCGGTCTCGATGGGCACGAACTCATGGTCGCCGGCGGCGGGTGCGGGCATCGACGTGGACACCACGACTGTCGAAGGTTTGGCGACGGCGACGAGTCGAGCCGCGAGGTTGACGGTCGGGCCGAAGTAGTCGCCGTGCATCGCGACGACGTCGCCGAACGCGAGGCCGACGCGCACCGGGCTCGATGACGCACGGACGAGCTCCATCGCGGCGGCAACCGCGGCCCGGGAATCGATGAAGGAGAACATCGCCTCGTCGCCGATGAGCTTGACCAGTCGTCCACCCGCCTTTGTGACTCGATCACCAACGAGCCGCTCGAAGCGATTCACCGACTCCGCCATCTCCGCCACCGACTGCGTCCGCAGTACTTCTGTGCTGCCGACGAGGTCGACGAACCCTATGGCGCGTTCGATCGTGACAGCGTCGCGAGAACGGGCGACGTCGAAGCCCTCGTACGACACCAGTACGAGATGACGGCGGAACACGGCTCCGACCGCACTCCAGAGCACCGGGAGCAGTTCGCGCGCGACCTCTGCGTACGAACGAACAACGTCCCGATACGCCATCCCGCCTGTGCGTTGCGGGACCTCGACCCCGATTCGAGTCGCGTTCGCGAGCGCGTCCGCAATTCGTTCAGCGGAAGAACCGACGACGCGCGCGAAGCCGAGCACCGCCTCCTCACCGAACGAGTCCACCAACACCGCAAGGACGTACAGGGCTTCAGCCACGTCCGGTGTGACCGGGAACGGCATCGGCGCCGACTCCGGAAGACCCAGCGCGAGCCAGAGGTGACGCACGAGCTCCGGATCGTGACCGCAGGTGGTCACGTACTCGTCCAGCGACCGCACCTCGCCGGGGGGACGGATGGCGAAATCGAGCGCGAGTGGCCCGAGGCTCTCGAGCACCGCTGACGCGACGATCTCATCGGGGGACGCACCGAGCTCGGCGACGTACTCGACGAGTGCACGGACATCGGGCGCGTGTGGACTGTCCGCGGTGATCCCGAGGTGCGCCATGATCGAGTCGACGTCGTCGTCCGGCACCACCTGCATCATGTCGCGAACTGCACCGGGTACCCCGCGAGGATCGCGTCGACGCTCGCGGACGGTGTCAGCACCACCGCATCGCCACTCGCCGGACGCACCCGAGGCGCGGCATAACCGACGTCAGGCGACCACGGCACGACGGCGTCGCCGCGAATCAGCGCCGGCGCTCCATCGAGCTCTACGAACGCTCCTGCCGGAAGCCCTGTCCACGCGCGCCGGTGCGTTCGTTTGGCCCGACCGTCGAGGCGGTCGTGGTGAAGTCGAAGGTCGATGTCATCCGCTCCGGTGGCGTTGATCGAGTCGCGGTACCGCACGTAGTCGTCCCGCCGGCACAGCGCGCAAGGCCGGTGACCCGCGGCGAGCGCGACGGCTTCGTCCTGGAAGAACAACGCCGTCCAGCGCCCGGGCTCCCACTTCGGCGCGACCCAACCCTTGTACTGGAGCTTGCAGATGATCCAGCGGCGACCGTTCCATGGCCGCACGATGTCGAAACCGTCATGGATGCAGCCGCGGTTGCCCATCCACGCGCCTCGCAGGGACGACACGACGATGTCGCCGTAGGGTGTCACTCGGTTGCGGTGCGGCATGGGCAGGGTCCCGTGGAGGTGGTGCGATGTTCGACGTCGACGAGTTCATCAAAGAGTGCCGGGGTGCGCTCTCGGAGAACGAGCCCCGGCGGGCCCTGCGTGAGGTGCTGGATCGCTCCGTGTCCGCCTCCGCCTCCGTGTCCGCCGCGCTGCAGCACGACAACGCGGGCATCGAACCACTGCACCGTTCGGATGATCTGACGATCCTGAACGTCGTGTGGGGCCCCGGGATGCAGCTGCCGGCGCACGACCATCGCATGTGGGCGATGATCGGCATCTACGCCGGCGGGGAGGACAACGCCTTCTTTCGGCGGGACGGCGACACCATCGTCGCGTCCGGAGGCAAGGAGCTGCGCGAGCGCGACGTGTTGCTGCTCGGTGACGACGCGATCCATTCGGTCACGAACCCGCTGCGGTCGTACACCGGTGCGATCCATGTGTACGGCGGTGACTTCTTCGCCCAGCCGCGCAGTCAGTGGGACGCGGAGACCCGGCGTGAGAAGCCGTACGACCACGAGTTGGTGGCGCGGCTCTTCGAAGAGTCGAACCGAACGGTTGCGGAGTAGTGGCTACGCGCCGTTGAGCCAGGCGACCAAGTCCCGGTCGGCGATTTCGTCGAGCCGCTTGTCGTAACGCTCCTGTGCGGCGTCGTCGAAGAACGCTCGCCACTGCCCGCTTCCTCCGACGTGGAAGAACCGCGCGTCGTCCTGCCAGAACTCATGGGTCACCTGCGGCGCGAGGTCGCTGGCGCGATCGCGCATCTTGTCGAACGTCGCGGCCTCCACCAGCGTCGGCCACTTCGCCTCGTCCACCTCGACGCCGAGCAGCGATGCAAGCCGTCGCATGGATGCATCGAGGTCGGCCTTCATGTCCTCGTACCGGAACAGCGCGACGTTCGGAAGATCGCGCTTCACCCAGAACGTCTGGAGATGGTTGATCAGCGACGGGAGCCCGGAGATGTCGGGATCGTCGATCGATCCATTCTCGATCCATGTCCAGAACCGAACGATCGGATCTTCGGGTGGAGCGAGCATCTCGGGCGTGAGGAGCTCTTCCAGGTCGTCGGCGCCCGCGACCTCGATGCGCTGGTTGAGCACCTTTTCGATGTTGAGGTTGCCCATGTGGTTGTCCCAGGACAGGGCGACGTCGCGCGGATCGCGGCCGACCGTGATGTAGGTGACACGGTCGTCCCACGGGATCCCGTCCAAGGGCGTGTGCGTCTTGATGAACCGGCGATGCGTCTGCGCCTCGAGCACCCACATGACGCTCTCGCGGGTCTCCGTCTGGATGTCGACCCACGGCGACAACCGGGTCAGGGGTGCGGGCAACACCGGATCCTGGAACAGGAGCAGTGCGCACTGCATCTGCATCCAGGTCGTACCGCACTTCGACGCGGTCGAGATGACGATGTCGTCGTCGCGGAACTGGAAGCCTTCCCAGCGCTGGCTGTCCATGATCAGGTTGCGGTACCGGCGCGGTTCGGCCATGTTTCCCCACTCTCGTTCGTCTCGGCCTGAGAAGATAGGGCGTGGCCGACGTGGGCGGGCTGCCGAGTGGGGACGTGACCTTCGTGTTCACGGACATCGAGGCCTCGACGCGCCTCATGCGTCGGCTCGGCGACCGATATTCCGACACGTCGGAACGCCACATCGAGGTCATGCACCAGGCATGGGACGAGCACGGCGGTCATGTGGTCAGCTCCGCGGGCGATTCGGTGTTCGTGGCGTTCGCCGACGCGGCGGACGCCGTTCGCGCGTGCGCGCGTGCACAGCAGCTGCTGCGCGCCGAGCGCTGGCCCGACGCGACCGAGCTCAAAGTCCGCATGGGTGTTCACAGTGGGCTCGCGGCTCCGCGATCGGGCGATTACACCGCGCTGGCCGTGAACCAAGCGGCGCGAGTGATGAGTGCGGCACACGGTGGCCAGGTGCTCGTCTCGGACGACACGGTTCGACGGCTCGTTGCGCCGCGCGACGTCGGACTGGTACGGGTCGGCCGGTATCGCATTCGCGACTTCGACGAGCCGGTGCCGCTGTTCTCGCTCGCATCCAACGGCGAGACGGCGGACCTGAGCGCGGTCCGCGCGCTCCCCGCGGACGGTCACAATCTGCTTGCTCCTGCGACCCGGCTGTTCGGCCGGGACGACACGATCGCCGAGGTCCTCGACCTCATCGAACCGCGGCGAGTGGTGTGTCTCGTCGGCCCGGGCGGGACGGGTAAGACCCGCCTCGCCACCGAGACCGGCCTGCGCTTCGCCGAACAGTGGCCGCACGGCGTGTGGATGATCGAGCTTGCGCCCGTTCGCGACGCCGCGCTGATCGCAGGGGCAGTGAAGGCTGGTGTCGACGCGCCGTCGTCGACGGGCGACGCGTGGAAGGACGTGCTCGAGCACCTGCGCGCGCGACAGGCGCTGCTCATCTTCGACAACTGCGAACACCTCCTTCACGATGTGAGCCGGCTGATCGACGAGCTCCTCGTCGCCTGTCCGGGTTGTGCGGCACTGGCCACGAGCCGGGAGCCACTGGGGATCGCCCGCGAGACAGCGTTTCGGTTGCCGCCGCTTGACCCGGCCTCCGCGGCCGAGTTGTTCGCCGACCGAGCACGGGCGGCGGGCAGATCCGTCGACGTGGACGCGACCGTGACCGAGATCTGCCGGCGCCTCGACGGTCTGCCCCTGGCGATCGAGCTCGCCGCGGCGCGCGTCGGTGTGCTGCAACCGGTCGACGTGCTGCAGGGGCTCGATGATCGGTTCCGGCTGCTGCGCACACGCAGCGCCGTGGTGCCCGAACGGCATCAGACGCTGGAGGCGCTGCTCGAGTGGGACGAGCAATTGCTGACTCCACCCGAACGTGTGTGTCTGCATCGACTCGGGATCTTCGGCGGCAGCTTCACCGTGCATGCGGCAACCGCCGCCGCGGGGTTCGGCACCGTCGACCGCCTCGATGTGCCCGAGCTCGTGTGGTCGCTCGCGGAGAAGTCGCTCGTGGTCGCCGACCCGGCGGCCAACGAGACTCGGTTCCGGTTGCTCGAGTCGGTCCGCGCCTTTGCGTTGCAGCAGCTCGATCCGGATGATCGCGACCGTGCCGTCGATGCGCTCGCCGACTGGTACCTCGCGCGCGTCGGTCCCGCGCAACGGTTCGCGCGCCAGTGGTCGAGCGAGGTCCAGGCCGACCTCGACAATCTGCGCGGCATCATCGGTCCACTGGCGTCCGTCGCGCCCGAGCGCGCCCAGGAACTGGCGTATGTCATTGCTCGGCATGTGGATCGCGCGCACTCGTCCCGGGCCGCGGTCGACGAGCTCACGAAGCATCTCCAGCTGCTGCCGGAGCAGACGAGCACTCGCATCTCGTTGCTGACCACACTCGCCGACGTCAACCTCCACTTACGGAACGTGGAAGCGGCGGAGCGGGCGGTGGAAGCCGCCGAGGCGCTGTACGCCGCGATCGGAGAGCTGCCGGAGTGGGACGACGTCGCGATCGTTCGCACCCGAGGAGAGATCGCCGTCCGAAGAGGGGACAGCGACGAGGCGATCGCCGCCGCGCGGCACGCGCTCGAAGGCGAACTGAGCCTTCGGGGACGAGCGCGCATGTCGAGTCAGCTCGGCATCGCCGCGCACGAGATCGGCGACCTCGAGCTTGCGCGTGAGGCGTTCCAGCAGGAGTACGAGTCGTACCGGGCGTTGGGCGACGAGGGCACCGAAGCCAGCGCGGCGGGGAACCTCGCGGAGGTCGAGATGGGTCTCGGGCACTGGGCCGAAGCGGCACGACACCAGCGCGTCTGTCTCGAAGGGGCGTTGGAGATCGGCGCGCCCTTGCTGGTCGCGCTGAGCCTCGTGCTCGCTGCACGGTTGGCGGAGACGGCCGGGGAGCTCGTCACCGCGGTCACCCTTCATGGGCATGCTGACGTGCTGTTGGAGACGACAGGCTTCACGATGTACGACTCCGACCGACGCGTGAGCGACGAGATGTTGAAGCGGGCCGAGGAACAGCTCGGCACGGACGCGTTCGACGAGGCCCTCGCCGCGGGGCGCGCACTGGACGTGACGGAAGCAGCCGCGATCGCCGACGACGTGTTGCGGGCGGCGCAGTAGATCATCGAGCGACGACACGAAAGCGGGTGGGACATGCGCAAGGTCGAGGTGCACAAGGCTGCGAGCGGATGGGCGAACCAGGTGTCGTTCGCGAACGGGCCGACACCGTTCGCGTTCGTGCCTCGAGAGATCGTCGTTGCGGGCGCTCGGGGACGTGACCTCGCGGCGGAGCTGTTCAACCGGCGGTTTGCAGGATTCGAACCGGTCTTCGATGGTCGCGACGACGGTCCCGGGCAGTACTTCGTCACGCGCATCGCGGCCGACGACGACGTGCGACGCGCGATCGACGATCTGCGACTGGAAGGCGTCGCCGCCCAGCCGAACCACGTGCTGTTCGCACACGGCGACTGCTGCTGCGGTCCGCATCCCGCCGATCGCTGGCAGTCGTGCGTCGCGGGCTCGCCGGTGCACGGGTCACCCGTGTACGGCAGCCCGGTTCACGGCAGCCCGGTGTACGGCTCGTCCGTGTCGGCCTCACCGGTCTACGGATCGCCCGTGTACGGATCGCCGGTCTACGGGTCACCGGTCTACGGGTCACCGGTCTACGGATCGCCGGTGTACGGGTCGCCGGTCTACGGATCGCCGGCGTCGCAGAGCGGACATCGCCGGAGCTCGGCCGCTCCGGCCGACGCGCCGATCACGCCGGTCCGCCACGCGCCGGCCGGTGCGCTGGTCCCGCGCATCGCCATCCTCGACACCGGACTGGCGCGAAAAGGCTTGCGCCCGAACGCACTCGACTTCGTCCAGCACGCGTCGACCGGCTGGGCCGAGGGCCCAGACGACGACGGTGACGACTTCCTCGACCCCGCGGCCGGCCACGGCACGTTCATCGCCGGACTCATCGATCTGTTGACGCCCGGCTGCGACCTGACCGCAGAACGGGTGCTGTCGAATTACGGAGCGGGCGACGAAGTCGCGATCGCGCAGCGCATCGACGCCATCGATGCGGACCTCCTCAACCTGTCCTTCGGCGGCTACGCGCTCGACCACATGGACGTGCTGGCCGCGGCGATCCATGGTGCACAGCAGAAGGGCACCGTCGTCGTCGCGTCGGCGGGGAACGACGGCATCTGCCGGCCGAGCCTGCCCGCCGCGTTCCCCGACGTCGTCAGCGTGGCCGCGCTCGGGCCGTACGGTCCGGCCCGATTCTCGAACTACGGGCCGTGGGTGCGGGCCTGTGCACCCGGCGTCGACATCGTGAGCCGGTTCTTCACGAAGTTCGACGGCAAGGAGGTCGCTCCCGCGGGCGGCATCGATCCTGACAAGTTCGCGAGCTGGGCGCGCTGGAGCGGCACCTCGTTCTCGGGGCCGATCGTCGTCGCCGCGCTCGCCCGGGAGCTGCAACTCGGCCTGACGACGGCGGAGGCGGTCGAGCGGGTGATCGACGCGCCCGGCCTGCTGCGGATCCCCGACTTCGGAACCGTCGTGAACGTCCAGTGACGGACGGGCGGCTGGCCGACTCCCCCGCGTAGCCTGCGCCGCATGGCGTACCCGTACGAGGACCGATTCGCTGTCAACCGGGCACTCCCGGAGAAGGGACGTCCACGCGAGGAGATCCTGGCCACGTTGGCGACGATGGCTCAAGAAGAGGACGCGTTCTGGGAGTCCGGCAAGTGCTCCGGCACGATGTACTGCGGCGACCACGAGCACTACTCGTTCATGAACGAGGCGTTCGGTCGGTTCGCACATGTGAACGCGCTGCAGCGCGACATGTGCCCGAGCCAGACGAAGTTCGAAGCCGAGATCATCGCGATGACGTTGGACGTCCTCAACGGGCACGCAGTCACGGACTCCACCCCCGTGGGTGTGGTGACGACAGGCGGAACCGGCAGCATCCTCCACGCCATGCTCGCCTACCGCGAGTACGGCGCGCAGCAGCGCGGGATCACGCAGCCCAACGTCATCAAGCCGGAGACGGCGCACCCGGCCTTCGACAAGGCGTGCCACCTCTTCGGCATCGAGTTGCGCAAGGCGCCCGTCGATCCGAAGACGACACAGGCCGACGTCGACTGGATGGCCGATCACATCGATGCCAACACCGTTGCCATGATCGGCTCGGCGTGCAACTACGGCTACGGCACGATCGACCCGATGGACGAGCTGTCCGATCTCGCGCTCGCGCGCGGTGTCGGGCTGCACGTGGACAGTTGCCTCGGTGGCTTCATCCTCCCCTTCGGTCAGAAGCTCGGGTTCGACGTACCGGTCTATGACTACCGGCTGCCCGGTGTCACGAGCATCTCGGCTGACACCCACAAGTACGGCTACGCGTTCAAGGGTTCGTCGGTGTGCACGTTCCGCGACAAGGCGTTGCGCAACGCTCAGTACTTCTTCCTGACCGATTGGAGCGGCGGCAAATACTGCTCGCCCGGCATCGAGGGCTCGCGCTCCGGTGGACTGCTCGCCGCGACGTGGGCGGCGATGGTGAGCTTCGGTTGGGAGGGCTACCTCCGGTACGCGCAGCGGATCTTCGAGACGTCGGCGGCCATGCAGGAGGCGGTGCGGTCGCATCCGGAGCTCGAGCTGCTCGGCCAACCCACGTTCCTGTTCAGCTTCACGTCGGACGCGTTCGACGTGTACCACGTGAACGACTTCATGCGGCCCCGAGGCTGGCGCTTCAACGGTCAGCAGTATCCGAACGCGCTGCACATGGCCGTGACGCGCCCGCAGACGCAGCCGGGCGTCGTCGACGCGTTCGCCACGGACCTCGCGGAGGCGGTGCAGTACGCGCTCGAGCACAAGGACGAACCTGCGAAGAGCAGCGCCATCTACGGCGGAGTCGCGGGCGGCATGACCGACGAAGCCGACGAGTTCATCCGCTCCGTGATGGCCGACATGATGGACGAGCAACAGGCACTGCCTTGACCGAACAACGGACGGTCAGCCCGATCGACGGATCGGTCTACGTGACGCGTCCACTCGCGACGGACGCGCAGATCGACGCAGTGCTCGACTCGGCAACGACCGCGCAACGCGAGTGGCGGTCGACGGCGCTGTCCGAGCGCGTCGACGTCTGCCGCCGGATGGTGGCCTGGATGGTCGACCACGCCGACGACATCGCGATCGAGCTCGCGTGGCAGATGGGCCGTCCGGTGCGCCATGGCCCGTTCGAGATCCGGCGCGGCTTCCAGGAGCGGGCCGACCACATGCTGTCGATCGCCGCGGACGCGCTCGACGACGTCGCGCTCGATCCGAAGCCCGGGTTCCGGCGCTTCATCCGCCGCGAGCCGCTGGGTGTCGTGCTGGTGCTGGCGCCCTGGAACTATCCGTTCCTGACTGCGGTCAACGCCGTGCTGCCCGCGATCGTGGCGGGCAACACCGTCGTGCTCAAGGTCGCGAGCCAGACGCCACTGGTCGCCGAACGGTGGTCGGAGGCGTTCGGCGCGGCCGGTGCCCCCGATGGCGTCTTCCAGCACGTGCACGCGTCCCACGACGCGGTGGCGCGCATGATCGGCGACGAGCGCGTCGGGTTCGTGGCGTTCACGGGCTCCGTCGAAGGCGGTCACGCCGTCCAACGGGCCGCCGCCCAGAGATTCATCGCCACCGGCCTCGAGCTCGGAGGAAAAGATCCCGCGTACGTTCGTGCCGACGCCGACCTCGACGCCTCGATCACCGAACTGGTCGACGGATCGTTCTTCAACGCGGGCCAGTCGTGTTGTGGCATCGAGCGCATCTACGTCGACCGGCGTGCATTCGAGCGGTTCGTCGACGGGTTCGTCACGCTGACGCGGGAGTACGTGCTGGGGACGCCCCTCGACGACGCGACCACGCTGGGGCCGATGGTCCGCGCCGACGCCGCCGCCTTCGTGCGAGCCCAGACGGACGAAGCAGTGCAGAAAGGCGCACGCGCGTTGATCGATCCCGGCTCCTTCGCAGCCGACGCGCCCGGGACGCCGTACCTCGCACCGCAGGTCCTCGTCGACGTCGACCATTCGATGCGGGTCATGACAGAGGAGAGCTTCGGACCTGTCGTCGGGATCATGACCGTCGAGGATGATGACCACGCCGTCTCCCTGATGAACGACAGCGCGTACGGATTGACCGCGTCCGTGTGGACGGCGGATGTTGACGCGGCGATCGCGATCGGCGATCGGGTGGAGACCGGTACCTGGTACTTGAATCGCTGCGACTACCTCGACCCTGCACTCGCGTGGACCGGCGTGAAGGATTCGGGGCGCGGCGTGACGCTGTCGACGCTCGGCTACCAGGCCCTCACGCGGCCGAAGTCGTTCCACCTCCGGACCGAGCTCTGATGCGCGTCGGCGTGCTCGAGTGTGACCACGTCAGCGAGCGCTACCGAGGCATCGACGGTGACTACGCGGACATGTTCGAGTCGCTGCTGGCGCGCGAGCTCGTTCGCTACGACGCGGTGAACGGACAGCTGCCGGGTCGCCCCGACGAATGTGACGCCTGGCTGGTAACCGGATCTCGGCACTCCGTCTACGACGACGTCGAGTGGATCACTCGACTGCTCGAGTTCGTGCGCAGCGTGCACGAGGCCGGCACCGCGTTCGTCGGCATCTGCTTCGGACACCAACTGTTGGCGCACGCGGTCGGCGGACGAACAGACAAGGCGGCCGTCGGGTGGGGTGTCGGCGCCATCGACACGTGGGTCGAGCCCACCGGCTCGGAGCAGCTCCTGCTGTACATGCACCAGGATCAGGTCGTGGCGTTGCCTGATGGCGCGACCGTCATCGGCCGCACGCAGCATTGCCCGATCGCGATGCTCGAGCTCGGGCCGATGCTCGGCATACAGGCGCATCCCGAGTTCTCTGCGACCTACGTCGACGCATTGCTGGACGCACGAGTCGACCGCATCGGCCCCGACATCACCGCTCGAGCGAAGCAGAGCCTCGAGCGCGTCGGTGACGCCGAGGATGCCGCGCGCATCGGTCGCCTCATCACTTCTTTCCTGGAGACGCACGCATGAGCGACCGGTACGTCCTCGCCATCGACCTGGGGACCACCGGTCTCAAGGTCGGATTGGTCTCGACCACAGGCGAGATCGCATGGACGGCTGACGACGTCCTGACGACGACGCGGCCGGGGGACGGCGGCGCCGAGCAGGACGCACAGGAGTGGTGGCGGCTCATCAGTGACGCCACCCGCAAGGGCATCGCCAGCGGCGTCGTCGCGCCCGAGCAGATCGTGGCGGTGAGCACCACGGGCGAGTGGGCGAGCACGGTTCCGGTCGATGCTTCCGGCGACCCCGTCGGGCCCTGCATCTTGTGGATGGACACTCGCGGTGGACGGCACGTCCGCAAGCGCATCGGCGGAAAGGTGTCCGGTTACAAGGCGAAGGCGATCGCGACGTGGATCCGTCACACCGGCGGCGCCCCTGCGACCAGCGGAGCCGATCCGATCGGACACATGCTCCACCTCGACATCGATCGGCGGGAGATCGCGAACGACGCCCGTTGGTACCTCGAACCCGTCGACTACCTGTCGATGCGGTTCACCGGCGACGCAGTCGCCACGCACGCATCGATGACGGGCGCGTGGCTCACCGACAACCGTGACCTCACCCGATTGCAGTACGACGACGCACTCGTCGACCTCGCCGGCGTCGATGCGACCAAGTTGCCGCCGCTGCGCCCTACCGCGTCGATCATCGGGACGGTGCGCGCCGAGGTGGCCGACGATCTCGGTTTGCCCGCGGGTGTGCAGGTCGTGGCCGGTACCCCGGACCTGCACTCGGCCTCGGTCGGCGCCGGGACTGTCGAGGACTACCAGACGCACATGGCGTTCAGCACCACGTCGTGGATCAGCTGTCCCGTGTCGTTCAAGAAGACGGATGCCGTCCGACAGATCGCGTCGATCCCCGGTGCCGGTCCCGGTTACCTGATCGTGAACAACCACGAGACGTCGGGCGCCTGCCTGCAATGGCTGCGCGACAACGTTCTCGGATCCGAGCTCGACTATGCGGCCCTCACCGCACTCGCGGCGTCGGCGGTCCCGGGCGCGAGCGGCGTGATCTTCACGCCGTGGCTCACCGGGGAACGCTCACCGGTCGATGACAAGACGGCGCGTGCCGGCTTTCACAACGTGTCGATCGAAACCGATCGCGCCGACCTCGTGCGCGCCGTGCTCGAAGGCGTCGCGTACAACAACCGCTGGCTGCACGACGCCGTCGAGAAGTTCGCCAAGCGTCGACTCGATCCGATCCGCGTGTTCGGTGGCGGCGCGCAGTCCGACCTGTGGTGCCAGATCCACGCCGACGTCATGGACCGCACGATCGAGCGACTCGTCGACCCGATGCACACCGGGTTGCGCGGCGCCGCGCTGCTTGCTGGCATCGCGCTCGGCGACGTACGGCGTTCGGAGATCCGACACCACACCCCGATCGAGGCGACCTTCGGTCCGGACGCGGCGAACCGCGCCGAGTACGACCGTCTCTACGCCGAGTTCCCGAAGCTCTACAAGGCGCAGAAGGACATGTTCCACCGCCTCAACCGCCCGGCTCGCAGGAAGAAGTCGCGGCGCGGCCGCTGATCAGGAGACGACTGCAGCCGCGAATTCCTCGGGGTCGGTCACGGCCGGGAGGTGACCACCGCGCATCCGCACGACGGTGGCGCGCTGCGGCAGCCAACCGATCATCGTCTCCTGCGTGGCCGGCGGAATCGGGCGGTCGCGCTCGTTGAGGATGTAGGTCACCGGGACGTCGGCGGCGCGTGACCAGTGGATCGGCTGGAAGTAGTGGTGCACCGTGTCGGGAACGCAGCGCAACGGGTCGACGACGAACGCGAGGTCGTCATCGTCGAGCGGGTCGCCGCCGTACGCGGTGCGGAAGCCTTCTGGATCGGCGGGTGGCCCGGGCAGAGTGATCGCGGTCCCGTTGCGCGTCGCGTCCTCGACGGCGAGCTTCAAGCCTTCGCGCTGGTTGGGCTTCAGGCAGTCGAGCCCGCAGCCACCTTCGGGCGGGACGAGCGCGGCGTTCAGCACGACCCGTTCGACGCGATCGCCGAGGGCAGCCACGACTCCCGGAGCGACGAGTCCGCCCGACGAGTGCGCGACGAGCACGACTGGATCATCGCGTCCGCTCGCATCGATGTCGGACAACACCGAGTCGACCTCCTGGTCGACGGTCAGCGTGGCCAAGTCGGCCGGTTTGTCGTTCCGTCCGGGCAGATCGACGGCGAGAACGGTGCCGTCGAGAAGTGGCGCCACCCGATCCCAGTAACGGGCGGTCGAGCCACCCCCGTGCACCAAGACGTACATCGTCACGCGCGCAGCCGCCGCACTGCTGACCGAATGTTCTGTACGAGCGTTCGTTGCTCGGATGCCGTCGTTGCCGCGAAGCGCTCGAAGTCGTCCGTCAAGCGGACGTCGGCGAAGAACTCGTCCCCGTGCGCATGGAAGTGCAGGAACGAACGTGACCTGTACATGAAGTTGCCGCGCTTGCGCTCACGGAGGCCTTCGACGCTGCGCAGTTGCTCCAACAGCGGCTCGAGCTGGTCGAGATCCGCGTCGTTCACGTGGCGCACGAAGTCATCTTCGCGTTGTGCGCCACCTCCGTCACAGACGAAGCTGTCCGCTGATCGACCTCCGGAGGGACGGATGAAGAAGGGCACGACGGGTTCGGCATCGATCCACATCGACGCGGCGCCGGAGAAGGTGTACGCGGTGGTCACGGACGTCACCCGCATGGGTGAGTGGAGCCCCGAGACCGTGAAGGGCGAGTGGATCGATGGCGCGACGGGGCCCGCGGTCGGCGCGAGGTTCAAGGGCACCAATCGCAAAGGCTTCGTGCGTTGGTCGACGAAGCCGCGTGTCGTCACGGCCGACGAGGGCTGTGAGTTCGCGTTCGTCACCGAGACCGGCGGCAAGGAGCAAACGAAGTGGTGCTACCGGTTCGAACCCGACGCCGGCGGAGCCAACGTGACCGAGTCGTTCGAGATGATGAACGATGTTCCGGGCATCATCAGCTTCGCCGAGAAGCACATCATGCGCATCAAGGACCGCAAGGCCGATCTCGAAAAGGGCATGCAGGCCACGCTCGAGCGCATCAAGGCAGCCGTGGAGGGCTCCGCGTCCTAGTTGTCTGCGCCCATGCACCTGGTCGTGCTCGCCGCAGGGCTCGGACGTCGGTTCGGCGGCATCAAGCAACTGGCGCCCGTCGGTCCGAAGGGCGAATCGATCATGGACGCACTGCTGCGTCGCGCCGAAGCCGCCGGGTTCCGCGACGCCATCGTCGTCATCCGTCCTGAGATCGAAGCGGAGGTCGACGCCCACTTCACGGCCCACCGACCCGCACTGGCAGTGACGATCGTTCGCCAGTCGGTACCTGCGACGCGCAACACGCCTCTCGGGACTGCCGATGCAGTGCTGCAGTGCCGCGCGGCGATCGACTCACCATTCGCGGTCGTCAACGCGGACGACCTGTATCCGCAGGGCGCATTCGACCTCCTCGCGGCACATCTCTCCGCGCACGACGAGCACGCGCTGGTCGCGTTCCGGCTGCGCAGGACCCTGGTGAGCGACCGGCCGGTCTCCCGCGCGCTGCTCTCGTTCGACGATGTGAGCGGCGCACTACGAACGATCGACGAGCGCCGCAACATCGAACCCGCGCTCGTCTCTGGTGACCCCTGGGTGTCGATGAACATGTGGGGCTTCCGGACCTCGATCCTCGACGACCTCGCCACGGCGGTCGACGAGTTCGTCACGAGCGGCTCGACTGGTGAAGTGCTGCTCCCCGATGTCGTAGGACGGCTGGCTGCTCGCGGTACCACCGTTCGGGTGCTCCGATGCGACGAGCGATGCATCGGCATCACCTACGCGGAGGACGTCGCGATCGTCCGCGACGTGTTCGCGTGACGCTGCTCGACGAGGCTCATCACGCGGCCGGGAGCTTCGTCGGCAACGTGCTGTCCGTGACGACGTTCGGCGGCGGGCACATCAATCACACGTTCCTGGTCGTGGCCAACACCGGCGAGTACGTCCTGCAACGGCTGAACATGGCGGTGTTCACTGACGTCGACGGGGTGATGCGCAACATCCGATCCGTTCTCCTCCACCTGAACGGTCGACTCGTGCCCGAGCTCGTTGATGCCGCCGGGCCTTGGCGTCTGTGGCGCCGGGTGCCCAACGCCGGGCCGCTCACGCAGGCGACATCGACGACCGCTGCATCAGCGGGCGAGTTGCTGGGCCACTTCCACACCCTCGTCGCGGATCTCGAGCCCACCACGCTGACCGAGACGCTGCCGAACTTCCACGACGCCACCCGTCGCCTCGACGCGCTGCGGGGTTCAATCGCAACCGACAGGCATGGACGCGCTCGACTCGCACGCCGCGAGATCGACGCGCTGCTCGCGGCCGCTCCGCTCGCCGACCGCGCCGACGCACTGACCGCCACGGTTCCCGAGCGCGTCGCCCACTACGACGCCAAGCTCGACAACGTGCTCTTCCGCGGCGACGATGCCGTGAGTCTCGTCGACCTCGACACCCTGATGCCGGGCGCGTGGTTCTGGGACGTCGGCGACCTACTGCGCACAGCCGCGACCCGAGGCGCCGAGGACGACCCGGATCAGAGTGCAATCGACCCGGAGCTGTACGCCGCGGTCCTCGGCGGCTATCGGCGCGGCGCACGTGATGTCCTCGACCCCGTCGAGGTCGAAGCTCTCTCTGACGCCGGTGCGGTCGTGACCTACGAGCAGGCCGTGCGCTTCCTCACGGACTGGCTCGACGGCGACGTCTACTACAGGACCTTCCGACCGGACCAGAACCTCGACCGCGCTCGCGCGCAGCTCCGGCTTCTCGCGTCGATGCCAACTACCGTCCGTTGGTCATGAGCGAGCTCGCGTTGTTGGGCCGCGACGCCTTGCCCGCCATCGCCATGCTGTGCGAGCGCGCCGTCGCCCAACCCCCGACGATCGACGAGCTCGAGGCGACGCTGTTCACCCCGGACCAGCCCGCGGTCGTGCGCGGCGATCCATCAGTCGGCGTGGTCGCCACGGCCACCTGCGACGACGGGGCGCACGTGCGATTCCTCGCCGTCGACCCACGCGCTCGCGGTCGAGGACACGGACATGCACTTGCCGAAGCCGCCGAACAGGATGCGCGCGCTGCAGGTCACACGACGATCCTCACGGGTGCGGACCCTCCCTTCTTCCTCTGGCCCGGCATCCCGTCGACCGAGCTCGGGCTGGTCTGCCTCTTCGAGCATCGCCACTACTCGAGACACGAAACCAACTTCGACATGCGCGTCCAGCTCGACGCGATCCCCGACGATCCCGGCGGCCACGCACTCGCGACCGCGGACGATCGCGACGAGATCGACGCGTGGACCACGAAGCACTGGTCCAACTGGCGAGCCGAGGCGCTGCGCGCCCTCGACAAGGGCAACCTCGTGCTCGTACGTGGTGACGACGGCATCCACGCGATCTGCGCGTTCGAGGTCAACCGCACGGGGTTCCTCGGTCCCGTCGCCGCTCGGCCTGATCTCATGGGCAAGGGACGCGCCCGCCCCGCCCTGCTCGGCGCGCTCCACGAGCTCCGTGGCCGAGGTCGCACCTACACCGACGTGTGCTGGGTCGGGCCGGTCGTCCCGTACGCGGCGGTGGGCGGACAGGTCAGCAACGTGTACTTCGTCTACCGGCGCGACCTTCGGTGACGCGGTGAACCTGCTTCCGCGGCCGCGTGTCGTCGACGTCGGCAATCGGCGCGTCCCCGTTCAGATCGTGCGCGAGCGCATCGACCCGTCGCTGCCAGCCCAGGGCTACGAGCTCCACATCGGTGAAGATGCCGTCGAGCTCATTGCAGCTGACGACGCTGGACGCTTCTACGCGCTGGCCACCCTCGCCCAGCTGCGCGCGTTGCACGACGGCGACCTCCCGATCGGCGCGGTACGGGATCACCCGGACCTGCCGGTGCGCGGCGTCATGATCGACGTCTCTCGCGACAAAGTGCCGACGATGGCGACGCTGCGCGCACTCGTCGATCGCCTGTCGTCCTGGAAGATCAACCAACTGCAGCTCTACAGCGAGCACACCTTCGCCTACCGAGACCATGCCGAGGTGCACGCCGCAGCCAGTCCCTTCACCGCGGAAGAGATCCGCGAGCTCGACGCCTACTGCCGGGAGCGACACATCGAGCTCGTCCCCAACCAGAACTGCCTCGGCCACATGAACCGGTGGCTGCGCCACGATCGCTACCGGCCGCTCGCCCTCGCCCCCGACGGTTTCGTCGACGAGTGGGGCATGACTCGCAAGGCCATGACGATCGATCCCGCCAACCCGGAATCACTCGTACTGGTGCGAGAGCTGCT
>DASUCS010000375.1:0-5592 GCA_036275935.1 Acidimicrobiales bacterium
TGCCCTTGGTGGCCCACGGCGACGGCGGCTCGGGCAGGCGGTCGATGGTGGCGAAGCGAAACGCGAGCGCGCAGTCTGTGAACGCCGCGACCTTCGACGGCGAGAGTGTCCGGGGCGGCTCGAGTGCCATGCCCCGATTCTGGCCCGGGGGTGTGACAGTGAGTTGGATACCCCTAAGGTGCGCGCCATCGATGCGGAGACCGAGGTCAGAGCGGCGAACGCCGCGTTCTACGAGGCCTTCGAGGCGCGGGACATGGATGCGATGTCCGAGGTGTGGGAGCACTCCGACCGGGTCGTGTGCACCCATCCCGGCTGGCAGGCGCTGCGCGGTTGGGGAGCGGTCTCCGGCTCGTGGTTCGCCCTCTTTCGGGGCGACAACCCGATGCAGTTCATCCTCACCAACGAGTCCGTGAGCATCGAGGGCGACGTCGGGTGGGTGAACGTCGACGAGAACCTCATCGGCGAGCGCATCGGCGGGACCGTTGCCGCGTTGAACGTGTTCGCCTTCGACGGTCAGCGGTGGCGGATGGTCGTCCACCACGGCTCACCAGTGGCCTCGACCAGCTCGTAGACCCCGCCTCCCGCCTACGCTTGGCGGACCGTGAAAGCGATCGACGGCCGCACTGCTCGCGCCTTGCGCACGCGCGAGGCGATCGTGGATGCGTCGATCGCGCTCGTCGACGAGGGAGATCTGCGCCCAACGGCCCCGCGCATCGCAGAGCGAGCGAAGGTGTCGGTGCGATCGGTGTTCCAGCACTTCGACGATTTCGAAGGGCTGTACGCCGCCGTCGGGGATCGACTCGTCGAACGCCTTTCGAACGTCGTCATGACGGTGGACGAGTCACTGCCCCTCGAAGAACGGATCGGCGAAGTCGTCCGGCAGCGCGTGATCCTGCTCGAAGCCATCACGCCCGTGCGCAGAGCCGCCACGGTGCACGCCCCGTTCTCGCCCGAGGTCAGCAAGCGCCTGCAGGCGGGACACGACTTCATGCGCGCCGAAGTCGAGCGGGTGTTCGACGTGGAGCTGAAGGGTCGGGGCGCGGATGATCGCTCGGAGCTGCTCGACGCGCTGGACACTGCGCTGTCGTGGGCGAGTTGGGACAACCTGCGCTCGTTGAACGGCCGGTCGTCCGACGAAGCGCGCGAGGTGCTGATGCGGATGGTCACCGCGATCCTGCGCGACGCCATCTAGGGTCGACTTCGTGGCGGACACCCCGCGGCGGCTGCTGCCCTGGATGCTCGAGCTGAGCGCGACGCTTCCGGCGTTGGTTCGGTCGTACTTGCCAGGCGCGCCGATCGATCCGCACGTGCGAGAGGAGATCATCCTCGCCGTCGCCGACGTGAACGGTTGCCGCTACTGCGCATGGATTCACGGCTCGTGGCGTGCGTTCCTCGGCGACGGTCCCCACGACGACATCGAGCAAGTGCTCCTGACGCACGCGCGCGCCTGCGCGGAAGCGGGGCGTCCCTTGCCGCTCGACGAGCTCTCGGCCGTGCTGCCTCCGGCGGCGCTTCGAGGTGTGCGGGCGACCGTCGCGCAGGTCGGTGTTGCCAGCTTCGTCGGCAACACGTTCGACCGACTTCGATCGAGAGCGACTGGTCGGACGACCAGAGAGCCGATCGGGTTCACTCGCGATGCGATCACTGTTGCGGCTGCACTTCCGGTCGCGGTTCCGATGTTCGCGACCGCTGCGGCGATGCGACTTGCGACACGAGTGGCGCCGCCGATACCGGAGATCGACGTGCCCGACGGCGACGACGCCAATCTGCTGGTGCATCTGTTGGTCACCGTGGCGCCCGTGTACTTGTCGAATGCGGTCGTGCGGCTGGCGTCGCTCGGACTTCCTCGCCCGATCGCCGTGGGTGTCAGGTCGGGCCGCACCGCCGCGACGATCCGGGTCGGACGCGGCACGCTGTCCATCGAGAACGGCATCGGCCGCGACACGGTTGTCGTCGTGGAGGGTGAGGTCGAAGCCCTGCTGCAAACGGCGACGGGCTCGATCGTGCGCGAGCTCGGCGGCATTCGCATCCGCCCGAGCTGACGGCATCGAATCGCGCAGAGCAGTAGCGTTCGCCGGCATGTCGGACGTCGATCTCGAACGCGCCGCGGACTTCATCTGGCGCAACGCGCGGTTGATCGACCGTCATCTGTTCGCTCGGCGCTTCATGGGTGCGTCGCCGGAGCACGTGATCCACACGTTGCGCAGCTACCAGAACGACGACGGCGGATTCGGAAACGCGCTCGAGCCGGACTTGCGCGGTCCGGACAGTCAACCGATCCATGTCGACATGGCGTTTCGCATCTTGCACGAGGTCGGTGTCGGACCGCCGGAGATGCTGGCGCGGGCGTGCACGTATCTCGTGTCGATGACCGGTGAGACCGGTGGCGTCCCGGCGATCCTGCCGACCGCAGCGCGCTATCCGCGGGCTGAGCACTGGGAGCCACGCGCGTGGATCGCTGATTCGCTGAATCCCACTGCGATGCTCGTCGGGTTGCTCCACGCGATGAAGTTCGGACACGCATGGCTCGATCGTGCCGACACGTTCTGCTGGGGCAGGCTGGCGGAGACCAAGGTGGAGAGCGGTCCCGAGCTCGCGGCGGTGTTCTGCTTCCTCAACAACGCGCCCGACCGGCGCCGTGCGGTGCAGGCGGTCGAGGCGGTCGCCGATGCGATTCCGAACGCGTCCTTCTTCGCACTCGACCCGGAGGATCACACGGGTGAGTACGCGCTCACGCCGTTGCACCTGGCGCCCGATCCGGACTGCATGGCCGCCGGCCTGTTCGCGCCGGAGCTGCTGGGTGCGCACGTCGAGCACCTGATGGATCAGCAGCAGGACGACGGCGGCTGGCCGATCACGTGGAACGCGCCGTCGGAGGCTGCGGCGCTGGAATGGCGTGGGCGACTGACGGTCGAGGCCTTGACGACCCTGCAGGCGTACCAGGTGCTGTGACGATGCCGGACATCGCGGGTGCCGTCGACGTGTTGCTCGACTCGGCGCTCGAACCGATCGTCGAGATGGTGCTGGTGCGCGACGGCAACGCGGTCGAAGCGCACGCCGTCGACGGGCGCGTACGGTTCGACGCGTCTGGCCGCGTGTTCGAGACGAGCGGCCGGAACCCACTCGGTGACCAGTCGACCGACCGCTTCAGCGGGCTGGCGAACGAGCTGGATTCCCTGCAGCCGGGTCGCGCGACCAACAGCTACCCCTTCGCCTACGAGCAGGTGGCGCAGCTCTTCGACCATCCCGCCGCACCGGATCTGTGCGTGATCCACAGCGCGGCGCACAACTGGGCTGATCAAGGGGGCCACCTCGGCGAGCACGGCTCGATCGACGTCGTGCAGGCGCGGGCTCCGTTCATCATCGCGGGTGCGGGCGTCCGGTCGTTGGGCGTGCTCGACCGCGCGTGCAAGCTGGTGGACGTTGCGCCGACCGTGATGGCGCTGATGGGCGGCACGCTCGTGCGCACGGATGGCGCCGTGCTCGACGACGTGATCGACGCGACCGTCTTGCCGCCAGCGCACGTCGTCGGGTTCTTGTTCGACGGGTGCAACCCCAACGTGCTCTACGACGCCGCGGCGCGCGGCGAGGCGCCGAACGTCGCCCGGCTGATGGCAATGGGCACGACGTTCGGCCACGGCGCGATGGCCTCGCTGCCGACGGTGACGCTCGCCAACCACACGTCGGTGCTCACAGGACTGCATCCCGGGCACCACGGCATCCTCCACAACGCGTGGTTCGACCGCGCCACTGGCCGCCAGGTCATCACGAACTCGCCGGAGACCTGGATCGATGCGGCGTCGTGGTTGTTCCCCGGCATCGAGACGATGCATCACGCGGTGCATCGCGTGTGGCCCGACGCGTGCACGGCGTCGATCAACGAACCAACCGACGCGGGTGCGGACTACTCGACGTTCGGGATGTTGCGCAAGGGTGTGCCGCTCGAGCGTCCACCGGCGCCCGAGGCCTTGCCGAACGCAGACGAGCGATTCGTGCGCCCGGTGAAGGAGTACCGGTGGGCGAGCCGTGTCGACCACACGACGGTGCAGCAGTTCCTCGGTGTGTGGTCGGGGCAGTACCTCGGCAGTGACTGGCCGCGACCGAAGTTCACATGGTGCAACTTCACTCTGACCGACTCTGCGTTTCACGAGGGTGGTCCGCACTCGGAGATCGCGCGTGCGTCGGTGCGCGACACCGACGCACGCCTCGGTGAGATCCTCGCCGGCGTCGAGCGCGCGGGCGTGTGGCACCAGACCGCGTTCTTCCTCGTCGCCGACCACGGCATGGAGCAGACCGATCCGGCGGTGACGGGGGACTGGGGTCCGGTGTTGCGGGAAGCCGGTGTCGCTCACCGCGACGAGGCGTTCGGCTTCCTCTATCTCGACTGACGGCTCACGGCTCCTTGGGGAGTCCGAGAATGCGTTCGCCGATGATGTTGCGTTGCACTTGGGTGGTACCGCCGGCGATGCGCCCCGCGGGAGCACCGAGGACACCGAGGGACGCGTCGTTGACGAGCATCCCTTCGGGTCCGGCGAGCGCTTCGCGCAGAACGGCGACATCGAAGAGCATCTCGGTGACGCCGAGCTTCATGAGGGACGCCGCGACCGACGCGACGGGCCCCTGTCGCTGCGCGAGCGCGAGATAGGACTGACCACGCGCGATCAGCCCGGCCAGTTCGTCACGATGTACGGCGTCGAGGCCGCCGCCAAGTGCGGCCATCGAGTCGAGTCGGCGCTGCAGTCCGATGGTCGACGCGCCGATGTGTCCTCGCTCGTTGGTGAGGGTCGCCATGCCGACCTTCCAACCCTCGTTCTCGCCGCCCAGCAGGCAGGTCGCAGGCACGTGGACGTTGTCGAGGAACACCTCGTCGAACTCGGCACCTCCCGTCATCTGTCGCAGCGGACGCACGTCGATGCCGGTGAGGTGCATGTCGACGAGGAAGAAGCTGATGCCGCGGTGCTTCGAGTCCGGTGCGCCGGTGCGGGCCATGCAGATGCCCCAGTCGCTGATGCGTCCGTTCGAGCACCACACCTTCTGACCGGACAGGATGTACTCGTCGCCGTCCTGCTCGGCGCGAGTGGCGAGTGATGCGAGATCCGATCCCGCGCCAGGCTCGCTGAACAGCTGACACCACACGCGCTCGCCCGAGATGATCGGGCGCAGATGCTCCTTCTTCTGCTCGTCGGTGCCGAACAGCAGCACGGAGCCGCCGGCGAGCACGACGCCCACCATGTTGATGAAGGGCGGCACACTGGCCAGCGCACACTGCTCGATCCACACGCCGGTGTGCTCAGGTGTGAGGCCGCGTCCCCCGTACTCCTCGGGCCTGTGGATCCCTGCGAATCCCGCGTCGAAGATCCGGCGCTGCCACGCCAATCCTTGGTCGCGCATGTCCGGCGGCAGGATGGCGCCGTAGTCCCGGGGGGCGGCCTTCTTGTTGTCGGCCAGCCAACCGGCGGCCTCGGCGCGAAACGCGTCGACGTCGATCACGGCGTCCGAACGTACTGCTTACTTGTACTCCGGCTTCGACTCGGGAGGGCCGACGGTGGCCGCGTCCGGTCCGAGCGCGTCGACGTAGCGAGGGTGCACCTG
>DASUCS010000376.1:0-5472 GCA_036275935.1 Acidimicrobiales bacterium
CTCGTCCCGCAACCCTGCGACCACGGCTTCGGCCAGTTCCTCTGGCTCGATCGCGCCCTGAGCGAGCACGACCTCCCGGGACGGATCGTTGCCCGCCGCGCTCATGAGCATGTTGGTCTTCACGCCTTGCGGGCACAGGCACGAGACCTTGATGCCGCGGTCGCCGTACGTGATCGAGAGCCACTCGGCCAACCCGACCGCGGCATGCTTGCTCGCGGTGTACGGCGCGTTGCCGATGTTCGTCAGCAGCCCTGCGGCTGACGCCGTGTTCAACAAGTAGCCCTCACCGCGAGCGAGCATCGACGGCAGCACGGCCCGCGCCGCGTACACGTGGGCGAGCACGTTGATGTTCCAGATGTCGTGCCACACCTCGTCCGGCGCCTCGATGCCGCCACCCCCACCGATGCCGGCGTTCGAGCAGAAGAGATCGATCGGTCCGAACGCGTTCTCGGTGTGCTCGACCACGTTGACGATGTCGGCCTCGACGCTGACGTCCGCGGTGAGTCCGAGTGCTCCTTCACCGAGCTCCGTCGCGACCGATTGGACCGCGTCGGCGTCGCGATCGACGACCACGACTGCCCTCGCGCCCGCGGCGGCGAAGCGACGGCACAGCGCTCGACCGATCCCGTTGCCTCCCCCCGTGACGACCGCGACCTTGTCGGCCAACTCCATCTCGAGTTCTCCTACGCTCCGATCGCCGCGGCGATGGTTGTGTCGGTGACCGCGCGACGGTCGGGGCCCCACGGCATCGGCATGATGATGGGGACCTCGACGCCCGCGTCGACGTACGACTGAACGGCGGCCCGTACCTGCTTCTCGTCACCCATGATGTCGATGGCGTCGACGAACGCGTCGGACACTGCTGCAACCGCGCCGTCACGGTCGCCCGCCTTCTGTCGTTCGCGGATCGCGGCGACGTCATCGGCGAAACCGGCACGTTCGAAGTTCCGCGCATACGAGTCGACCACGGCGTAGGACCAGAGGTCGCGCCGTGCGGCGTCGATGCCGTGCTCGCGCTCGCACACGCCGACGTGCACGTACGCGTAGATCGTCGCGTCGCCACCCTGTCGAACTTGGTCCACCGACCATGGGACGTGCGAGGCCGGCAGGTAGTTGAGCAGCACACCGTCAGCGACTTCACCGGCCGTGCGCAGCATGGCGGGGTTCAGCGCACCGACGACCACTTGCGGCCGTTTCTCACCCAACCGGACGCCCAGCCGGAATCGGCTGCACTCGTAGAAGTCGCCTTTGAAGCTGACGCTCTCACCGGAGAGGCACTCCTTCAGCAACGTCACGTACTCGCGTGTCTGCGCCACAGGCCGCGTCCCGTACGTCGCACCGTGCCATCGGCCGACGACGACCGGCGAGGAGATGCCGACGCCGAGGAAGATGTCTGCGTCCGGATGCAGGGCCTGCAACGTCGCGCCCGCCATCGCGACGACCATCGGCGTGCGCAGCTGCAGTGCGAGCACACCGGTCCCGAGCCCGATCCCTGGTGCGGCGGCACCGGCCGCGGCGAGGCTCGAGAACGCTTCGGGCCCCGTCGTCTCCGCGACCCAGAACGACGTGTAGCCGAGCTCGTGCGCACGCGCTGCGATCTGTGGGGCGGCCGCCGCTCCCAACGACGTGAGGCTCGCGAACGTGACGCCCATCCCGCCCCCGTCGGTCATGGCCCGAACCTAACCGGAACCGCACGAGCGATCGGCGACGTCGGAGGAGGCGACTCGTCACGCGCAGAAAATGAACGTGACGCTTGTTCGTCACAACGGGTGGGTATGGTGGTGCCCAGCCAGTCGATCACCGGGGCGGAAACGCTCAATTCGTGCTTCGGTGTGACGATGAACACGGAAGAGGAGTCCAGCTCCCCGAGTTGGAGAGAGAGATGACCGACACCCGAGAGCTCGATGTGATCAATGAGGCGCTGGCGATCATCGATCGTGGCCTGGCCGAGATGCTGCATCGAGAGCTCGTGTCGACCGACGAGGTCGCCGACCTTCTCCTCGACGTGCGGACCCGGCTCACGCAAGAAGCCGAAGCCGCGACCAACTGATTCTTCCTCAGGACTGCTCAGCCGACGGTTTCAGCCGACGCTGAGCAGTTCCGCGTAGGCGTCCTCGAGACACCGGCGCAGCAGCCCCGGATCGTCGATCGCAGCAGCGTCGATGTTCACGCCCATGTCGAGCCAGCCGCTCGACGACAGCACCGTGAGGTTGAACGCCGTGCCGCCGGTCGGACCCATCGGATAGTTGGCAAGGATCTTCGCGCCTGCGATGTAGAGATCAAACGGAGCGCCGCGCACGTTCGACGTCGCGAAGTCGACCGTCTCCACTTGTTGACGGGCGATGCGCACGAGCATCGAAGTCGGCAGGATGTTGATCACACCTGCGAGCGAGTTCGCAAACTGAAGCGCGCGTTCTTGCTTCGTTGCCGTGAGTCGGTCGCGGATCGCGGCGAACTGCTCGACGGCGCCAGGACCGGCGACGGGGACCGTCAAACGGGCGGGTGTGAATGCGTTTCCCCCCATCGAACGATCCGAGCGAGTCGACACCGGCATCGAGATGCGCAACTCGTCGACGTCAGCGCCCTTCGCTCGGTGGTACGCACCGGCCGCCGCGGCAGCGCCGGCGACGAACAGGTCGTTCACACTGCCGCCCAGCGCCTTCGCCGCTCGCTTGGCGTCATCGAGCGGGATGCGCAAGACCTCGAAGTGGCGGCGTAGCGATCGCTCCGTCCAGATCGGCGAGTGGGCGTGGTCCGTCACTGCGGCCTGCCGCACGAGGGACCGCGCCGCATCGAGCACCTCGGCGCCGATGCCCGGCAACTTCTCGGGGTGACGAGCGAGATCTGTCGTGTTGGCCACTGCGCGGCGGGTGATTCCCAGGCCGCGCCGGAGGTTGTGCGTGGCTGTCTCGACCATCGTTTCGGCGATGTTCGTCGGGAGCGCGTCAGTGTCGTCTGCCGACTCGACGACCTCCGGCCGCTCCTGTTCCCCGCGCGACAGGTCGATGAACTCGGCCGACATGCGCACGCCGCCCTCGCCGTCGGTGATCGTGTGATGGATCTTCTGGAAGAGAGCGGACCGGCCACCGTCCAACCCGTCGATGATCGTGAACTCCCACAACGGCCGCGTGCGTTCCAGGGGCAGCGTGGCGAGCGTCGCGGCGAGGTCGAACAACGTGCGCTCGTCGCCCGGAGCCGGGAGTGCGATGTGGCGGATGTGGTAGTCGAGGTCGAACTCGGGGTCGTCCTGCCACTCCGGCGGGGCGAGCCGGCCGAGTGCAGGCACCACACGCTGGCGCAGACGGGGAATGAGCCGCACGGCTCGCTCCATCGTGCGTCGCAGTCGGTCGATGTCCGGCGACTGGTCGAGGATCGTGACATTCGCGAAGGACGACGCGAGCGCCGGATCCTTCTCGAGGTTCCACATCAACGCCTCGGCGTCGCTCATGCGACGCTCACCGAGGATCGGACGAATCGCCTGCTCGGCCATCCGTCCGAGCCTACGACGTCGATTCAGCGCAGCGAATCGACGAGACGTTTCCGCCAGTCCGTCAGTGCGGGGTTCAAGTCGGCGGGCGAGCGACCGAGCCGCACCATCAAGACGTCGAGGCCGGGACAGATCAGGATCGACTGACCCTCGTAACCCGCGGCGCGGAACGTACCGAGGTCGTCCTCCACGATCCACCAATGAGCCCCATAGCCGGTGCCTTCTTCGTCGTGCGATCGCAGCGTGCGGCCGTGGTCGACCCAGCCGTCCGGCAGGAGGCGTCTGCCGTCCCACACCCCGTTACGCAGATACAGCAGACCGAAGCGGGCGAAGTCGCGAGCGGTCGCGTACACGTACGACGAGCCGATGAACGTGCCGGTCTCGTCGGTGCGTGGATCGGCCGACGTCATGCCGATCGGTTCGAACAGCCGAGTGCGGAGCAACTCGATGAAGGCGAGCGGTCCCCCCGCCGCGCGGGCGGCGATGGCAGACACGATGTTGGACGTCCCCGACGAGTAGTTGAACACGGAATCGGGCGGATGCCGGAGGCGTCGTGCTTCGGCGTAGCCGGCCACGTCGGCCTGTCCAGCGCCGAACAGCATCTCGATCACATCGGACACGCCCGCGTCGACGTAGTCCTCGGAGAAGTCCAGGCCGTCGCGCATCGTGAGCAGATGCTCGAGAGTGATCGTTGCGCGAGGGTCGTCGGTTGCCTGCCACGCAGGGACCTTTGCCGGCGCGTCGAGCTCGAGCTTGCCCTCGCCGACCAGGATCCCGACGCCCGCGTGAAGGATCGACTTCGCCATCGACCAGGACAGCAGTGGTGTCGTCGCCGTGACCGGCGTCGGAGGATGGTCGAAGCTCGGGAGCGCACCGCCGTACCGCTCCAGGAGGATGCGGCCGTTGCGGATCACGAGCAGCGCGTACGTGTCCCCGTAGGTGGCGGTGTCACCGATCAGCTCGTCGGCGAGTGACTCGACGGCCGCGACCGGTTCGCCTGTGGGCCAGCCGTCCGGGTCGGGGACTGGCCACGGAACGTCGTCTGGCTGCGGGGGCAGCGCGACGTGCGACGCAGATTCGTTCAGCGCTTGATGCCGGTGTGCTTGAACTCGTTGAGCTCGGGCCAGCCATCCAGCAGTTCAACGACACGTTCCACCGAGCGCCTCGCCTTCTCCGCGTCCGCACCAGCCGGCGCGCGGTCCATCAAGCGAACGAAGACCGCTTCGTCACCGGAGATGAACGTCGGCACACCCCACACGTTGTTCTGCTCGACGGCAGCCTCGTGCTCGGTGCGGATCTGCTTGAGCACAGTGCCTTCTTCGATGGCGGCGAAGACCTCGTCGACGTCGACGCCGTGGCGAGCGAGCACGTCGCGCACGACGTCTTCTTCGTTCAGCTTCAGCCCGTGGTCGTGGCGGGCGGCGAACAGGTCGCGGTGCACCGCGTAGAACTTGTCGGGCCAGCGGTCGCGAACGACGACGCCGGCTTGCAGCGCCACGATCCCCGTGTCCTTGCCGGGCTCGTCCCACACGTCGGTCTCGCCCTCGCCGACGTGGACCTGGCCCAACGAGAACGGCACGAAGCGAACGTCCCAATCGGCGCCCGCCTCGAGTGCGGTGAGCACCTGCTCATGCGCGTTGCGGGCGAACGGACAGCGGTAATCCCAGGTCACAGCGAAGCTCAAAGGCATGGTGTGCACAACCCCCGGTCAGGCGCAGATCATCCCAGCTGGGACGATTTTGGCCAGATCCGCCGGGCGATGCGCCCGAGGATGAGGCCGGTGGCTGCGCCGGCGAGCACGTCCGAGGCGTGGTGGATCTTCACGTACACCCGGCTGGACGCGACGACGGCGGCGGCGGCGTAGTACACGGGCGCCATCGGGTTGTCCTCTGCGAGCAGCGTGGCGGCGGTGAACGCCGCGCTGGCGTGCCCGCTCGGGAAGCTGCTGCTGCGGGGCGTGCGCAGCCGGTGGGGCCTCGCGACCT
>DASUCS010000377.1:0-4236 GCA_036275935.1 Acidimicrobiales bacterium
AACAGTTCTCGAAGTAGGTGCCCTCCAAGGTCCACGCCATCGCCCGCGCCTCCTTGATTCGTGTTGGTGTGCGACGCGGTTCTACTTCTTCCGCTGGCGGCGTGCAGCAGATCCCAACGCGGCATTCACGACGGACTTCGACTACAGCAGCTGAGGGTTCACGGCCAGACGAGCGTGAGGTCCTTCACGTGACGCAACCCCGGCGGGTACTCGAGGTTCTCGTGACCGGGCTTGATGCGGTACTCGGGGATGCGGAGATGCCACTCCCGTAGCGCGATGCGCAGCTCTCGGCGAGCGAGGTGCGAACCCAGACAGCGGTGCACGCCTCCGCCGAACGCGATGTGCGGGTTCACTTCGCGATCGAAGCGCACTTCGAACGGGTCCTCGAACGCCGACGGGTCGACGTTGGCGCCGCCATAGCTGATGCTCACCGCCGTTCCTGCGGTGACGGTCTTGCCGTTCGGAAGTTCGGTGTCGCGCGTGCAGAGGCGCGGCACACCGACTGGCACCGGGCTCTCCCACCGCAGCAGCTCCTCGACCGCGCTCGGGATGACCTCCGGGTGCTCGACGATCTGTCGACGATGCTCGGGGTTCTTGGCGAGAAAGGCGTAGAAGCACGTGAGCGAATCACTGACGGTGTCGAGCCCCGCGATCAAGAACAGGAAGAGGATGTCGAGGATCTCCTCCCGCGTGAGGCGATCGCCGTCGATCTCCGCCGTGACGAAGCGCGTGATGATGTCGTCGGAAGGAGTCTTCGAGCGCTCGTCGATGATGGCGCCGAAGTAGTCGTAGATCCGCTGGCCTGTCTCTCGCATCACGACCATGCGGGCGTCCATGTCGAACATGGCGTTCGGATCGATCTTCTCGGCGTGCAGGATGCCGTCGCGCAGGTCGAGCATCGTGCGCAGCTCGCCCTCGGGAAGACCCATGAGCCCGAGGAACACCGACGACGGGAAGAGCTCCGCGAAATCCTCGGTGAAGTTGCACTCGCCCTTGTCGACGAACGTGTCGATGAAGCCGTTCACGCGGCGAGTGATGTCCTCCTCCTGCTCGTCCATGCGCTTCGGGGCGAACAGCGGGTCGAGCAGCTTGCGGTACTTCGAGTGCTCGGGCGGATCGACGTTGAGTGGGATGAGCGGGCGCACGTTGCCGAGGTCGAGCGGTGAATTCGACGAGAAGGCTTCGTGGTGCCGCAACACGTAGTCCGTGACGTCACGGCTGAACGTGATCGTGAAGCCCTCCATCGCGTCGACGTAGCCGCCCTGTTCGATCAGCGCCTTGTAATTGGGCTGCGGTGCCGACATGTCGAACAGCGCATCCATCCCCCAGCTCTCGTCGACGTTGTCCACGGCTTCGGCCGGCCCCTCGTTGCTCATGTCCGGCAGATTACTGACACGAGCGTCAGGTTCACAGACCGAGCTGCTTGCCGATGATCTCCTTCATGATCTCGGTCGTGCCGCCGTAGATCGTGGTCACCCGGGCATCGGCGTAGGCGCGGGCGATCGGGTACTCGATCATGTAGCCGTAGCCACCGAAGAGCTGCAGGCAGCGATCGATCGAGCGCTTCTGGAATTCGGTGCACCACCACTTCGCCTTGGCCGCGTCTTCCGCCGTGAGGCGGCCGCCATTCAGCAACTCCACGCACCGATCGACGTAGGTCTGCGCGATGTCGAGCTCGGTGGCGACCTCCGCGAGCACGAAGCGGGTGTTCTGGAAGGAACCGATCTTCTGGCCGAAGGCGGTGCGTTCCTGCACGTACTCGAGCGTCCACTCGAGCGCAGCGTGCACCGCGGCGACCGCGGCGATGGCGATCGACAGGCGCTCCTGCGGAAGGTTGGCGACGAGCTCGAGAAAGCCTTCACCCTCGTTCCCGAGCCGGTTCTCGACCGGCACCGAGACGTCGTTGAAGAACAGCTCGGCGGTGTCCTGCGCGTGCTGGCCGATCTTTTCGAGGTTGCGGCCACGTTCGAACCCGTCCATCCCGCGCTCGAGCACCAGGAGCGACATTCCTTTGTGCTTCTGGGTGGGGTCGGTCTTCACCGCGGTGATGACGAGGTCGGCGTTGATGCCGTTGGTGATGAAGGTCTTGGAGCCATTCACGATGTAGCGCTCGCCATCGCGGATCGCGGTCGTGGACATCGACGCGAGGTCGCTCCCGATGCCGGGTTCTGTCATGCCGATCGCGGTGATCAGTTGACCTGACGCGATGCCGGGCATCCAGCGCTCGCGCTGCTCGTCCGTGCAGTAGCGGATGAAGTACGGGAGGCAGATGTCGTTGTGCAGCGACATCCCGAGACCCACGGCGCCGACGCCGGCGTACTGGATCTCCTCGTCGATGACGGTGTTGTAGCGGAAGTCCTGCACGCCTCCGCCGCCGTACTGCTCGGGGATGTCGAAACCGAGGAACCCGTGGGAACCGGCATCGGTGAAGAGCGTGCGCGGCGTGATTCCCGCTTCGTCCCACTCGTCGACGTGCGGGACGACCTCCTTGTCGAGCCACGCCCGAAAGCTCGTGCGCAGCTGGTCGTGCTCGTCGTCGAAGAGATCGCGCTCCATGTGCTCCTTCTTAACCGGTGTCGCCGTCGGTCCGACCCTCGATCATCGCCCGCATCGCGGCGACGTGCTCCGGCGGGTGCGGCCTGAGCAGCAGCTCTTGCGCGCACATGAGCCCGAGCAGGCCGTGCTGGTCGCGCACACCGCCCGTGTACACGCCGCGTGAGCCACCAGCCTTGCTCGGATGCAGCTCGAGCAGCAGCCACCCGTCCACGGCGATGTCCTGGTGGAACCAGACCGCGTGATCGATGCTGGCGCCACCCGACGGCAGACCGTCGACGCGCAGCTGCCCGAACCCCGAGCCCATGTCCGACATGTAGGTGAGCGCGCAGGCCCGAGCCAGCCGATCGTCGTCGACGAGCGGATCCTTGAGGCGGATCCACATCGAGTCCGGATACAGGATTCGTTCACCCTCGATCTTCATCGGTGTGATCTCGTGCATCTCGATGATGAAGTCGCCTCGTGCATCGACGTCGTCGGCCGGCGGACGGGGTGTCTTCGTAGGTACGGAGTCGTACGTCGAGCTGGGCTCGTCGACGTGGAACGAGGCCAGCATCGAGAAGATCACCTCACCTTCCTGCACTGCGCGCACGTGCCGGGCCGAGAACGAGCGACCGTCGCGGTCGCGGTCGACGTGCAGGATCACGGGACGGTCGGCGCGTCCCGGTCTCAAGAAGTAGCCGTGCAGCGAGTGTGCGTGCCGCTCGGGATCGACGGTGAGCCCAGCCGCTCGCAGTGCTTGGGCCGCGACCTGGCCCCCGTACAGCGATCGCCGGTTGCGGGCGCTGATGGCGTTGTGGGCGCGGAACAGGTCACGATCCAGCGGTTCGAGGTCGAGCACCGACTGCATGTCCGGCGCATCTGACCAGCGCTCCTCGTCGTCCACCCCAGGCATTCTGCTTTTCCTGATAGCGGCGGGACATTTCTGTCCCGCAGGTACCAGGAGAACGATCGATCCTGCAGACTGTGGGGCATGGATGACGTGGACATCGTTCGACACATCGGCGAGCTCACCGAAGAGGAGCACCGGCTCGAACGGTCACACGTCGGTGAGGGCCTGTCGGATGCCGACTCCGCCCGGATGAAGGATCTCGAGGTCGCGCTCGACCAGTGCTGGGATCTGTTGCGCCAGCGCCGGGCGCGCCGTCACGCGGGTCAGGACCCGGACTCGGCCGCCGCCCGATCAGAGGACGTTGTCGAGCGCTATCAGCAGTAGCAGCGTCTACGGGTACTTGAGGGCGCAGAGGCCACCAGAGGCATTGACCCAGTTCCGCTGGATCAAGTACTGCATGCCCCCCAGCGTCAGGTTGTACTTCGACCCGTTCGACGCGGTGGACGTGGCGCCGAACGTCCACGCGCACTTGTCGGCGTTCTCGTAACCCCGGCTGTCGTACCAGGCGTTGAGGTCCGGATCGGTCACCGACTCTTCGAGCTCGTGCGCGATCACGCTCGCCATCGCGTCGGCGCCGACGTTGCCGTTCGGCGACGAGGCGGTCTGCTCCGCGCACGCGCCGTTCGTACCGGGGTCGCCGACGACCGCGTACTTGATGTCGGCGCCGGCGATCGTGCCGTGCGTGTGCCACCCGCAGTACGACGTGAGGAACCCGCTCTTGGAGACGTCGGTCGCGGTCAGCACCATGTAGAGGCCGTTGGGATCGCTGCGGAGCCGGCCGCTCGTGATCG
>DASUCS010000378.1:0-2668 GCA_036275935.1 Acidimicrobiales bacterium
CTCGATCGCGACACGGGTCACGGAATGGGAGCCGCCGCACATCCGCGTCGAGATCCTCGTCGAGCGCGACTCACAGAAGGGGATCGTGATCGGCAAGGGCGGGTCGATCCTCAAGAAGGTCGGCATCGCAGTGCGCGAGCAGTTGCCGCCGAACACCTACCTCGAGCTGTTCGTGAAGGTGGACAAGGACTGGCAGCGCCGTGCGGCCGCGCTCGAGCGTCTCGGCTACTGATCGCGGATGTCACGCAGGAAGGCTTCGACCTCACTGCGTTCACGTGTCCGTCGCATCGGTGGGAGTGCGTTGACGACCTCCCACCGGTAGCGGGCGGTCGCCAGCCGAGGGTCGAACACCGCGACGACGCCGCGGTCGGTCGCCGAACGAATGAGACGTCCGGCTCCCTGTGCGAGCAGCGTGGTGGCGCGGGGCAGGTCGACGAGCGCGAACGCGCCTTGACGGGCGCGCTCCCGTCGCGCTTGCAGGAGCGGTTCATCAGGACGCGGGAACGGCAGCTTGTCGATCGTGACGAGCGACAGCGTCGAGCCGACGACGTCGACGCCTTGCCAGAAGCCCATCGTGGCGAACAGGCACGCCGACGGATCGTCGGTGAAGGCCTTGACCAGCGCGGGCTTCGGCAACGACTGCTGGTCGAGAACCGGGAACGGCAGCCGCTCGCGCAGCGCGTCGACCGCGCTCTGCATCGCTCGCCACGAGGTGAACAGTGCGAGCGTCCGTCCACCCGCTGCGGTGATGAGCGCTTCCAGCTCGTCGTGGATCGCCGCGTCGTAGCCCTCGGCGCGCGGGTCGGGAAGATGCGCGGCGCAGTAGAGCAACGCGTTCGCGCCGTAGTCGAAGGGGCTGCCGACATCGATCTGGTCGTGCTCGCCCGCCGGGAGACCGAGGCGGATCGGCAGGTTGCTCGGGATCGTCGCGCTGGTCAGCACTGCGGTGACGCCACCCCACAGCACCTCGAGCGTCGGCGCGACGTCGATCGGTGCGATGCGCAGCCGCGGGGCATGCCGCGGGCCCTCGACCCACGAGACGTCGGTCTCCGGCACGGCGCGCACCGTTGCGAGCTCGGCTGAGAGGGCAGTGGCCGCCTTGATCGCACGCTGCTTGCGGTTGGCCGTGTCGCCGGCATCGCTGTTCACCGCTCGCACCGCGGCGAGCGCGCGATCGACACGCCCTTGGCCGACCTCGACCGCTGCAGCGAGGACGTCGTCGAGGCCTCGGATGCGCCGACCGTGGTGAGGCATGAGCGCATCGTTGAGCTGGCCCGACATCGCTTCGAGATCGGCGATGAGACGTTCGTCGGCGATGAGCGCCTTCACCGCACGGGCGAGTGCGACGAAACTGCCGCCCGTCAGCTCGATGCCGGCGGTCGCAGAGATGACCTCCTCCAGCTGATGGGCCTCGTCGAAGACGACGAGGTCGTGCTCCGGAAGCACGGCACCACCGGTGGCGAGGTGCATGCCGTAGAGGTGCGTGTTCACCACGATGACGTCGGCGTCGGCCGCCTGCGCTCGGGCGCGTTCGGCGAAGCACGCTTCGCCGATGGCGCACCGCGTCACCCCCGGGCATTCCCGAGCGCTGACCGACAGCGCGGTCCACGCGTTGGTCGAAGGCTCGAACGTCAGCTCGGCCCGCTCACCGGTCGGGCTCTCGGTGGCCCATTCGATCAGTCGCAGCAACTCGGACCGGGGGGCGCGATCGGCGAGTGGGTCGACGCCGACCATGATCTGCTGCTCGCCCTTGTCGTTCTGGTCGTTCGGGTCGCCGCCGAGGATCTCTTTCGCTCGCTGCAGACAGAGGTAGTTGGAGCGTCCCTTCAGCGACGCGTACGAGAAGGGCCGGTCGAGGTGAGTGGCGAGGAAGGGAAGGTCCTTCCCGACGAGCTGATCCTGCAGCGCCTTGGTCGCCGTCGCGACGACGACGCGCTGTCCCGACAGGATCGCCGGGACGAGATAGGCAAGCGTCTTTCCGGTGCCGGTGCCGGCCTGCACGACGAGGTGCCGGCCCGTCGTGATGGCGTGCTCGACCGCTTCGGCCATCTTGATCTGGCCGGGGCGGACCTCGGCGCCCGGGAGCGCGCGCGTGACCTCCGCCAACGCCGCCGCGATGTCTCCCATGGCTCGGAGCGTACGAGGGGCCAGTGACACTGAACGGGACCCTCAGTCGGCGATCTCGTTTCGAGGAACGGACGATCCAGGCCTTGCGACTACCTCGCTAGTGCGGGACGCCGACCACCACGCCGGATCGGGTCGCCTCGACGGGCACCTCACCCGGGACGCGGGGCGCCTCCACCTCGAGCGTGACCGTGCCGCGGGCTCGCTCGTAGAGCACGACGTTGAACGTCGAGGCGTAGACGAGCAGGCGGCCGAAGAAGAACAGCCAGGCCAAGATCGCGAACACCACGCCGAGCGAGCCGTAGATCGCGGACGACGACGCCACCGATCGCGGAACGATGAAGGCCCCGGCGAGTGTGAGGACCTGCAGCCCGATGCCGGCCACGATCGAACCGGGGAGCAGCGGCCGCCACCCCACGCGCTGGCTTCCGAGCATCGCGAGCGTGAACCAGAGCATCAGCGTGTTGATCGCGACGGTCACGACGATCATCACCGGCGCCATCCACCTGGGGAGCACCGACACCATCAAGGCCGTGACCGCGGT
>DASUCS010000379.1:0-4954 GCA_036275935.1 Acidimicrobiales bacterium
CGAGGAGATCGTCGAGCTCCGCCTTGATCTTCTCGCCGCTCTCCGACGTGGCAGGAGCCTCTTCGACGACCTCGTCCTGCTTCTGCGGCGCCGGCTTCTTCTTCTGCTCTCGCTCAGCCATCGGTCAGCTCCACTCCTACGAACCCAGCCGCTCGAGGAGCTCGGCGGCTGTTGAACACTCGTCGATCAACCTACCCACGTGTGCCTCAGTCCCTCGCATCGGTTCCATCATCGGCACCCGCCGCAGCGGGTCACCACCGATGTCGAACACGAGGGAGTCCCAGTTGGCAGCCACGATCGAATCGCCCCACCGCTGCAGGCACCTGCCGCGGAAGTAGGCACGAGTGTCGGGCGGCGGCTCTGTCATCGCCCGCTCGACCTCGGCCTCGGTCGTGAGCTGCTCGAGGCCCACACGCGACGCCAGTCCCTTGTCCGCCCGCAGGTCGTGGTACTGGAGATCCATCGCCGCGAGCCGGGCATCGTCCCAACGCAGGCCGTGGCGCTCTCGATAGCCATCGATCATCCGGTACTTCGCGACCCAGTCGAGCTGCGCGGCCAGCGTCATCGGGTCCGTCTCGAGACCGTGCAGGACCGACTCCCAGTGGCGCACCACGGCTTCGCCGGCCTCGTCCCCGCCGATGCACTCGTAGCCGAACTCCTCGCCGTACTTCTTGGCCCGGTCGAACAGCTCCCACTGCACCTCGAGGGCCGTGATCGTCGAACCGTCTGCCAGCTCGAGCGGTCGGCGCAACGAGACGTCGTAGGAGACCTTGCGCAACGTCTGAACCGGCGCGACGAACACGAACTCTCGGGGAAGGAACTCGTCCTCCACCATCGACAAGACGAGCGCGGTCGTTCCCAGCTTCAGGAACGTGGCGACCTCGGACAGGTTGGCGTCGCCGACGATGACGTGCAGCCGTCGATACTTCTGCGCATCGGCGTGCGGCTCGTCACGGGTGTTGACGATCGGGCGCTTCAGGGTCGTCTCGAGACCGACTTCCTCCTCGAAGAAGTCGGCGCGCTGCGTCAGTTGGTAGGGCACCTCGTCGATGGGGACGCCGCTCGCCTCGGAACCGACCTTGCCGGCTCCGCAGTAGATCTGGCGCGTGATGAAGTGCGGCATCGCGTGCGCCACGACGCGACCGAACGGCACCGACCGATCCATCAAGTAGTTCTCGTGACAGCCGTAGCTGTTGCCCTTGCGGTCCGAGTTGTTCTTGTAGACAACGATCTCCTGCCCCTGCGGCAGCGTGCGGTTGGCCGCGATCATCGAGCGCTGGAGGATCTTCTCGGCGGCGCGGTCGTACACGACGGTCGTGCGCGGGTCCGCGCATTCCGGCGTCGACAGCTCCGGATGCGCGTGGTCCACGTAGTACCGCGCGCCATTGGTCAACACCGCGTTGACCAGGTGCGTCTCGATCTCCGGCGCGAGCGTTCCCTCAGGAGCGAAGCCCCGAGCGTCGTTGCCGGGCGACTCGTCCTCGAAGTCCCATCCAACCTTCGGTGAGCCTTCGTTGGTGGCGGCGCTGCGCGTCACGTCGTTGACGTACGCGTTGATCAGCACGCTGGACGCGGCGATCGGATTCGAGTCCGCGGCTCCCCGGATGAGGATGCCGTACTCGGTCTCGATGCCGAGGATCTTGCGGATCGCCACGGCACGACCGTACTGCCCTCCGGACGATTCAGGAACCCACCCATTCCGTCACCGCCGCCACGACCGGCTCAGGATCGCTTGACTCGAGACGCACCAGGCGAGCCGGTCCTGCGAACTGCTGCAGCCGACGTTCGGCGTCCCCCAGGGGCGTGAGCGACGCGTCAGTCTCGATCACGAGGACAGGGCACCTGACGTTCGCCCTCATGGCGGCATGGAAGGGTTCGATCCAGACGTGCGGATAGCCCACATGATCCAGGTCGTCGAACTTCGCTCGCAACCAGTTGTTCTGTTCGACGATCTGTTCTTCGGGAGTTGTCCACGCGCCGCCGAGTCCGTCGACGAGCACCAATCCCCCGCACCAGCCCGCGAATGCAAACGTCTCGGCCGCAAGCGAGTGCTCACCGCAACCCACGATGACCGGCGCGCGGTCCCGCCGTGCGGCCATTGGCTCGAGCAAACACCACACGATGTCGGTGCGGTCGCCGGATGCGCCGTCGACGAGGAGGTCAGGTGCATACACGTCGTCGGGCCACTTCTCGAACGCGTCGCGCCACGGACCCCCCGTTGCGCCGACATCGTGCAGAACGACGATGGGTGTCATGGGCCGACGTCGGCGAGGAACGACTCGATGGCGCGCATGGTTGCGTCCGGATTCTCGATGTGGACGTAGTGACCGGTCCCCGGCACGAGCACATGCCGTGCTTTGGCCATGTTGGTGACCCGCTTCTCGAGCTCCGCACCCTTGACCTCGGTCCAGGTGTCCGGTTGGTCACCAGTGAGCACGAGCACTGGGCACTGCACCATCCGCTGCTGCGCCAGCAGCTGCTCGTAGCCGAAGGGCGACGGAAGACTCACGGTGAACTTCGGGTCGGACTTCCACACCCGCCCGCCGTTCGGGCCTTCGACTGATCCGTGTTCGGCGAGGTGCAGCAACCACTCGCGCGGAAGGCGGATGTTCACCTTGCCGCGCTGATCGGCCATCGCCTCGAGCGACTCGAACTCGCGGCGAGGGCGACGAATGATCCGCAACGCGCGCTCGAGGTTCTCGTTCATCGCCACGCTTGGTTCGTCGGGATCAGCCATCGCCTCCTTCGGAGGTCCGAGCCCGTCGATGTTCACCACCCAACGCACGAGCTCCGGGAATGCTGCGGCAAGCGACAGGGCGTGACCGCCGCCCATCGAGTGCGACACGATCCCGAGTGGGGCACCGAGCTCGCGAGTCAACAGAGCGAGGTCGAGGATCTGCGTGTTCCACGTCGTGCCGGAGGTGAGGCGACCGCTGTCACCGTGACCGCGCGCGTCGAGCGCGGTGGCGTGGTAGCCGAGTGCAGCAACGCGCGGGGCCAAGTCGTCGTACATGCGCCCGTGATCGAACCCACCGTGCAGGAACAGGACTCGGGGAGCCGTGATGTCGCCCCACTCCCACAGCCGGAGGCGCGTCTGGTTCAGTTCGATGAAATGCGCCCGCTCGGGTTCGACGATCAATCGAGCGATTAGAGGTACTGACCAGTTGCGACGCGTTCGATGGCCCGGCCGCCGGACGGAACCGCTTCGTCTTCCTTCTTGATCAGGGTGCGCACGTAGACGATGCGCTCGCCCTTCTTTCCGGAGATCTTCGCCCAGTCGTCGGGGTTCGTGGTGTTCGGCAGGTCCTCGTGTTCCTTGAACTCCTGCGCGATCGATGCCACGAGGTCACCCGTGCAGATGCCGGGCGGCTCGCCGGAGATCTGACGCTTGATCGCCAGCTTCTTGGCCCGACGCACGATGTTCTCGATCATGGCCCCGGACGAGAAGTCCTTGAAGAACATCACTTCCTTGTCGCCGTTCTGATAGGTGACCTCGAGGAAGCGGTTCTTCTCGTCGTCGGAGTACATCTCCTCGACGGTGCGTTCGATCATCCCCTGCACGGCCTTCTCCGGATCGCCGCCACCGAGGTCGCGGATCTCGTCGCCGTCGATCGGCAGGTCGGTGGTGAGGTAGCGGGAGAAGATCTGCGCCGCCGCCTTCACATCAGGACGTTCGATCTTGATCTTCACATCGAGACGACCGGGCCGGAGGATCGCGGGGTCGATGAGGTCCTCGCGGTTCGACGCGCCGATCACGATCACGTTCTTCAACGTCTCGACACCGTCGATCTCCGCCAGCAGCTGCGGCACGATCGTCGACTCCATGTCGGAGCTGATGCCGGTGCCGCGCGTACGGAACATCGAATCCATCTCGTCGAAGAAGACGATGACGGGCCAGCCTTCTTCGGACTTCTCGCGTGCGCGTTGGAACACGAGGCGGATCTGTCGCTCTGTCTCGCCGACGTACTTGTTCAGGAGCTCGGGGCCCTTGATGTTGAGGAAGTAGCTGCGGGCCGCCTTGTCGCCCGACACCTCCGCGACCTTCTTGGCGAGCGAGTTCGCGACCGCCTTGGCGATCAGGGTCTTGCCACACCCCGGCGGGCCGTACAGCAGGATCCCCTTCGGCGCGGGGAGCTTGTACTCGGCGAACAGCTCGTGGTGCACGAACGGCAGCTCGACTGCGTCGGCGATCTGTTCGATCTGGCTGTCCAGGCCACCCACGTCGTCGTAGGAGATGTCGGGCACCTCTTCGAGAACGAGCTCCTCGACCTCGGGTCGCGGCAGCTTCTCGAGCAGCAGCCCCGAGCGGGCGTCCATCAGCACGGTGTCGCCGGCGCGCAACCGCTCCCCCTGCAGGCTGTCGGCCAGTTCGGCGACGCGCTCCTCGTCCGCGCGCCCGATGATCAGCGCGCGCAGCCCGTCGTCGAGCAGTTCCTTCAGCGTGACGACCTCACCGGTGAGTTCTCCGGAGCGAGCGAGCACGACGTTCAGCGACTCGTTGAGCACGACCTCGGCGCCCCGTTGCAGCTCCTCGTCCTCGAGCTCGGGATGGAGCGACACGCGCATCTTGCGACCACCGCTGAACACGTCGACGGTGCCGTCCTCGTTGCGGCCGAGCAACGTGCCGTAGGCGGACGGCGGACGGGTGAGCTTGTCGACCTCCTCGCGCAGGGCCGCGATGTGCTCGCGCGCCTCGCGCAGGGTGTACGTCAGCTTCTCGTTCTGGGACACCGCCTGTGCGAGCTGCCCCTTGGTCTCCAGCAACCGCTCTTCGAGCGTGCGGACCCGCTTGGGCGCATCCTGCAAGCGCCGCCGAAGCGAGATGACCTCCTCTTCGAGCGCCTTGGAGGTCTCACGGAGCTGCGCCATCTCGGTCTCGTAGGCGCGGAGTCGCCGCTCGTACTCGGACTCGTTGACGGGGACCACCTCCTAAGTTGGGGGTCGCGGGGACGAT
>DASUCS010000380.1:0-29920 GCA_036275935.1 Acidimicrobiales bacterium
CCCCTGGTGTCACCGCGCGGTGCAACGCGCGGATCACCCGAGCCGAGTGAAGAAAATGCCTCGGCGCTCGCCCACGATGCTGCGGAGGGGCACGAAGGAGTAGACGATGCCACGAAGCAACCCGCAGGTGTCATTGCTCACATGTGCGTCGACAGAGACGCAGTGATGGTGCAAACGATTCGTCATGAGGTCCCGGTTCAAGGCCGTCTCGTCGTCGTCCCGATTCCCGACGATGTCGAGGAAGCCGACGTGGTCGACGGCATGCGAGCTTTCCTCGTCGAGCATTCCGGGGTCCCTCGCTGCGCCGCGCTCGTGGCCTGGGCCGATGACGACACGCTGGTCGCACGCGACATCGACCTCCGCGAGGACGAATCGCCAAATCCCACCATGCACACGCTGCGCGCCGCCCTCGGGGCGTTGCTCACCGACCTCTTCGGAACCAGTGTGCGGCCGTCGTGGGGCGCGGTGACCGAGGCCCCTACCCTTGGCGTGCACGTCGATGAGCTCAGCACGAGCTTCCTTCGTGAGCTCCACGAATTCGTGGCGCCGAAGACCACCTTCATCGCGCTCCTCACTGAACGGATCGACCCCGGGGCGATCGTGCGCAAACTGCGGCACCTCCAACGAGTCCGCGTGATCTACGGCGGTGTCCCGCAGTGCTGGGCCGCGAACTCGGCCTGACTGCGACAAAATCACACCCGAAGGGTGAGTTCCGGTCGATCCGGGTCTGGGCACGCTGATTGCCCAGCGAGGCTCACGTTCGGCTTCCAATGGACCCAGATCCCTCGATTCCAGCATCGCCGTCCGCGACGGAGACGACCGACCGAAGCACACGCGCGTCGTGGTCTCGGCCCGGGGACTCGCGCTTCGTGACACCGGTGCTGCCCTCGGTGAACGTTCGGCGACCGAGGTTGCTGCGCGAGCTCGACGCAGCGATCCGATACCGCGTCACATCGGTCACCGCTCCGACGGGGTTCGGAAAGTCCGTTCTGTTGGCGCAATGGGTGGCGGCTCACCACCGCAGGCGCATCGCGTGGCTCACGGTCAACGCCGACGACAACGATCCTGGACGGTTCGAGCGCGACATCCAATCCGCGCTTGAGAACGCCGGAATCGTGCGCCAGAAGGGTGGGTCCTATGGCCGGCCCGCCGATGCTCCGTTCGTGTTGGTGCTCGACGACGTGCACCAGGTCACGAACGCGGAGGCCTTTGACTACCTCGCGGCGTTCGTGGAGGACTCGCCGTCGATGCATCTGGTGCTCGTCTCGCGAGCCGACTCGGCATTCCCGCTGCACCGCTTCCGCCTCCGGGACCAGGTCGTCGAGCTTCGCCAGCGCGACCTCGCCTTCGACTCCGACGAGGGCCGCGAGCTGTTGTCACGACTCGGACGTCAGCACCTGAGCGCTGATCAGATCGATGCGCTGCTCGCCCACACCGAGGGTTGGGCGACAGGCATCCAACTCGCGGCGCTCTCGCTGCGCGCCGTCAACGATGTCGACGAGTTCGTGCGGACATTTGCGAGCGACGACCGACACGTCGCCGACTTCGTAACGGAGAAGTTGCTCGAGCTCCAGGATCCTGACGCGCACCGGTTCCTCTTGTCGACGTCGGTGTTGCGGGAGCTCAGTGTGCCGTTGTGCAACTACGTGCTCCAGGACACGTCGGCCGGCACGATGATCGACCAACTCGAACGCGCAGCGCTCGTCCTGTCGTCACTCGACGACCGTCGCGTGTGGTTCCGCTACCACACGCTCGTTCGCACACTTCTGCGGCAGCATCTCCGAGCCGAGGAGCCGGAACTGGAACAGGAACTGCTCGAGCGGGCTGCCGAATGGCACCTGATGCACGACAACATCGACGAGGTGCTGCGCTATCTCGTCGAAGCCCAACAAGTGGATCGCGCCGTCGAAGTGCTCGCCGAGCATGCGTCCGATCCGCTGGCCAGTGGTCGCGCGCAGGATGTCAGTCGCTGGCTCGAGATCCTTCCCGCGTCAATGCGTGCCGCCAATCCAACGATGCGCTTCCTGGATGTTGCGGCGCGGGTCATGGCGAACTCGCCGCCGGTCGCCGGTCCCTCGCCCGATCCCGTCGAGGCGCTCGGGCCGTACGCCGCGGGCGACGCGATGGCCGCGGAGGCGCTGCGGTCCATCTGGGCGCTGCAGCAACGTGAGCCCGCGCTCGCCCTCGCCGCGGCCGATCGGGCCATCGAACATGCGGCGGAGGCCACTGCCGACGGGGGCGGTGAGATCCTCCAGATCACCGGTCTCCGGCACGGCTTGGCCGGTGCGGCGCGGTTCGTGCGGGCGATCGCCATTGCCGAGCTCGGCGACCTGCAGGGGGCGAGCGAAGCGCTCACGCCGATGTTCGACGAGGGCGTTCCGTTCATCGACATGATCGCCCATGGGATCCTCGGCATCATCGACGCGCTCTCCGGCCGATTGCGGCTCGCCGCGCGGAATGCCGACCGTTCGGACGCGATCGCCGAGGAGAACGGCTGGTCCACGCACGCGATGGCAAGTCCCGCCGTGGTGGCGCGCGCCATCGTGGCCCGGGAGCAGGGGAACTTCGACGTCGCGAGGGAGCTGTTGGATCGCGCCGCGCGACAGAGTCGCTCCACCGGCTTCGTCGCCGGCATCATCGAGACCGAACGCGCCGAGCTCGCCCTCATGACGGCGTTCATGAGCAGCGATCGACCAGCCAACGGCGCCGCGTCGACATCGGTCGCGGCACGCCAGCTGCTGCAACAAGGCCGAATCGACGAAGCCGAGGCGGTGGCCGGCGACGCACTGTCGGAACGTGTGCGTGTCGCCGTCGCCAAGGGCGACATCGACACCGCCAAGCGATTGCTCGATCAGTGGACGCCGGAAGAAGACGATCCTCGGGCGCGTCTCACGTATCTGTTGTGGTCGGCAGTCATCGCTGATCTACGCGGCGATACGCCGCTCGCGTTCGATCACCTGTCGACCGTGATCGCCGAGGTGGAGGACGAGAACCAGGTCGGAGTGTTCCTCGACATCGGCCGCCCACTGCTGCGCTCGATGCGTGCCTTGTATCAAGAGCACCCCACGCCGTTCCTGCGCCGCCTGCTCGACCATCCCGCGCTCGCGACGACGCGCGAGCAACGGCGCGGAGCCGACTTGCCGGAACCGTTGACCGATCAGGAGTTGACGGTGCTCGGCTACCTACCGACGCGGCTGTCGAACGCCGCGATCGCCGAGCAGCTCAAGTTGTCGAGCAACACGATCAAGACACACCTCAAGCACATCTACCGAAAGCTGAGGGTGTCCGGCCGCGCCGAAGCGGTCGACGTCGCGGAACGCTCCGGCCTCCTCTGAGGTAGTCACTCGTCTCTTCCTGGGGGGTGGTGGGCGGGCGTGGAACCCTCTTGCTCCGAACGCCGGGCGGCCCTCGTCGCACGACGGGTTCGACGGTGGTGGTAGGGCCGCCCTCCCCAATGCTCCGCAAGAGGAACCCCGCCCACCCACCACCACAGCGTCGCGCTGCCGGCGTGTGAGGAGGCGGCCGTGTCGGAGTGCTCAACGCGCTCCGACCGGCACTGCCGCGACGTGAGCTGCGCGGTCCATGGCGACGTGTGCTGCGCGACCTCGAGATCAGTGCTCGTGCTTCAGGTCGTCGAGCTTGTGTTCGAGTTCGTCGAGCTCGCGATGCAGCTCGTCTGCGTGCGACCGCAGCTGTGACTCCTCGGAGGGACAGCCGCACACCTCGACGCCCTTCATCTGCGGGGTCCAGAGCGGACCGCCGACCTCCCCGCGCCCGATCGGGAGTCCACACCTCGGACACCGATGGTCACCGGACTCGGGTTGGGCGTTTCCCATCATCGATCTCCATTTCTCGGCAGCCGTCGGAAAGCGGCGCCGATCTCGGTGAGCAGCGCGGCGAAGCCCACCGCCCAGGCCGCGGCGCACAGCGTCGCGAGCGCGAGTGACACCGTGATCGCAAAGGCCAGCGCGAGGCCCGCCACCGGTAGCAACCAGATCGCACGGCGGCGGTAGCGCATGCACAGGTAGTCGGCCTGCGCCCGAGCGCTGGGCCGGAATCGCGGCGTCGGCTTCCTCGCGCTCGAAGGGCTCGACGCGTTGTCGAGGTCCTTCTCGAGGAGCCCAATGACCCGCATCTCCTCGTCCGTCAGGTCGATGCGATCGTGGGCCGGCCCGAAACCCTTGCCGTTCACTGTGGATTCCTCGCCACTGTGATGAATGGTGCGAGACAGGCGACCTCTCGTCGTCACCCCCGACGGGCGATCACCAGGGTGGGTCGAGCGCACGATCACCCCTGCCGGGGGATGAGCGAGTCACCACGTTCGCGCACACTGGCATCAGCGTCGTTCGAGCACACCGCGAGAACGGGGTCTTTGTTCAAACAAGGAGACGCAGACACATGGTGGTTGCAGAGTTCGGTACCGGAGAGGTCTTCCTCTCCATGTTGTGGTTCTTCTTGTTCGTCATCTGGTTCTGGCTGATCATCGCGATCTTCTCCGACATCTTCCGCAGCCACGACATGTCAGGCTGGGCCAAGGCGGCGTGGTCGATCTTCGTGATCGTGCTTCCGTTCATCGGCATCTTCACCTACCTGATCGCGCGGGGCGGAAAGATGACCGAGCACGCGGTCCAGGACGCGCAGGCGCAAGAGGAGTACTTCAAGGCTCGAGTCCAGAGCGCGGTCGGCCCCAACGATGCCGACCAGCTGGCGCAACTGGCTCAGCTGCACGACCAGGGCGTGATCGACGATGCCGAGTTCGCCAAGATGAAGGCGAAAGTCGTCGCGTAAGACCGCTCCCAGCGAGCAAGAGATGCACGAGCCCCGGGGCCGCTTCCTGCCCCGGGGCTCGCTTGCGTTTTCGCGTGATTGACTGCTGCTCCCATGCACTCGTAGGAGGGGCCCATGGCTGAGCAACGCTTCCCGGTGGAGGCGAGTCACATCTTGATGTTCGCCCGCGCGATCGGCGATCCGAATCCGGCGTATTCCGATCCAGACAGCCCCGAGGCCAAGGCGGCGGGCGGGATCGTTGCACCGCCGACGTTCTCGATGGCGAGCTGGCAGTTCCAGGACGAGCATCCGTTGCGTCCGGATCCCGCGAAGCCATGGTTCGGGTCCGGCAAGGAACCGACCGGCCGCGTGAGCAGCGGCGGCGGAGGAGGCGGTGGTGGCGGCGGCGGTCTGCACGCCGAGCAGCACTTCGAGTACCACCAGCCGTTGCGCCCAGGAATGGTGTTGATCGCGACCACGAAGCCAGGCAAGACCTGGGAGAAGGAGAGCCGGCGGGGCGGAACGCTGAAGTTCTCCGAGAACGTCACGGAGTACCGCGACGAGTCGACCGGCGAGCTCGTCGTCACCGCCCGCGGCGTCGGCGTCCGGACCGAGCGCCCTGTCAGCAAGGAGGCGTGACGTGACCGTCAAGCGCAACGACATCAAGGTCGGCGACTCCAAGACGCAGGTCGTCTTCGACAACCTCACCCGGTCGCAGATCGTCATGTACGCCGGTGCGTCGGGCGACTACAACCCGCTGCACTCCGACGAGATCTTCACCACGAAGGTCGCCGGCTATCCGTCGGTGTTCGCGCACGGGATGCTGAGCATGGGCGCGACAGGCCGCGTGCTGACCGACTGGTTCGGGGCGGACGGACTGACGAAGTACGGCGTGCGGTTCGTGAACCAGGTGTGGCCCGGCGACACGCTCACCGCGACCGCGACGGTCGATGCCATCCGCGAGGAGGACGGCATCGCGTTCGCCGATCTCACCGTGTCGACGACGAACCAGGACGGCCAGCCCGTCGTGACCGGCACCGCGACGGCGCGGCTGGACAGCTGATGGACTACGAGCAGATCCTCTACGAGGTCGCCGACCCGGTGGCGACCATCACGCTGAACCGGCCGGAGTTCCTCAACGCGTGGACCAACCAGATGGGGGTGGAGGTCAAACACGCCGTCGCGCAGGCCGAGCGTGACCGAAACGTCGTGGGCATCGTGCTCACCGGCGCGGGTCGCGGTTTCTGCGCCGGAGCGGACATGAAGATGCTGAGCGGGATCTCGGGTGGCGGTGCCGGTCCCGCGGACGCCGAGGGCACAGCCCCCGCCTCGGTCAGCGCCGAGGACATCGAGGCCGGCGATCCGTCGTGGGGCGACGACCTGCGCGGCACCTACACGTACCTGATGTCGGTGCCGAAGCCGATCATCGCCGCGATCAACGGACCGATCGCCGGCATGGCGGTACCGATCGCGCTCGCGTGTGACCTTCGCTTCATGGCGAACGACGCGGTCCTGACGATCGCGTTCTCGCAACGTGGCCTGATCGCGGAGTGGGGTGTGGGTTGGCTGCTGCCGCGTTTGATCGGCACGGGTGCCGCACTCGATCTGCTCTTCTCGTCGCGCAAGGCGAACGGCGTCGAGTGCGAACGGCTCGGGCTCGTCAACCGCGCCGTCGACGGCGACGTCGTCAAGGTCGCGCGTGAGTACATCGAAGAGCTCGCCGCGCGTTGCTCGCCGACTTCCATGGCGATCATGAAGAAGCAGGTGTACCAACAGCTCCATGCCGGCCTCGGCCCGAAGGAGCGCGAGGCCCAGCAGTTCATGGTCGAGAGCTTCAGCCGTCCCGACTTCGCGGAAGGCGTGCAGTCGTTCCTCGACAAGCGTCCGCCCGACTTCCAGCGGCTTCCCGTCGACGGCTGAACGCTTTCGGCCTACTGTCCGACCAGCGGAGCGCGAGGCGCGTCCGCGCGGAAGGAGGTACCGATGAGGCGTTACCTCGTCGTCGCCCACAGGACCCTGGGCGGCTCGCATCTGTTCGAGCATCTTCATCACCTCCGTGAAGAAGATCCCAACTGCCGCTTTCACCTGCTCGTCCCGGAGCAGCATCCGCACGACCACGCCTGGTCGGACGGGGAGATCCATCACGCAGCCGAGGTCCGTCTCAAAGAGGTCCTCGAGCTCATGGCGGAGATGGGGATGGGCGCGACCGGAGAAGTCGGTGACCCCAGCCCCGTCTACGCCATCGGCACCGTGCTGCGGCGCGAGGGAGAGTCGGCGTTCGCCGGCATCGTGCTGTCGACGCTGCCGAAGGGCCGGTCGTTCTGGCTGCGCAACAACGTGCCGCAGCGCGTCGCCAAGGCGTTCCCGACCATCCCGCTCACGCACCTGGTGGCGGACGACGTGCTCGTGGGCTGAAGCTCAGAACACCGTGTAGCCGCCATCGACGACCAGGGTGTCGCCGGTGTGGAAGGAGATCGTCGGGTCCGCGAGGTACACAGCCGCAGGCCCCATCTCGGAGGCGTCCGCCCAACGCCGGACCGGCGTGCGCGACGTGGTGACCGCGCGGAAGCGCTCGTTCGCGTAGCCGGGGCCGCTCATCTCCGTCAGCGTCCATCCGGGCAGCAGCGCGTTCACCCGGATCTGGTGGCGGGCGAGCCCGACCGCGAGCGCGCGCACCAATCCGAGGAGCGCGGTCTTGGACGTGCCGTACGCCTCGTTTCCCGCCGCGCCGTGAATGGCCGACGTCGACGACACCGCAACGAGCGCACCCCCTTCGCCCTGCTCGACCAACTGCCGCGCCGCGGCCTGCAGTGTGAGGAACGTGCCGTCGAGATTGGTGTTCACGACCCGACGCCATTCGGCGAGGTCGACGTCGAGGAACGGGATCCCGCGACCAGTTGCGCCCGCGTTGGCGAACGCCGCGTCGAGGCGTCCGGCGACGGCCACCGACTTCGCCATGGTCTGCGCGACGCCGTCCGGATCCGTGACGTCACACACGAACGCGTCGGCGATCGCTCCCTGCGCGCGCAGCTTGTCGACGGCGGCGTCGTTCTTGTCCGCGTCGCGGCCCCAGATCACGATCCGCGCACCCGCGCTGGCACACGCCGTTGCCATCCCCAGCCCGATGCCACCGTTGCCGCCGGTCACCAACACCACGCGCCCCGCGAGGTCCGTCATCAGTTGCTCCTCGTTCTTCGACGAAGTCGTCACTCTCCCACCTGACCAGGACTCCACCGGCGCTGCGCCGAATGAGTTCGGATGCGGCGAGCAGCTCTGGTGGGGTTCTTGTTGGCGACGATGTTGGTCACCCCGAGGGTCGTGGCGCGCACCGCCAGGAGCGACCCGGCCTTCACGGTGGATCGGGCCACGCTCGATTCGGCGTTGCGCTGCTCGTCGCCGGACCTGCGCTCGCATCCCGAACACGAACCGGTGCTCCTTGTCCACGGCACCTTCACCAAGGGCGAGGAGCAGTACGCCTGGAACTGGGAGGTGCTCCTGCACGACGAGGGCTTCGACTACTGCACGGTGACCTATCCCGACCGCGGCATGGCTGATCAGCAGATCTCGGCGGAGTACATCGCCAACGCGGTGCTGCGCATGCACGAGTGGTCCAAGCGCAAAGTCGACATGGTCGGTCACAGCCAAGGCGGATCGATGCCGCGCTGGGCAATCAAGTACTGGCCGTCGGTGCAGGCCGACCTCGACGACTTCGTCCCGATCGCCGGACCAGCGCACGGAACGAGCGTGGCGAGCCCGTCGAACCCTGGCTTCGATGCGCTCGGCGGGATGCCCCCTGCCTTCTATCAGTTCAGCCCGTCGTCGAACTTCGTGCGTCACGTCAACCTCGGTGACGAGACGCCCGGGTCGATCGACTACACGAGCATCTACTCGTACACCGACGAGCTCGTGCAACCAGCGTTGCCGGTGCCGACCGCAGCTCTCGACTACGGCAAGGACAACCCGCACGTCGTCAACGTCAACGTGCAGGACGCGTGCCCCGGTCGCCCCGTCGACCATCTCTCGATCGGCACGACCGACCGGTTCGCGATGGCGGTGGCGCTGGACGCGTTCACACATCCCGGGCCGGCCGATCTGACACGAGTTGGTACGACGCTGTGTTCAGTGCCGAACGAGTACGTCGTGCCCGCCTCCGTCGCGGCCATGCAAGGCGCGTGCTGCGGGCCGACGCCGTCGGACTTCACGGACACGCCGCGCACCACGCAGGAACCGCCGATCGCGTCCTATGCGGTGCAACAGGACGGTCAACCGTGACAAACCATGCGGGGCAAGCCGTCAGGCGCTGAACGACCACGCGGCATGCGCGGCGGCCGCAATGAGATCGACGCAGTCGTCGATCGACAGCATCGTCGAGTCGAGCACGAGGTGGTACAGCGATGGGTCGGCCGGATCCGCCCGGTGGAGCTGTTTGACGTACCGAACGCGCGCCGCGTCGGTCTGTTCCAGGTGCTTGCGCGCGACTGCGATGTCCACGCCCTCCCACGCCGCGCCGCGTTCGACTCGGCGTTCGACGGGGCCGTCGAGGCGCACGTGGTACACCCCAGAGCGACGGCCGAGCGCGATCGCGGCTGCTCGGCCGAGCACGACTGCGCCACCGGACTCGAGCAGATCCTCGAGCGAGGACAGCACCCGCGCCCGCACGTGCGCCGGCAACGTGCTCGGATCCTCCGGGACGGGGATGTTCCACTCGGCGCTCAGCAGCGCGAGTCCGCGCAAGAACGTGCTGCGCGGGGCCTCGGCGAGCTCGTCGTCGGTCGCGCGCTCCGACACGTACTGGGGGAGCTCGGGTAGCTGACGGGGTGTCGTGAGCCGATCGGCGAACGGCAGTTCCAACTTCTTTGCCAACAGCGGAGCGACGATGCTTCCGCCGGCGCCGTAGGTCGCGGAGATCGTCACCAGTCGCGGGGCGTCGTGCTCGGTCATGCCAACTCTCCGATCAGTGCCGCTTCGGCGTCGAGGGCCTCCGCTGGTCCGTCGAGGCGATGCTCCTGCGTGTCCACTTGGTCGCGGGGGATGAGGAACGACAGCAGGGTGCCGGCGATGATCACGCCGACGGCGAACAGCAGCGCGAACCGCGTTCCCGTGGTGACGCCGTGCTCGATCGCCTTCTGCACCGTGCTCGCGTCACCCGGCGACAACGAGGGCGGGGGGCTGTAGCCCGAGCCCGCCGTGTGCACGCCGGCGAGCGTGGAGGCTTTCACCGCAGGCGACAACGCCGATGCCGAGATCTGCGTCGTGGCTGCCTTGATGCTCTGCACGGTGAGCAGTGATCCGATGACCGACACGCCGAGCGCGCTTCCGACCTGTCGCATGGTGGTGTTCGTACCGCTCGCCACTCCGGAGCTGTCCGCAGGGATCTCCGACAGCACGACGTTGGTGAGCTGCGCGCCGGCGAACCCGATCCCCGCGCCGTAGAGAGCGAGCCCGGGCAGCAGCGACCACGCCGTGATGTCGAGCGAGATCACGCGCAGGATGAGCATGAGGCCGGTGGCGTAGAGCACGAGCCCGACGCGCACGATGTACGTCGTGCCGTAACGGCGGATCAACAACCCTGCGACCTGTGCGCCGATGATCACGAAGATGCCGCTCGGCAGCATCCACAATCCGTTGGTCGCTGCGGTCAGGTGCTTCGCGTCTTGAAGGAACACGGGCAGCACGAACGACATCCCGAGCTGTCCCATGGCGAGGACCATGCTCGTGAGCAGTCCGTATCGGTACGTCTTGAGACGGAAGTGCTTGAACTGGAAGAGCGGGTCACCGCCGGCGCGACCCTTGCGCAGCTCGAACCACACGAAGCCACCGAGGACGGCCGCGGCCAGGGCGAAGATGACCGGGATCATCGAGACCGCCGCGGATGCCTCCCAGAGCACATGCCCGTTGACGGAGAAGTCCTTGAGCGGTGACCACCAGCCGTAGAGACCGCCCTGACTCAGGGCGAACACCAACAAGAACATGCCCACCGCGATCATCACGGCGCCGGGGAGGTCGATGCGGACCTTCTGGCCGGTGCGCACCGCACGCTTCATGAAGAGCAACGCGCCGATGACCGCGAGCGGAGCGATGATGACGTTGATGCGGAACGACCATCGCCATGAGTAGTTGGTCGTGAGGAAGCCGCCGACGACCGGACCGGCCGCGGCCGCGACACCGGCGGTCGCGCCCCACGCGGCGAATGCCGCGGCGCGTTCCTTCCCGCGGAACGTGCTCGAGAGAATTGCGAGCGTTGCCGGCAGCATGAACGACGCGCCGATGCCCTCGATCACCGCTTCGCCGAGGATCAGCTCGCCGACCGAGGTCGACACGGATGCGAGCAGCGAGCCCGCGCCGAACAGCGCAGCGCCGATGATGAAGATCCGTCGGTGGCCGTACACGTCGCCGAGCCGTCCGCCGATGATCAGCAAGGCCGCGAACGTGAGCGCGTAGCCCGTGATCACCCACTCGAGCGAGGGGAGGTTCGTGTGGAGATCGCGCAGCATCGTCGGGATCGACACGTTCAACACGGTGTTGTCGAGCACGACGATGAACGCCGACAGGATGGCGATGACGAGCGTCACCCAACGGGTCGGGTCGACCTCGGGCTCTTCGATCACCGCGGCTGCCATCTCGAACCAGTATCGCCTTCACCAAAGTGGACGGCACAGCAAGAGCGACCAGATCAGCGCGAACTGAACGCGACCGCGGGGCTAGTGTCCGCCCCGCTGCGGCGTGCGGAGGGATGCGCCGGCGGAGAAACACAAGGTGGACAAAACATGAGATATCGACGCGGAATCGCCATTTCCGCCCTCGCGGGCGCGGCGATGATCGTGCTTCCAGTCGTGACGCCCGCGCCGGCGATGGCGGCGTCCAAGCCCGAGGTGATCGCCAGCGGGCTCGACAACCCCGAGAAGCTGTCGTTCGGTCCGGACGGGAAGCTGTACGTCGCCGAAGCGGGGCCTGGCGGGACTGCGAACGCAGACCACAGCAACTGCGTGCCCGCGGGTGATCAGGGACAAGAGGCGTGCTTCGGGGCGACGGGCGCAGTCACGAAGATCAATCTGAGCGACAACTCGAAGAGTCGCGTCGTCCAGGGACTGCCGTCGCTGGGTGGGCCCGGCAGTGAAGGTTCGTCCGGTCCGACCGACGTGGCCGTCGCCGCGGACGGAACGATCTACGTCGTCAACAGCCTCGGCACGGACCCGAACGCGCGCGACCAGGCGGGATCTCCGATCACCGAGCTCGGCACCGTGTGGAGGCAGGGTCCGACCGCGAGCACGCCCTCTCAGTTCGCGGACATCGCGGCGTTCGAGCGCGACAACGATCCCGACAAGAACGAGCCGCGCGTGCCGGGCGACACCGAGCCGACGACCGACAGCAACCCGTACGCGATGACGATGAAGAGTGACGGCACGCTGCTCGTTGCCGACGCCGGTGCCAACGACGTGCTCGGTGTCGACAGCACCGGCACGGTCTCGCTCGTGAGCGCGTTGCCATTCAGGATGGTCGACCCGCCGCCGTTCGTCGTCTGCCAGCCGGGACAGGACCCCCAGACCGACCAGTGCATCCCGCCGGGTCAGCAGATGCCGATGCAGCCGGTCCCGACGTCCGTCGAGGTCGTGCCGTCCCAGCTCCCCGCGCCCGTGGGCACCGACACGGTGTACATCGGACAGCTGACCGGCTTCCCGTTCCCGGTTGGTGGGGCGAACGTCTACAAGCTGAACAGCAACAGCGACAAGCACGCCAACCTCGACGTGTTCGAACCGAACCTCACGAACGTCATCGACGTCGCTGTCGCTCCCGACGGCACGATGTACGCGCTCGAATTCGCGTCGAACGGCCTGCTCGATCCGAACCCACAGCCCGCACTGATCCAGATCCGACCCGACGGCACGCGCAAGGCGTTGCTCAACGGTTCCGATGGTGATCTCGTTGCGCCTGGCGGCGTCGCGGTCGGTCCGGACGGCATGGTGTACGTCACCAACTGCGCGCTGTGCGGCGCGGGCGCCGGCACGGTCATCAAGGTCGACCCGACCAAGGCTCGCGACGACGCGACCGCCTCGGCGTGCGATCCGGTCAAGGTTCCTGGCAGCGACTTCGATGACATCACGCAGGACTTCCACCGTGAGGCGATCGAGTGCCTGGCGTGGTGGGGTCTGGTGCAGGGCAAGACGGCCACGAGCTTCGATCCGACGGCGCTCGTGTCGCGCGGCCAGATGGCGTCGGAGCTCGCCACCCTCATGGAGGCGGCAGGCTTCACGCTGCCGAACAACCCGCCGGATGCGTTCCCTGACGACAACGGGTCTCCGCACGAGCACGCCATCAATCAGCTGGCGGCCCTCGGCGTCCTGCGGGGGTACACGAACGGGAACTTCGGCCCCAACGACAACGTGTCGCGCGCCCAGGTCGCCTCACTGGTCGTGAACGCCGTCACCAAGGTCGAGGGCGGCCCATTCGTCGGTGCGCCGGATGCCTTCAGTGACGACACCGGTGATGTGCACGAGAACGACATCAACGTCGCAGCCGCACGTGGCTGGGTGAACGGTGTCGGCGGCGGCAAGTACAACCCGTCGGGCCTCATGCCTCGAGACCAGGCGGCGTCGGTCATCGCTCGTGCGTTGTCGACGCTCGTCGACGACGGCAAGGCGACCCCGCCCAGCAGCTGACCCTCACGCTTTTCCTGGTACGGGCGGGACACTTCTGTCCCGCCCGTACCAGGAGAACGATTCACTCCCGGGGGGTGACGGCCCCGGGCCGCGGCGGGAGCACGATTCGGAGTCGTGACCGCGATCGCGCCCGCGCCCACGTCCGCTCCCGAGCCCGATGCTTGGCACGGACGGATCCCCACCGATGTCGCCGATCAGCTGACGACCGACCTCGAGACGGGGCTGACCGCCGACGAGGCTTCTGCCCGCCTCGCTCGCTATGGACCCAACGCCTTGCGGAAGGAGGAGGAAGCCTCTCCCTGGAAGGTGGCGGTTGAACAGCTCAAGGACCCGATGAACATCATGCTCGTGGTCGTCGCGATCGTGAGCATGCTGATCAAGGAGTACTCGACCGCCGCGGTCGTCGGCCTGCTGGTCGCGCTCAACGTCGTGCTCGGCACCCGACAGGAGCTCAAGGCGCGAGCGAGCGTGAGCGCGTTGGCCGAGATGCAGATACCGCAAGCGCGCGTGATCCGCGGCGGCGCGCTGACCGCAGTCGCCGCGACGGACGTCGTACCCGGCGATCTCGTCGCGGTGGAGGCGGGCGACATCGTCGTCGCTGATGGTCGGGTGGTGCGCGCCGCGAACCTCGAAACGCAAGAAGCTGCGCTGACGGGCGAGAGCGCTCCGATCCCGAAGGGCGTCGACGCGGTTCCGGCGGATGCCGCGCTCGGCGATCGCACGGACATGCTGTTCCAGAACACATCCGTCACACGCGGTACGGCCCAGATGATCGTCGTCGCGACGGGCATGACGACCGAGGTCGGCAAGATCGCGGGCCTTCTCCAATCCGTCACGCGCACGAAGTCGCCGCTGCAGAAGCAACTCGACGGTCTCACCAGGTGGTTGGGTGTCGTCGCGTGGACCGCGCTGGCCATCGTGGTCGTCGCCGGGCTCGTACGCGGTCTCGAGTTCAAGGACCTGCTCTTGCTCGGCGTCGCGATGGCGATCTCGGCGATTCCCACCGGCATGCCGACGTTCGTGCAGGGAATGTTGTCGTACGGCGCCCGCAAGCTCGCCGACGCTCGGGCCATCGTGCGGAACCTGACCGACGTCGAAACGCTCGGCGCGACCAGCGCGATCAACACCGACAAGACCGGCACGCTCACCCTCAACCAGATGACGGCGGTGAAGCTGCTCTACGCAGGTGACTGGTACTCGATCGAGGGCGGCGGCTACGCGAAGCAGGGCGCAGTCCTCGGCGCGGCCGGGCAACCGATCGCCGATTTCGGACCGCTGTCGATGGCGCTCGTCCTCGCGTGTGACGCGACCGTCAGCGACGACGGTGCGGTCGTCGGTGACCCCACCGAAGCGGCGCTCGTGGTGCTGGGCGCAAAGCTCGGCGTCGACGCGGAGATCACACGCGCCAAGCTGCCGCGACTCGCCGAGGTCCCGTTCGACTCTGCGTACAAGTACATGGCCACCTTCCACCGGGTGAACGGCGACAGCGGGCCGGCCATCGTCGAGCTCGTCAAGGGTGCGCCCGACGTCGTGCTCGATCTGTCGACGCGCGCGCTGTGGAACGGTGCCGAGGTCGACATCGTCGGCGTGCGCGACGACCTGATGAACGCGAACCGCGAGCTGTCCGAGCAAGGACTGCGGGTGCTCGGGCTCGCGTTCCGGCGTCTCCCCGCGGACTCCACGGCGACGATCCAGTCGGATCCACAGGCCCAGGTCGGTGAGCTGGTCTTCGCCGGCCTCATCGGCATCATCGATCCGCTGCGCTCCGAAGCCAAGGACGCCGTGACCGAAGCGCTCGCCGCCGGGATCGACGTCCGCATGATCACCGGGGACCACGCCATCACCGCGAGCGCGATCGCGAAGCAGCTGGGTCTCGGTCCTGGTGCGATCACCGGGCCGGAGTTCCAACAGCTCTCCGACGAAGAGTTGACCGACCGGTTGCCGAACCTCCATGTATTCGGTCGGGTCGCGCCCCAGGACAAGCTCCGGCTCGCGTCGGTGATGCAAGACCAAGGGCTCGTCGTGGCGATGACCGGCGACGCGGTGAACGATGCTGCCGCGCTCAAGAAGGCGGACATCGGTGTCGCGATGGGCAGCGGTAGTGAGGTGTCCAAGCAGGCGGCGAAGATGGTTCTCACCGACGACAACTTCGCCACGCTCGTGCGTGCGGTTGCCCTCGGTCGCGACATCTTCCTCAAGATCACGTCGTACATCCGGTACCAGATGAGCCAGCTGTTCGGGCTCGTCTCGCTGTTCCTGCTCGCGACGATCTTCAACGTGAACCAGGGCGTCGCCCTTCAGCCGATGATGGTGATCTGGCTGAACTTCTTCGTGGCGGTGTTCCCTGTCGTTGCGATCATGACCGACGAGCCGGATCCCACCGTGATGCGCAGCAAGCCTCGCGACCCGAGCGTCCCGATCTTCAACCGGACGACTGGGCCGCGGTGGGTGGCCTACGGACTCATCCTCGGAGCGGCATCGATCGTCCCGCTCGTCTGGGGTCCGGATCACCCGAGCATCGGCCAACCGTCCGTGTCGATGACGATGACGTTCTGCGTCATGGGCATCGGAACCGCGGTGTCCGGCTTCGTGATGCGGCACAACCTCGCGCCGGCGGTCACGCAGCCCTTGCTGCGTTTCGCGGCAGTGCTCGGCGCGGGTGCGATGTTCGTCGTCTTCGCCACGCAATTCGGTTTCCTGCAGCGGTGGTTGCTCACCACCTCACTCAACAAGTCGGAATGGGGCGTGGTCCTCGGCCTCGCGCTCGTGATGCCTCTGGTGGTCGAGATCGACAAGTGGATCCAACGTTCTCGTCACCACGCTCACGCGTGAGCGAGGACCTCTCGTTCCCGCAGGTATCAGGAGCACGATTGCTCTTCCCTTCCGAGAAAAGTGGACGTAGAGTCCGCTTGCGGAGTGAGAGGAGGCCTGTGTGGCCTCGACGGTGGGGGGAACTCGAGTGCGGAGACTGGTCGGCGTCTTCGGCATCATGGCCATGACGGTGGTACTCGTCGTGGCCGCCGCGACGCGAGCGGATGCAGCAGTGGTCGTGACGGTGGACCCGAGCACTGGGCTCGCCGACGGCCAGCCGGTGACGATCACCGGCACCGGGTTCGCACCGGGCGCCTCGGTCGGCGCGGCGGAGTGCGGTCCGGCGGTCGGACAGTCGCGGAGCACGAACGACTGCGACTTGTCGAACGCTCCGATCGTGCAGGCGGACTCGAACGGGACCGCGGTCCTCCACCTGCGCGCACGTGCGACCATCACGACGACGAACAGCGGCGCGATCGACTGCGTCACCACTACCCAGCCGTGTGTCATCGGGATGGGCGACACGTCTGATCTCACGAATCCTGACAAGACCGGTGGTGCGCCGATCACCTTCGATCCGAACGCGCCGCCGGTTCCGCCTCCGGCCGTCAGCCTCACACCCTCTGACGATCTGGTCGATCGTCAACAGGTCGCGGTGTATGCCACCGGCTTCCTTCCGGGCGAGTTCGTGAACATCGTCCAGTGCGCTGCCCAGAATCTCGACAAGACGCCGTGCAACGAGAGCTTCTACTTCGGCGGTGGCGGACAGGCCGATCCGACCGGCGCGGTTGCGTTCGGTCTCACCGTTCGCCGCGCCCTTCGCGTCGACAACCAGCGCTTCGACTGCGCGTCGGCGGTGGGTGCGTGCGTGGTGGCCGTGCAGGCCCAAGGAGGGCCGGTCGGCACCGCACCGCTCGGGTTCGATGCCTCCGTGCCGTTGCCCCCGCCGCCCACGCTGACGGTCACACCGACCGACGGTCTCGGCGACGGCGACATCGTGCACGTCCACGGCGAAGGCTTCACACCCAATGATCCGATACAGCTCTTCCAGTGTCCGTCGGACGTCAACATCTTGGTCAACGGGTGCTTCTCGGAGTACTCGCGCTCCGTGCAAGCCGATGCGAGCGGCGCGATCACTGCGTCGATGAAGGTGGAGCGGCAGGTCCAGGTGTTCGGGCCCACTCCACAGCCGACAACTGTCGACTGCGCCGCGTCCGCGGGACGATGCGACGTGATCGCGTTCGATTACAACGAGGACTTCGACACCGTCAGCGTGCCGATCTCCTTCGACCCGTCGAAGCCACCGGCGCCGCCGCCGTCCGCAAGCGCGTCGCCGAGCACGGCTCTCGTGGACGGGCAGACGGTCACGGTGTCGGCCGACGGCTTCCCGCCGGGCGGCAACCTGTTCATGGTCGAGTGCAAGGCGGGGTCGACGGATGGCAGTGGCTGTGATCTCTCCCGACTCACGAACGTGACCGTCGACGACAACGGTCGCTTCGAGACGCAATTCGCGGTGCAGCGGATCCTCAACCTCGGTCCGCCGGTGATCCCGCCGCCGACTCCGAAGACGGCCGTGCCGCAAGCCGGACCTGCGGCTGCAGCGTTCCTCACTCCGGCCGCAGATTCGAGCACGTTCGACTGCGCGTCGGCGCCGGGCGCGTGCGTGATCAGCTTCGCCTTCCTCGGGCCCGAGATCGAGTTCGCGGAGGCACCGCTCACGTTCGATGCCAGCGTGCCACCCCCGACCACCGCCGCGCCCGGCGGGATCCCGAACCAGCCGACCGACGCCGGCGGCGGAGGCACGGACACGTCGACCTCGACGACGGCGACGCAGGCGACCACCGCACCGACGGTTCAGAGCGCGCCGCTCGCCCGGACCGGTACCGACGTGCGTAGCCCGTTGCGCGTCGACCTGCTGCTGTTGGTGGCCGGTGCGCTGGCATTGGTCAGTGCCGCGGCGCTGCGCGCGCGTGCGCATCGTCGCGCAACGCGAACGCGTCTCTAGGGGCGCGAGCTCAGTTCGTCACGCAGGACCCGGCGCAGGAGCTTGCCGGTCTCGCTGAAGGGCAACGAGTCGCGGATTTGGATGTGTTCCGGCGTCTTCGTGGATCGCAGGCGTTCGCGCACGAAGTCACGGAGCTCGGTCTCGATCGCAGACGCGCCCGTCACGAGGACGACCGCGGCCATGACCTTCTCTCCCCACTCGACGTCGGGGACGCCGACGACCGCCGCCTCGTCGACGGCCGGGTGCTCGAGCAGCACGGCTTCGATCTCACCCGGTGACAGGTTCTCGCCGCCGCGCACGATGACGTCGTCGAGCCGACCGGTGACGAAGAGGTAGCCCGCGTCGTCGACGTGACCGCCGTCGCGAGTCGGGAACCACCCGTCGTTGTCCGTCTGGTCGCGACCCAGGTACTCACCCGAGACCTGCTCCCCGCGCACCCAGATCTCACCCGGCTCGCCCACTGGCACCTCGTTGCCGTCGAGGTCGCGGATGGTCACCTCGATCGAGGGCAGCGGCTGCCCGACCGATCCGAGACGCTGTCGCGCCGACGGTTCCGCGCTCGCGAACGCCGCTCGATGATCATCGGGGCCGAGCACGGCGACCGTGCTCGAGGTCTCGGTCAATCCGTAGGCGTTCACGAACCCGACGTCGGGCAGCAACGACATCGCGCGCTCGATGACCGGAACGGGCATCGGCCCGCCGCCGTACGACAGCGCGCGCAACGACGGCAACCCCATCGCGTCCGCGTCGATGACGTCGAGGATGCGATTCAACATCGTCGGCACGACCATCGCGTGCGTCACCGACTCGCGCCGGACGGTGTCGACCCAGAGCTTTGGGTCGAACGCTTCGAGCTCCACGACCCGTCGCCCGGAGTACGTCGACGACAGGACTGCTGACACGCCGGCGATGTGGTACGGCGGCACGCTCACGATCGCGGCTTCGCTCTCGTCGGCGCCGGCGAACTCCACCGTCGACACCACGTACGCGGCCAGGTTCTTGTGACGCAAGACGGCTGCCTTGGGCTCACCGGTCGTGCCGCTCGTGAAGAGGAGGACCGCGATCTCGTCGGGGTCGCCGCCCCAACCGTCACCTTCGGCAGCGTCGGCATCGTCGGCGACGTCGAGCACTTCTTTGCGGGTCACCACCTCGATCCCGTCGATCGATCCGAGGCGTTCGGCGACACCGTCGCCCGCGACCACGATCGCGGGTGCCGTGCGGGTCACGATCGCCCGCAGCTGATCATCACCGAGCCGATAGTTGATCGGCACGTACGGCTTGCCCGCGATCGCGGCACCGAACAGCGTCAGGGGTACTGCCTCAGAATTGAGGTCCACGAGCGCGACCCGGTCGCCGCTGCGGTTTGCGAAGTACGCACCGAGACGGCGAGCACCCGCGGCCACGTCGGCGAACGTCATCCCGGCGCCCCGCGACCCGATCGCGGTTCGTTCGCCGAGACCGTCGGCCGCCATCTCGAGCAACATCGCGACGTGCACGGCGGACGATCGTAGGCGGGCGGGTCTCTCACCAGCGATGTCGTGCGCATCTGACGTCGCTCTGACAATCCTCACACGCACCGCGGGCGCGAGTGAGGTGATGCTCACATCGCCGTCAATCAGTCGAAACGGGTCGGCAAACCCACATCCGTACGTTTGACGACGTGCCCATCACTGGCGTGACCCGTGCCCCCGTCGACGATCTCGTTGTCGTCCCCGATGTCCCAGAGCCTTCGGTCTCGCGGAAGCACTGGATCGAGGACTGGCGGCCCGAAGATCCCGAGTTCTGGGCGAGCACCGGCGAACCCGTCGCCCGTCGCAATCTCGCCTTCTCGATCTTCTCCGAGCACATCGGCTTCTCGATCTGGACGTTGTGGTCGGTGTTCGTGCTGTTCCTCGGACCGAGCTACGGCTTCGATCCCGCCCAGAAGTTCCTCTTGACAACTGTGCCCGCCGGCGTCGGCTCGTTCCTGAGGCTGCCCTACACGTTCGCCGTCGCGAAGTTCGGTGGCCGCAACTGGACGATCGTCAGCTCGTCGTTGCTGCTCCTGCCGTGCATCGCGGCGCTGTTCGTCTTCCAGCCCGGCGTGTCGTTCTCGACGATGCTGCTCGTTGCCGCGCTCGCCGGAGTGGGGGGCGGGAACTTCTCGTCGTCGATGTCGAACATCGACAGCTTCTACCCCCAGCATCGCAAGGGTTGGGCGCTCGGACTCAATGCCGGCGGCGGCAACCTCGGTGTCGCGGTGGTGCAGCTGATGGGTCTGCTCGTGCTCGCGACCGCCGGAAGTCAGCATCCTCGCCTGCTGCTCGCCATCTACATCCCGCTCGTCGTGCTCGCGACGTTCTTCGCGACGCGCTACATGGACAACCTCGCGCACACCACGAACGAGAAGCGCGCGATGCGCGATGTGTGCCGCGACGGCCACACCTGGGTCATGAGCTTCTTGTACATCGGTACGTTCGGGAGCTTCATCGGTTTCGGCTTCGCGTTCGGTCAGGTGCTGCTCGTGCAGTTCAAGGGCACGTTCGACACACCGGTGAAGGCGGCGTACCTCACGTTCCTCGGACCGCTGCTCGGTTCGCTCATCCGGCCGATCGGCGGTCGCCTCGCCGACCGCTTCTCGGGATCGATAGTGACGCTGTGCACCTTCGCGGCGATGGCGGCGAGCGCCGGCGTCGTGCTGTACGCCTCGAAGACGGCCTCGCTCGCCTTGTTCATTGCCGGGTTCGTCGCGCTGTTCGTCTTCAGCGGTATCGGCAACGGCTCGACCTACAAGATGATCCCCGCGATCTTCTCGGCGAAGGCGCGCTTCGCGATCGAGGAAGGCGCCGATCCTTTCGCCGAGGACCGTGCCGCTCGCCGGCTGTCGCGGGCGCTGATCGGGATCGCTGGCGCAGTCGGTGCGTTCGGCGGTGTGCTCGTGAACCTCGCCTTCCGTCAATCGTTCCTGTCGACACACAACGGCGACGCCGCGTACCTCGGCTTCATCTGCTTCTACGTCTCGTGCCTCGTCGTGACATGGGGTGTCTACCGCCGTCCGGGACGCAGGCGGCTGGCCGGTGTCTGATCTCCCGACGATCCTCGTCGTCGGCAATGGCATGGTCGGCCATCGCTTCGTCGAGGCAGCCGTCGAGCGGGGACTCCTCGACACGCACCGCCTGGTCGTGGTCGGCGAGGAACGTCGTCGTGCGTACGACCGCGTGCATCTGTCGTCACTGTTCGACGGTGCATCCGACACCGACCTTCTCCTCGGTGACGGTCGCATCTACGACACCGATGGTGTCCAACTGATCACCGGTGATCCGGTCGTGGCCCTCGACTCGTCCGCCCGCAGGGCCACGACCGGCGCCGGCTCGGTGATCGATTTCGAAGCCTGTGTGCTGGCGACAGGATCGTCTCCGTTCGTGCCGCCCATTCCGGGGGCTGACGCGCCGGGCGCGTTCGTCTACCGCACCATCGACGACCTGGATGCGATTCGAGCATGGGCCGCATCCAGTCGCCAAGGCGTCGTCGTCGGTGGAGGACTGCTCGGCCTCGAGGCCGCCAATGCCCTGCGCCTCCTCGGGCTGGAGACGACAGTGGTCGAGTTCGCGCCGCGCCTGATGGCCGTGCAACTCGACGACGGTGGCGGTCGCGCGCTGCAGCGCCACGTCGAATCGCTCGGCATCGCGGTGCGAACGAACGCCGCCGCCACCGCGGTGTGCACCAACGACCACGGAACAGTGGTCGGGCTCTCCTTTGCGCAAGGTGACGACCTCGCTGCCGATCTGGTGGTGTTCGCCGCCGGCATCCGGCCCCGCGACCAACTCGGGCGCGACGCCGGTCTGTCGATGGGTGAGCGCGGTGGCGTCGTGGTCGACGACCACTGCAGGACGTCGGCACCGAACGTGTTCGCGATCGGCGAGGTCGCATGTCACGGCGGTCGGGTGTACGGACTCGTCGCGCCCGGCTACGCCATGGCCGACGTCGTGGCCGACCGGCTGAGCGGAGGATCGAGCTCGTTCACCGGCGCGGACCTCTCCACGGCGCTCAAGCTGCTCGACGCGCAGGTCGCGAGCGTCGGCGACCCGCACGCCGTCGGCGACGAGGTGGTCATCGCCGACCCGACAGCGGGACTGTGGCAGAAGGTCGTCCTCTCGGATGACGGCGCCGTCGCGGGCGCCGTGCTCGTCGGCGACACGTCGCCCTATCCGATGCTGCTGCAGTGCGCGCGGCGCACGATCCCGACGCCCGACGACGTGCTGACGTTGCTGCGCCCTCGCGCCGGCGGCCGAGCAGTCGGTCCTGCAGACCTGCCCGACGCGGCGGGCGTCTGCTCGTGTCACAACGTGAGTGCAGGAGCGATCCGAGCTGCCGTTCATGAAGGGTTCGAGGACGTGCCGGGCATCAAGTCGTGCACCAAGGCAGGAACGGGCTGCGGCTCGTGCGTGCCGGTGTTCACCGAGATCCTCGACGCCGAGCTGGCAAAGTCTGGTCGAGCCCGACAGAAGCGACTGTGCCCGCACTTCGCGATGACTCGCCCCGAGCTGTTCGAGATCGTGCGCGCCACCGGCATCCGCACGTTCGCCGACCTCGTCGCCCGCTACGGCGCCGGCCGCGGTTGCGAGATCTGCAAGCCCACAGTGGCGTCGATGTTCGCGTCACTCGCGTCCGGTTACATCCTCGACGGTGAGCAGGCGAGCCTGCAGGACTCGAACGATCACTTCCTCGCCAACATCCAACGCGACGGCACGTACTCCGTCGTGCCGCGCGTGCCCGGCGGTGAGATCACGCCTGCACAGCTGATCGCGCTGGGCGAGGTCGCACGGGACTTCGACCTGTACACGAAGATCACCGGCGGCCAGCGCATCGACCTGTTCGGCGCCCGCGTCGACCAACTGCCGAACATCTGGTCTCGACTCATCGATGCCGGTTTCGAGTCGGGACACGCATACGGCAAGGCCGTACGCACGGTGAAGTCGTGCGTCGGCAGCACGTGGTGCCGATACGGCGTGCAGGACTCGGTGCAGATGGCGATCGATCTCGAGCTGCGGTACCGGGGACTCCGCGCGCCGCACAAGATCAAGCTCGCGGTGTCGGGTTGCGCCCGAGAGTGCGCGGAAGCGCAGGGCAAGGACGTCGGGATCATCGCCACCGAGAACGGGTGGAACCTGTACGTCGGCGGCAACGGCGGCATGCGCCCCGCCCATGCAGAGCTGCTCGCCGAGGACCTCGACGACACCGCGCTCGTTCGGGCGATCGACCGTTATCTCATGTGGTACGTCCGCACGGCCGACCGCCTCGAACGCACGGCGACGTGGCAACGCAAGCTGCCCGGCGGAATCGAGTACGTCCGGCGCGTCGTGCTCGACGACGAGCTGGGCATCGGCGACGAGCTCGAAGCCGACATGGCACGCCACGTCGAGCGCTACCGCTGCGAGTGGAAGCAGACGCTCGAGTCACCCGAACGGCTCGCTCGCTTCGTCACGTACGTCAACTCCGACGAACCCGATCGATCCCTCACCCACGTCCGTGTACGCGGACAACGACAACCTGCAGGAGCGAACCGATGACGCTGCTCGACCAGCAAGTACGGACCACCTACGTGCCGGTGTGCGTCGCCCGCCGGCTCACGCCCGATCGCGGCGTCGCCGCGCTCGTGGACGGAACGCCGGTGGCGCTGTTCCGCCTCGGCACCGGCGAGCTGCACGCCGTCGACAACGTCGATCCGATCTCCGGAGCAAGTGTGCTCAGCCGTGGGATCGTCGGCGACGCCGACGGCCGGCCGACGGTCGCGTCTCCCCTCTACAAGCAGCGGTTCGATCTGCGAACAGGCGAGTGCCTCGACGCCGACACCTCGATCACCGTCCACGGCGTGCAGGAGATCGACGGCATGGTCCACGTGCGGGTCGCGACCTGACGACGTGACCACCGTCGATCTGCCACTACCGACACGCGCGCGCCCGCCCGCGCCGACTGACCGGACACCGAGCCCGCCCACACTGCTGGCGCTCGACGCGGGGGAGCAGTACCGGTTCGGGTTCGCGATGAACGCGTGCATCGGGTGTCACAGCTGTGAGGTCGCGTGCGCAGAGCAGAACGGCCTGCCCGCGGGAACGGTGTGGCGTCGTGTCGGTGAGATCGAAGGCGGCGATCACCCGAACACGCGCCGGTTCCATCTGTCGATGTCGTGCAACCACTGCCTCGAACCCGCCTGCCTCGAGGGTTGCCCGACCAACGCCTACGAGAAGTTGAGCAACGGCATCGTCGTCCAACATCCCGACGACTGCATCGGCTGTCAGTACTGCACCTGGAACTGTCCGTACTCCGTGCCGGTGTTCCAACCCGACCGCCGCATCGTGACGAAGTGCGATCTGTGCCGTCCGCGTCTCGACGCCGGCGCGCTGCCGGCCTGCGTCGACGCGTGCCCTACGCATGCCATCACCGTCGAGAAGGTCGATGTCGACGCCTGGCGCGCCGACCACTCCGCGGGCGACGCCCCGGAGCTTCCCTCCGCGGAGCTGACGCTCTCGACGACGCGCATCCAGCTCCCCGACGACCTACCGCCGGAGACCTACGCCGCCAGCGACTGGAACGTCCGTCCCGAGCACCCGCACTGGCCGCTCGTGTGGTTGACGCTGGTGAGCCAGCTCGCAGTTGGCATCAGTGTCACCGCCTCGACCGGGGGGCAGCGCACGCTGGCCGCGGGCACCGCCGCGGTCGCGCTTTTGGGTGCGCTCTTCCACCTCGGTCGTCCCGCGATGGCCTACAAGGCATTCCGCAACGTCCGCCGTTCGTGGCTCTCGCGCGAAGTTGCGCTGCTGTTCGCCTTCGCCACCGCGGCGGTTGGCGCCATGGTGCTGCCGGCCTTGAACCCTGTCGCCGCCGCGGCCGGGCTCGCGGGGCTGTACGCGTCTGCCCGTCTGTACATCGTCCCTGGTCGTCCTGCCTGGAACTCGCATCTCACGGTGGCGCGGTTCGCGGCAACCGCACTTGCGTTGGGTCCGGTGCTCACGGGTCACGAGGGCACGGCGGTGGTGGGGATGGTCCTCGCGCTCGTGGCCACCGTGGCGAACTGGATCCGGCTCGCGCCCGGGCGCACTGTCTCGACACGCGGCGCGCTGGTCCTCGAGCTGCGGTGGCTCCGGGGCTGGACCGTGCTGCGCTTCGCGTTCATGGCCGCCGCCATCGCGCTGCTGCCGGTGCAGCCGGGAGTGTCGTTTGCGATCGCCGCCGCCAGCGAGCTGACCGGCCGATGGTTGTTCTACGTCGCAGTCGTACCGCTCAACATGCCCGGCGCGTTCTGGCGCGGCGCGGCGGGAACCCACCGATGAAGCTGCCGAACTGGTTCGGCGTCGATCATGGCGGCGCCACGTACGCCTACGTCGACGAACCCGGCCACGGACCGGTCAGTGCCAGCCGGCGCGTCGATCACTGGGTGCGAACGACGTGCGGTTACTGCTCGGTCGGTTGCGGGATGCTCGTCGGCGTGCGCGATGGCCAGGCGGTCGCGGTGAACGGCGACCCCGACCACCCGGTCAACCGCGGGCGCCTGTGTCCCAAGGGCCTCTGTGAGCACCAGTCGATCGCCGCGCCCGGTCGGCTCACGACGCCAACCGTCGACGGTGCTGCGACGACGTGGGACCGTGCGCTCACCCGCGTCACCGACGGCTTCAAAGCGATCATGGACGAGCACGGCCCCGACTCGGTTGCCGTGCTGTCGACCGGCCAGCTCGTCACCGAGGAGTTCTACGCGCTCGGCAAGCTCGTGCGCCTCGGCATGGGGATCCGTCACTTCGACGGCAACACGACTCTGTGCATGGCCAGCGCCGTCGCGGGCTACAAGCTGTCGTTCGGCACCGATGGCCCCCCTGGCTGCTACGAGGACTTCGAGCTGGCAGACGTCGTCGTGCTCTGGGGAGCGAACATCGCGGACAACCACCCGCTGCTCGCGCCGCGCGTGCTCGCGGATCGGGCCGAGCGAACGGTGATCGTCGTCGATCCGAGGGTGACGAAGTCGGCGATGCTCGCCGATCTGCACGTCCCGGTGCGACCACGCGGTGACATCGCGTTGTTGCACGGGATCATGCGCGTGTTGCTCGACGACGGGCTCATCGATGTCGACGCCGTCCGCCCTCACGTCGACGGGCTCGATCACTTGTTGACGCATCTCGACGACTGGACCGTCGCACGTGCTGCTGCGGAGAGCGGTGTCGCTCCCGAAAACATCATCGACCTCGCGCGAGTGATCGGACGCGCCGAGCGTTGCGTGCTGGCCTGGACCATGGGCGTGAACCACTCGGTGCAGGGAACCGAGACGGTCACGTTGCTCAACACCCTCGCGGTGCTGACCGGCAACATCGGGCGGCCCGGCGCTGCGCCGTTCTCGATCACGGGCCAGTGCAACGCCATGGGCACACGCGAGACGGGCTTCACCGCGTCGATGCCGGGCTACCGCGGCTACGACGACGCCGACGCCCGTCGCGAACTCGCGGCACGACTGGGCATCGACGAGTCGCGGTTGCCGGACGCACGCGGTCGCGCCTATCCCGACATCATCAATGCGGTCGTGTCCGGGCGCATCAAGGGTCTGTGGATCATCGCCACGAACCCGGTGGTCTCGTATCCCAACCGTGAGGTCCTCGAGCTCGCCCTGCGGAACCTCGATCTGCTCGTCGTGCAGGACGGTTTCGAGACGCCCACGACCGCGATGGCGAGCGTCGTGCTGCCCGCGGCGATCTGGGGGGAGAAAGACGGCACGTACACCAACAGCGAGCGGCGCGTCTCACGCGTGCGCGCTGCGGTCGCGCCACCAGGCGACGCTCGCCCCGACTTCGACATCGTTCTCGATCTCGCGCGGCACTGGGGGTGCGACGATCTGTTCACCGGTTGGCAGCATCCGCAGGATGCGTTCGACGAGTGGCGGCGCGTGTCGGCCGGTCGGCCCTGCGACTACAGCGGGATCACATGGGAACGCATCGACGCCACAGGAGGCGTGCAGTGGCCGTGTCCCGTCGATGCCCCCGACGTTCCCGCCGGCGGCACCCCGCGCCTGTACACCGAGTTGACCTTCAACACATCGGACGGTCGAGCGCACCTGCGGGTCGTCGAGCCGAAGCCGATCCGCGATGCACCAACGTCCAACTTCCCGCTGCTGCTGAACACCGGCAGAACTGTCGAGCATTGGCACACCCGCACGAAGACCGGGCGCATTCCGATACTCGAAGGTCTCGCCCCGGAGGCCTGGGTGGAGATCCATCCTGACGACGCGCGGTCGCTGCACGTTCATGCCGGTGACCTCGTACGCGTGTCGTCCGCACGCGGGACCATCGAACGCATCCGAGCGCGCGTCACCACGATCGTTCGGCGCGGTGAGGTGTTCATTCCGTTCCACTGGGACGGAGCGAGCGCCAACTGGCTGACCGATGACGAGTTCGACCCGATCAGTCGCGAACCGAACTACAAACAGTGTGCAGTACGAGTCGAGCGAGTCCAGGCGCCCGGACGTCGGCGCCGGTTCACGACCGCGTCACACAACGTTGCCGTCCCGTAACACGCGCGACACAAGGCGCAGCGACGATTCGCGCATGTTGCTGGGGTACACGGTTGGCATCACCGCGGACCGACGCTGGGAGGAGCAGAGCGGTCTGTTCGAGCGCCGAGGCGCGTCCGTACAGCACGGGCCCTCGATCCGCACGCTGCCCCTCGGGTCGGATCAGCGGCTGCGCGCCGCGACCGACGCAGTGATCGCGCGTCGCCCAACCGTCCTCGTCGCGAACACCGGACTCGGCATTCGCTCGTGGTTCAGTGCCGCCGAGACCTGGGGCGTCGCCGAGCCATTGACCGATGCTTTGCGGCTCGCTCGCATCTACGCCCGCGGTCCCAAGGCGTCGGGGGCCGTGCAACTGCACGGGCTCGAGGTCGAGGAGCGAGCGCCCACCGAGCGACTGCGCGACGCGGTCGAGCTGGCAATGGGCGCGTTGCGCCCGGGCGACGTCGTCGCGCTGCAACTCGACGGCAGCGGCGCGAGCGAGGAGGCCAACCGGTTGCGCGCCGCCGGCATCGACGTCATCGAGCTTCCGGTCTACGAGTGGACGATGCCCGCGGACGTCGCGCCCGCGCGACGCCTCGTTGAAGACGTGATCGCCGGGCGCATCCAAGCGGTGACGTTCACCGCTGGACCGGCCATTCACAACCTGATGGACATCGCGGCCGAACGTGACCTCGACGTCGCGTTGCGAGCCGCGCTCACGAGCGGGCGAACGGTCCTCGGTTGTGTCGGGCCCGTGTGCGCGGAGGTCGCCGCTCGACATGGGCTCGCGTCACCGCAGCTGGTGGTGCCGAGGACGTGGCGGCTCGGTCCGCTCGTTCGGGCCGTGGCCGACCGCTTGGCCGAGCGCACGCTGACGGTCGAACTAGCCACCAGCACGATGACGATCGCCGGCAATCACGTGACCGTCGACGACGAATCGGTCGTGCTGACGGACACGGAGGCGCGCGTCCTCACGATGCTCGCGTCCGAGCCGAACCACGTGTACGCGAAGTCCGACCTGCTCCGAGACGTGTGGCGCGACGAGGACGCCGACCCCCATGTGGTCGAGGCAGTGGTCAACCGGCTGCGCCGCCGCCTCGGTCCGTCCGGGCGCAGCATCAGCGCGGTGTACCGCCGGGGTTACACGTTGCGGGTGTAGATCGGCGTCCCGCGGAGGTCGATCGTGAGGCCTTCCGGCCGCAGCACGACCTTGGCATTGCGGTCACGCCACTTCTCGAGCTCCTCGCCGTCGAATCGGACGAAGGGGCCAACCTTGACGAAGGGGATGGTCTCCTGGTCGACGAGACGCCGGACCTGCGCGGTGGGCAGCTGCAACAACTCGGCTGCCTGTTTCAGGTCGAGCAGGTTCCGCTGCATGATGCAAAGATCCTAGAAGCAGTAGGGGACAGCGGGAGAAGTTGGAGCAGGACTTCGCAGTCGAGCTCGAACCGGACGGCGACGGCTGGCGCATCGGCCTCAGCGGCGACATCGACGTCGCGGCCGACGCGTCGGTCCGCGCCGCGCTCGGCCGCGCCCTCGCCCGTACCGGCTCGCATGTCGTGATCGACCTGCGCGGGACGACGTTCCTCGACTCGACGGGCATCAACAACCTCGTCCTCGCCCACAAGGCGGCGCAGGCGGCCTCCGTTCGGCTCATCGTGGAGCCCGGTCCGCCGTCGATCATGCGCACCCTGCGCATCGCCGGCATCGACTGGATGCTCGGCCTCGGCGACTGACTGCCGTACGCCTCGGCGCGATGTCACCGCGTCGAAGGGGCGCGGTACACTCCTGTTCGGCGTCCCGCCTGTTTGACGGCGGTGAGTGGGCCTGAACCGGGGCCTCTCAACGGATGCCACATCGGAAGTCGCACGTCGCGGTGACGGGCGGACCGGCGCCGGGGAAGCGCTCCAATTTGAGTTCCAACCACGACAACGAAGCCCTCGAGGCGGCCGTGTGGGCGGCCGCTGAAGGCACCGCCTCGCCCGAGCAGTTCGCGCTGCTCGACGCGAACCCGCCCGTGTCGGCGCGGCTGGTCGATTCGCTGCTGGCCGACACGCAGGCGCGACTCGAGTCGGTCCAAGGATTGAAGGGGCCAGAACGCGCCCAGGTCATCGCCGACTTCGCCGAGGAGCTCGAGGGTCTGCGCCGGGTCTACGAACGATTCCACGGACC
>DASUCS010000381.1:0-15094 GCA_036275935.1 Acidimicrobiales bacterium
AGGAGCCAATCCATGTACGCCGAGTTCGTCACGCCCTTGAAGAAGTTGACGATCTTCGAGTCGTTCGGTCCGGCGCCCTGCTGGTAGGTGCCACTGCCCCAGTAGACGCTGTGTACCGCCACGTTGGAGATGACCGGGCCCCCGTTGTACGTCAGGTGGGCGCCGGCCGGTCCTGGAGTGCCGCCGGCCGGTTGGGGCGAAGCCTGGCTGATCTGCGGAGCCATCACCATCGCGACAGGCGTGATCAGCAGTGCCGCGAAGACGCGGCGCAGTCGTGTGGATCGGGTCGTCATCGGTGTCCCTCCGCGCGTGGTGTGTCGTCTGGTTGCTGCTGGGCCCACCCGCCTCAGCGCGCCGTGAACCTACTCGTCTCCGTTCAGTGCGGGTGACCACCCGACAGCAGGTCGAGAGCGTGCGGGATGACATCCATCACTGCGGTGAGGGTCTCGACGGCACCGTTGGACGACCCGGGCGTGTTCAGGATCAGTGCTTGGCCGCGCGTACCGGCGACCGCTCGGGACAACCGGCCGAGGGGGCTGACGAGTCGCATCGCCTCGGCGAGCCCAGGGGCGTCGCGCTCGAGCACTTGTCGTGTGCCCTCGGGCGTGAGGTCACGCGGGCCGAAGCCGGTGCCGCCGGTGGTGACGACGAGCCCGTCGAAGCCCTCGCACATCGACGTGAGTGCGGCCGCGACCGACTCGACGCCATCGGAGACCACCGCTCGATCGGCGACCGTGAAGCCGGCGCTCGTCAGCGTCGCGACGAGCGCGTCACCGGACCTGTCCTCGCGGGTGCCGGCGATCACGCCGTCCGACACCGTCAACACCTTCGCGCGCAGGTCAGCCACCGTCGGTCGAGGCTAGGCGCAGGATCGTCATGCCATCGGTGCCTGCGTCCTGCGGTAGCACGATCGCGCCTCTCCCCCATGGTCGCCAGGGCGGATCGAGCGGCGGGAGCGGCTGCAGCGTCGGATGCCGTGCCAAGAGGTGTTCGTCGACGGCCAACGATTCGGTCGCGGTCAGTGTGCAGACGCTGTACACCAGCGTCCCTCCTGGGCGAACGAGCGCGACGGCGGCGTCCACGAGCTCGCACTGCAACGCGGCCAGGCGCTCGACCGCCTCCGGCGAACTGCGCCAACGCGCGTCCGGACGGCGTCGCAACGCGCCGAGGCCCGAGCACGGCGCATCCACAAGCACGCGGTCGAACGTCGCCGGTGCGAACGGTGGATGGCGACCGTCGGCAACGGCGACGCGCGACAGTCCGTTCGCCACGATCAGCGCGGTGCGACCGGGGTGCAGATCCATTGCGGTCACCACTGCACCCGACTTCGCCATCGCTGTCGACTTCCCACCGGGCGCGGCGCACAGATCGAGCACGCGCTCCCCTGTCGACGCGCCCACCGCTGCCGCGACCCACTGCGACGCGCGATCCTGCCGGTAGCCGTCGTCGCGCACTGTCACCTCGGCGGGCGTGTTCATCTGCTCGAGTGCGGCGAGCGCGTCCTCGCGTCCGAGGTCGGCCGACAAGCGCTCGAGGATCCAATCTGGATAGCTGAGCCGAGTCGCCTCGTCGGGCCACTCGACCGATGTCTCCGACGCGACGCGACGAAGGACCGCGTTCACGAGGCCGCGCACCTTCTGCGGAGCCAGCGTGACCGTCTCGGAGACGGCGGCATGGGGCGGCACCGACGCGAACTGCAGCTGATAGGCCCCCAAGCGCAGCACACGGCGAACGTCGTCCGTCACGGGGCGCAGCAAGTACCGATCGATGAGGAAGTCGCAGGCGCGGCGCATTCGGGTCGTGCCGTAGACGAGGTCGGTGACGAAGTGCCGATCGCGCTCGTCGAGCCGTGAGTGGTCCAGTTCGCCGCGCACAGCCAAGTTCGCGTAGGCGCCGTCGTCGATGCGCGCCAGCGCCTCGAGCGCGACTTGGCGCGCGTTCATGTGCCGAGTCGGTCGCCGGAGTGGAAGTGCGCGCCGTTGGCCCAGGCGTGCGCCGGCATGCGGCCCTTGCCTTCCGGCTGCACCTCGACGAGCTCCAGCGGTTCGGACCCCGTCGGCACGACCACGCCGTTGCCTGCAGGGAGCGCCGTGCGCCACACCTTCAGTCGCTTGCCGTTGTGCGTCGTCCAGGCGTCGCCGATGCGCACGAGCCGGTGCAGCTCGATTGCCGGGCGGCTCCAGTCGATCTCGTGCTCGGAGGGATCGAGCTTGGATGCGTACACCGGCTCACCGACCTGCGGTGTCGGTTCGCCCAGCCCCTGTTGCAAGGTGTCCAGCACCAACGCCGTGCCCAGATCGACGAGCACTGCGCGGAGCTCGTCGGCCGTCGCGTCCGGATCGATGGGCACCTCGGCCGACCGGAACACGGCCCCGGTGTCGAGCGACTCTTCGATGGCCATCACACAGACGCCGGTCTTCTCGTCGCCGGCGAGGATCGCTCGCTCGAGCGGCGCCGCACCGCGCCACCGCGGTAGCAGGGAGAAGTGCACGTTGATCATCGGTACCGCGTCGAACACATGGGGCTTGATCAATCGTCCGAACGCCACCACGACCCCGAGCTCGGGTAACGGGTCGAGCTCGAGGATGTCGTCGATGCGATCGGTGACGGGGAGGCCGAGCTCGATCGCCGCCGCCTTCACGGGGCTCGGTACGAGCGCGACACCGCGACCGCGCCGCTTGTCCTTTGCGGTGACGACGAGCGCGACGTCGTGCCCGGCATCGACGAGCGCCCGCAACGTCGGGACCGCCATGTCCGGCGTCCCGAGATAGACGAGCCTCATCGACTGACGAGGATCAGAGGTCGTGGTCGGCGTGGCGCGGTTGGAGTCCGCCGTTCAGGTTGATCTCCCGCAGCGTGCGCAGCGCCTGCTTGCGGGTGTCGGGATCGAGCCGCTCGAGCAGCAGCACGCCGTCGAGGTGATCGAGCTCGTGCTGGAACAAGCGCGCCATAAGCTCGTCGGCCTCGATCGAGATCTCGTTGCCGTCGAGATCGTGGCCCGTGAGATGCACTTCCTTGGGACGCACGATCTCCCAGGACAGGCCCGGCACGGACAGGCACCCCTCTTCGTACGTCCACTCCCCGCGGGCCTCGCTGATCGTCGGGTTGATGATCACCTTCGGCTCCGGATCGTCCTGCATGTGGTACACGAACAGCCGCCGCTGTACGCCCACCTGCGGAGCGGCGAGTCCGAGGCCGGCCGCCTCGTGCAGCGTGACGATCATGTCGTCGGCCAGGCGAGCGAGGTTGCCGTCCACGTCGGTGATCTCCGCAGCCTTCTGCTTGAGCACCGGATCCCCGAAGAGACGAATGGTGTACGGCGGCATAGGGACGTGAAGGCTACCGTCGGTCCGCCGTGGCCGGTACCTCCCAGTACTTCGAGCCTGACCCGGATGTCGCGTCGCGACCGCGCACGGTCGACCTCGTCCTTCCCGACATGACGCTGCACCTGAGGACCGATCGCGGCGTGTTCTCCGCCGCGAACGTCGACCCTGGCACGAAGCTCCTCCTGCTCGAGGGTGCGTCGCCACCGGTCGGCACGCGCGATCTCCTCGACCTCGGTTGCGGCTACGGACCGATCGCACTCGCGCTGGCACGACGCGCGCCCGAGGCGACGGTGTGGGCGGTCGACGTCAACCGGCGGGCACTCGCCCTGTGCGCGGCAAACGCAGATGCCAATGGCCTGAAGAACGTTCGCACCGTCGAGCCCGACGACATCCCTGACGACGTTCGGTTCGCCGGCATCTGGTCGAACCCGCCCATCCGCATCGGAAAGACCGCACTCCACGAGCTCCTGCTGCGTTGGCTTGCGCGACTGGACGCTGGCGCCCACGCATGGCTCGTCGTCCAGAAGCACCTCGGGTCGGACTCGCTCGCAAAGTGGCTCACGGAGCAGGGCTGGGATGCGACCCGTCGTGTGTCCCGCTCCGGGTATCGCCTGCTCGAGGTCGGACGCCCGTGAAACCGCTCGACCCCACGGGCCTCAAGCGGCTGCACCGCGAGTGGCGGCACAAGACGACGGGCCGCGTCGCGTTGATCCTCGATTCAGTGCAGAGCCCGTTCAACGTGGGGTCGATCCTTCGCAGCGCGGCTGCCTACCGCGTCGAACACGTCTGGCTGGCCGGAGCGACCACCTCACCGCGCGCCGCCAACGTGCGCAAGACCGCACTCGGTACCGATCGCTTCCTCGAGTTCAGCACCGTCGACCGCGCCGTCGACGCGGTCGTCGCCGCGCAGCAGGCAGGGTGGCGGGTGATCGCACTCGAGTTGACCGATGACGCGACGCCGCTCCACGCCGTCGTCTTCGGTGAGGCCGTGTGCATCGTCGTGGGGAACGAGGACCATGGCGTCTCCGCAGCCGCGTTGCGGGCGTGCGACGCGATCGCGTATCTCCCCCAGCTCGGCAAGGTCGGTTCGCTTAACGTCGCGACCGCCGCATCCATCGCGCTGTACGAGACGCGCCGGCAGGAGTGGGACCCGTGAGCGACATCGAAGTACGTCCGATCAAGGACGCGGAGATTCCGGACTGGGCCCGCTGCACCCGGACCGCCTTCCACGCCGGCAGCGATGTGACCGAGGAACACGTCGCCTTCGCGCGCTGGATCATGAACGACCTCAGCCGCCGGCTGGGCGCATTCGTCGACGGCTCGCTCTGCGGTACCGCGGGGTCGTTCGTCGAGCAACTCACCGTGCCTGGCGGCGGCACGGTGCCGATGGCGGCAGTCACGCAGGTGACCGTGCTTCCGACCCATCGCCGGCGCGGCGTGTTGCGCGAGCTGATGCACAACCAGCTGCGGGACGTGCGGGCACGCGGTGAGCTCGTCGCGATGTTGATCGCGGCGGAATGGCCGATCTACGGCCGGTTCGGTTACGGCCTCGCCATCGAAGCCGCCAACACGATCGTCGATGCCGGCACTGCGGAGTTCCGCGACCCCACGTTGCGCGGTTCGATCGAGATCGTCGACCTCGCGACGTTCAGAAAGGTCGCGCCTGCGGTCTTCGACTCCCACCGAGTGCAGTCGCCGGGCGCCATCACCCGCGGCGACATCATGTGGGACTCGCTGACCGGTGTCGTGCCGCGGCCCCACGAAGATCCGCCGAAGACACGTGTGCGTGTCGTTCGCCGTGACCCGGCCGGCGACATCGACGGCTACGCCGTGTACGAGACGCAAGAGGAGTGGGTCCACAACCGGCCTCAGGTGAAGCTCATGCTGCTCGAGGCGCTCGCCGCGAATGACGAGTCCTACGTGGACCTGTGGCGCTTCCTGTGCAGCATCGACTGGGTGACCGAGATCAGCGCGAGAGTGCGGGCGGTCGACGAGGACATCCGACATCTGTTCGTGAACGGACGCGTTGCCCGCCAAAGCGATCGCAGCGACCACATGTGGGTGCGATTGCTCGATGTACCGGGCGCGCTGGCCGCCCGCCGCTACGAGTCGCCGGTGTCGATCGTGCTCGACGTGCGCGACGACCTCTTCGGCGACGGGCGCTACCGACTCGAAGGCGATGCGAGCAACGCGTCGTGTGAGCCGACCGACGCACCGGCAGATGTCGCGCTCGGCGTCGACGTGCTGGGCGGCCTCTACCTCGGCGGCGGTTCGCTGCATCCGTACGAGCTCGCCGGCCGCGTCGACGAGCTGGTGCCGGGCGCGGCTGCCCGTCTCGACCGATCGATACGCACCGCTCGCGCGCCGTGGGCGACGACGAACTTCTGACCCGTCAGATGCGCAGCGGGTCGACCTCGACGCGCACACGACCGGTCGGGCGAGGTGTCGCCGCGAGCGCGTCGCACAACGTCGTGTGATCCGCGGCACGCAACAGCCACCGGTTGTCGACCGGGCCCAACACGTCGACGCCGAGCGGCAGGCCGAACCCGTCGATGAACTCCGCGGCCGATGCGCCGGACACCTCGGCCATCGCGCGGAAGGGCGGGAATCCGAGGCTCGACCGCGTGGCGCGTTCCCCTTCGACCATCCGGCTCGGATCGGCCTGCAACACGGCGTCGAGCACGGGGTGGCGCGGATTGCGGGTCTGGACGACCAAGCGCCCGCCGCGGGCGCGGGGCCCGAGGATCCGCGCGGCACGCGCCAGCAACGCCATCGCCTGCTCGCCGGCGCGGTAGCGCGGCGCCATGAGCTCTTGGTCGAAGTCGACGAAGGCGATCACGCCGACGTCATGGGGCGCCTGGTGCAACAGCGCCTCGGTGCCCGCGACCACCTTTCCGGGGCCGACGATCGCATCGATCTCTTCCTGCATCCGGCCCACGCCCACCCGCAGGTTGCGCATGGACGTCGACCCGCAGGCGGTACAGATGACCGGCCGCTCCGTGCCGCAGCGCTCGCACACCAACACGTCGGCCGGTTGCACCACTGCCGCCTCGCAGCGTTCGCATTGTGCGATCGCGCCACACGCGTTGCACGCCAGCAGTCGTGATCGTCCTTTGCGGTTGAGGATGCACAGCGCGGGCTGGCCGTCGTGGCGCCGGATGGCGTCGACGAGCTTCGGTGAGTACAACCCCGAGCGGGGGTCGTCCTGACGACGATCGACCACGTCGAGGATCGGCCAGCCGTCGCGCTCGTCGGCGCGTGACGGTTCGACGACGTGGTCGGCGATCGCGAGCGCATCGAGGGACGGGCACGGCGAGATCAGCACACACGGAATTCCGGCGCGCCGCGCGCGCTCGACGGCGACGTCACGCGCGTGCCACGTCGGAACTCGCTCCTCCTTCAGGCCTTCGTCGTGTTCGTCGACGACGACGATCGCGTCGTACCGGTCGACTGATGCCCAGATCGCGGAGCGGCGGCCATCCACGACCAACGCGTGCTCGAACCGAGGGGCCGGGGGCGCCGGCGGCAGCCGCATCACCGTCACGCCGGTCGGGGCGACGTCGCCGCGTGTCACCCGAGCGGTCGCGCTCGTGGCGGTGTCGAGCAGGTGCACCAACCGGCCGGCCCAACGCCACGCCGCCCAGCGAGCCAGGTCGATGACCTCGGGCGCGACGTAGCCCCGTGACACCTGTGCGATCGGCTTCAGCGTGACGCCCGACGGCGGCTCCACGTCCGTCGCCACGACCCACGCCCGGACGCGCCGTCCTTGCAGCGCGATCCGCACGACGCTCCCCACTCGCACCTGTCCGGCGAGCTTCTCCGGGACGAGGTAGTCGAACTCCTTGCCGTCCAGCCCCGCGACGTCCGGCACGACCCGAACGATCACGCCGTGTCGACGAAATCCTGTTCATAGAGACACAGATCTGTGTCTCTATGAACAGGAATTGCGGGGGTCAAAGGCCGAGGGCGGACTTCAGGTCGTCGGCCCGGCTGGCCTGCTCCCAGGTGAACTCCTTCTCCTGGCGGCCGAAGTGGCCGTACGCCGCGGTCTTCTTGTAGATCGGCCGGCGCAGGTCCAGATCCCGGATGATCGCCGCGGGCCGCAGGTCGAACACGCTCTGCACTGCACCTGAGAGCTTGTCGAGGTCGACGGTCTCGGTACCGAACGTCTCCACCATCACCGACACCGGCCGGGCGACGCCGATCGCGTAGGCGACCTGGATCTCGCAGCGCTTCGCTGCACCCGAGGCCACGACGTTCTTCGCCACCCAACGCGCCGCGTAGGCAGCGGAACGGTCGACCTTGGACGGATCCTTGCCCGAGAACGCGCCACCGCCGTGACGGGCCATGCCGCCGTACGTGTCGACGATGATCTTGCGACCGGTGAGACCGCAGTCGGCGTGGGGGCCACCGAGCTCGAACGAGCCGGTCGGGTTCACCCACACGTCGTAGTTGTCCTCGGCGAACTGCGCGGGCACGAGCGGATGGATCACGTGCTCGATGAGGTCGGGCTTGATGAGCGTCTCGGCGTCGAGGCCGGGCGCGTGCTGTGTGGAGATCAGCACCGTGCGCAGACGCACCGGACGTCCGTCCTCGTAGTCGAACGTCACCTGCGTCTTCCCGTCGGGCCGCAGGTACGGCAGGATGCCGGCCTTGCGCACCTCGGAGAGCCGGTGTGCGAGCCGGTGCGCCATCCAGATCGGATAGGGCATGAGGTCGTCGGTCTCGTCGCAGGCGTAGCCGAACATCATCCCCTGGTCGCCTGCGCCCTGGCTGTTGAGGATGTCCTCGCCCGACGTGCCGGCGCGCGTCTCGTACGCGGTGTCGACGCCTTGCGCGATGTTCGGCGACTGCGGGTCGATCGACGTCATCACGCCGCACGTGTTGCCGTCGAAGCCGAACGACTCACGGTCGTAGCCGATGCCGACGATCGTGTCGCGCACGATGCGCGGGATCTCCACGTACTCCGACGTCGTGATCTCACCGGCGACGATCGCGAGACCGGTGGTGACCATGGTCTCGCAGGCGACACGCCCCTGCGGATCGGCCTCGAGGATGGCGTCGAGGACCGCATCGGAGATCTGGTCGGCCATCTTGTCCGGATGGCCCTCCGTCACCGATTCGGACGTGAAGGTGAAACGAGTGTTCACAGGGTGCTCCTGCTGACGAGAACCGCATCGAGCACAGCGGCGGCGATCGCTCGCTTGTCCTGCAGTTCGACGGACGTGGTGGACGAGGGGGCGACGATGACGACGGCGTTGGTGTCGTGTTCGAACCCCGCACCCGGGGCCGACACATCATTCGCCACGATCAGGTCGGCGCCCTTCCGAGTGAGTTTGGCGCGGGCGTTGTCGACGACCTGATCGGTTTCGGCCGCGAAACCGACGATGGTCTGACCCGGATGCTTCTGCGCCCCGAGCGCGGCGAGGATGTCAGTGGTCGGCTCGAGCACGATCTCGGGAACGCCCGCATCCTTCTTGATCTTGCGGTTGACGGCCTGCACGGGCCGGAAGTCCGCCACCGCGGCGGCCATGATCACGACGTCGGCAGCCCCGCTACGGGTGAGGACGGCTTGTTCCATCTCGGCTGCGGTCTGCACGCGCACGACCTCGACGCCGGGCGCCGCTGGTCGGTCGGTCGTGGTGACGAGCGTGACCTTTGCGCCCCGCTGCGCCGCCACGTCGGCGATCGAATGGCCTTGCTTGCCCGACGACCGGTTCGAGATGAACCGGACCGGATCGATCGGCTCGCGCGTGCCGCCGGCGGTGACGAGCACGTGCAGCCCACCGAGGTCGGGTTCGGTCAGCACGCGGTCGACCGACGCCACGATGGTGGCCGGCTCGGCCAACCGGCCGGCGCCGACGTCGCCGCCGGCGAGTCGTCCCGCTTCGGGTGGCACGACGTGCACGCCGCGCGCCTGCAAGGTGCGCACGTTGTCCTGCACTGCCGGGTGTTCCCACATCTCCGTGTGCATGGCGGGGCAGATCACGACGGGGGCGCGGGTGGCGAGCAGCGTGTTGGTGAGGAGGTCGTCACTGATGCCCGCTGCGTAGGTGCCGATGACCCGAGCGGTGGCCGGTGCCACGAGGACCAGATCGGCGGTCTGACCGAGCCGTGTGTGCGGGATCGCGTGCTCGTCGTCCCACAGCGAGGTGTGCGCCTTCTCCGAGCCGAGCGCGTCGAACGTCGTGCGCCCGACGAACTTCAGGGCGCCCTCGCTCAACACGGGGATGACGTACGCGCCGGCGTCGACCAGGCGTCGACAGACCTCGATCGCCTTGTACGCCGCGATCCCACCTGAGACCCCGAGGACGACCTTTCGTCCTTCGAGCATCGGTCCTGCCTCGCCCGCCGCTATTCGGCGGCGTCGCCCTCGACGGCGTCGTCCTCGCCCGGCTCCGGCTCGACCGGGATGATCTTGCCGGCGGCAACCTCTTCGAAGGCGATGGAGAGCGGCTTGCGGGCCACGGAGGTCACCTGCGGCGGGATCATCGGGCCCGAGCCTTCGCCGAGCTGGCCGAAGTACGAGTTGATCTGGCGAGCCCGCTTCGCACCCAGTGTGACCAGGCGGAACTTGGAGTCCGCGGCGTCGAGGAGGCCCTCGATCGCCGGGTTCATCATCGTGTCGTGGCGTCCTGCGGCCATGCGCGTCCGTGCACCTCGTCTGGAGGGAAATCGGCTGGCCAGCTTACCGGGTGGCTGCCGTCAGGATCGACTTGGCGATGGCCTCCGGCGGCGTCGACGTCGAGTCGATGACCAGGTCGTACACCGTGAGGTCGTCCAGATCGATGCCGTAGTACGTGCGATAGCGCCGCCGTTCCGAGGCCTCCCGGGCCCGGTTGGCGGCGAGGGCGGCGTCCTGGCCCTCGTGCTCCCGACCGGCGACACGCCGGGCCCGCTCCCCCTCTTCGGCGTCGATCCAGACGCGGACAGCATCCAGCTGTTCGATCGTCACGATCCAGCCGGCCAGGCGGGACTCGAGCACGACCTCACCCTCCTTGACCCGATCGGCGAGCCGCTGGTCGAGCTCGAGGTCGATCTCGGGGTTGCCTTCGGCGACCTTCGAGAACTCACCGACGTCGAGGCCGACCTCGGCCGCCATCGATCGAAAGACGGTGCCGCCGTCGACGCGTTCGAGCCCGAGCGCGTCGGCGACGAGTTGGGCCACGGTGCTCGTGCCCGCGCCCGGGAGCCCGGAGATGGTGACTAGCAACTCAGCGATGCGGGAGCTGGCGCAGGTGCGAGGCTCGTCAGCCGGGGAACGCCTCGAGCAACTTCGTGCGTTGCTGATCGCCGAGTCCGCGCACTCGGCGCGTTTCGCTGATTCCGATCTCCTCCATCGTGCGGCGGGCCTTCACCTTGCCGACACCGGGGAGGGACTCCAGCACGGCGAGCACCTTCATCTTCGCGATCACTTCGTGGTTGTCGGCGAGGTTGAGGAGCTCGCGCAGATTTACCGAACCCATCTTGAGCTTCTCTTTCAGCTCGGCGCGCTCGCGGCGGGCGGCAGCTGCCTTGTCGAGCGCTGCCTGCCGCTGTTCCGGGGTGAGGGCGGGAGGAAGAGGCATGTCGCGGACCCTACTGCAGTTTCTCGACACCATCTCGCTCGCCAGATGCTCGCTCGAAGGTGCTGTCTCACGGCCGACTCGCCTTCGGCGCAGCGGCGGCTTCGTTCGACGTTGCTGGAGTTCTCCGACTTCTACTGAAGCTCAGCCGCAATGGCTTCTGCCGCCGCCGCGGGGTCATCTGCCCGGGTGACGGGCCGGCCGATCACCAGCAGATCGGCCCCGGAATCAACGGCTTCCTTCGGCGTTGCCGCGCGTGCTTGTTCATGTCGAGGCGCACCGGCGGGACGGATGCCCGGCACGACCGCAACGAGTCGCGGGCCGTACTGCTTCGCCTCTTTCACGTCACTGGCCGCGCACACGATGCCGTCGCAATCGCTCTCCAACGCGGCCTGCACGCGCTTGCCGAGGATGTGCGGCGGTGCATCGCTGTCGCTCGTCAACACCGTGACGGCAAGCGCGATCGGGTCAGGCAGACCCGCGTCGATCGCGCCTTGCTTGAATCCCTCGACGCCCGCGCGCAACATCGCTGCGCCACCTTGCGCGTGGAAGTTCAAGTAACGCGCACCCAACGCACCGACGACGCGCGACGCGCGGTTCACCGTCGTCGGGATGTCGTAGAACTTCAGGTCGGTGAACACGTCGTAACCGAGATCGGTCAGCGCGGTCACCGCGTCCGGGCCGACGGAGCTGTACAGCTCGAGACCGATCTTCGCGGTACCGAACCACGGTCGCAGCTCGCGGGCCATCCGCAGCGCTTCGACGAGGTCGTCGAAGTCGAGCACGATCGCCAGCTTCCTGCGGATCTCCTCCGGCACCTCAGCCCGGGTCTCAGCCATCCATTCCTCCGATGATCTCGTCCATTGCTCGCACCCCGTGGTCCGCGCACCACTCGGACAACTGCTCCAGCACCCGCAACGGCGCCCGTGGATCGGCGAAGGTAGCCGTCCCGACCTGCACCGCCGCAGCACCGGCCAGCAAGAGCTCGATCGCGTCGATGCCGCGTGCCACCCCACCGACGCCGACGATCGGGGCGTCAGGGATCGCTCGATGGACGTCGTGCACGGCTCGCACCGCGATCGGATGGATCGCCGCGCCGCTGAGCCCGCCACCGCCACCCGCGACACCGAGCCGCGGTCGGCGCGTCTCGGGGTCGATCGCCAATGCCAGCATCGTGTTGGTCAACGTCAATGCACTCGCGCCCGCACTCATTGCCGCATCCGCGATCGCGACGACATCGGTGACGTGTGCGGTGAGCTTCGCCCACACCGGGCGGTCGAGGACGTTGACGATGGCAGTGATCGCGTCGCTCGTGTCCCCCGTCGAGTGCGCGAAGAGATGACGACCGCCTTCGAGGTTGGGGCAACTCAGGTTGACCTCGACCGCGACGATCTCGCTCGGCGCGCCGGTGAGCGCGACCGCGGCCTTCTCGTACTCCTCGACGGTCCGTCCCCAGATGCTGACGACGACACGCGCACGCGCGTCTCGCAGCGACGGCAGATCGTCGTGCAACCACGCGGTCACACCCGGTCCTTGCAGTCCGACGCTGTTCAACATCGCGTCGCCTGCTTCGTGCAGTCGCGGTGCCGGGTTGCCGGGCCAGGGTTCGGCGGACAAGGACTTCACGACGACCGCGCCGAGTCGCTCCAGCGAGAAGTACGCCTGCAGTTCGGCACCGTGACCGCTCGTTCCCGACGCGGTCATGATCGGGTTCGGCAGCTCCACCGGTCCGACGCGCGTCGCGAGACTCAAAGTTCGAGCTCCAACTGGTCCGTCGCGCTGGCGTGGTACTCCTGCAACGAACGCACGCGCAGCTCGTGGTGCGTCCAGTCGGCGATGCCGTCAGCGGACGCGACACCTGCGGCTGCGGTGGTCAGGCACGGGATCGAGTGCTGTTGTGCTGCGGCGCGGATGTGATCGCCGTCGGCGCGAGCCCCGCGGCCGCGCGGGCTGTTGATCACGAGGTCGACCTTGCCGCTGGCGATGAGATCCACTGCATCGACCCCCGTCGCCTCGCCCAGCTTCGCCACGACGGTCGCGACGGGCACGCCGTTGTCCTCGAGGAAGGCCGCGGTGCCGGCGGTGGCCGCGATCGAGAAGCCGAGCTCCATGAAGCGCTGCGCGGCGCCGATCGCGGTCGGCTTGTCACGGTCGGCGACGGAGAGGAAGACCATGCCGCCGGTCGGAAGTCGGTCCCCCGCCGCCATCTGGCTCTTGGCGAACGCCAGCCCGAACGTGCGGTCGATCCCCATGACCTCACCGGTGGAGCGCATCTCGGGTCCGAGCACCGAGTCGGCGTCGGGGAAGCGGTTGAACGGGAGGACCGCCTCCTTCACCGCGACGTGACCACCGACGGGGGCCGGCACCAGCCCCTGTTCCCGCAGGTCAGCCAGCGTGGCGCCCACCATCACCCGGGCGGCGATCTTGACCAGCGGCACCCCGGTCGCCTTCGCCACGAACGGCACCGTCCGGCTGGCACGGGGGTTCGCTTCGATCACGAAGACCTGGTTGCCCTTCACCGCGTACTGGACGTTGACCAACCCGACGACGTTCAGCGCTTCGGCGATCGCTCGCGTGTGGCCCTCGATGACACGAACGGTCTCGGGTGTGAGCGAGTACGGCGGGATGACACACGCGCTGTCCCCTGAATGCACGCCGGCCTCCTCGACGTGCTCCATGACCGCTCCGATGATCACGTCGCCGCTCTGGTCGCGGATGGCGTCGACGTCGACCTCGGTGGCGTCTTCGAGGAAGCGGTCGATCAGCACCGGCCGTTCGGCGGACAGCCCACCTTCGCGACCCAGCGAGCCGAATCCCGCGAGCTCGCGCATCGCGGCGCGCAGCGCGTCGTCGTCGTAGACGATCTCCATGGCGCGGCCCCCGAGCACGTAGCTCGGGCGCACGAGCGCGGGGTAGCCGATGCGCTCGGTGATCTTCAGCGCGTCCTCGATGCTGACCGCAGTGCCGCCCGCTGGTTGCGGGATCTCGAGTCGCGCGCAGAGGTCGTTCCACCGGTCTCGGTCCTCGGCCAGATCGATCGACTTCGGTGACGTCCCGAGCACGAGCTCGGGCGGCAACAGGCCGGCGAGCTTCAACGGCGTCTGACCACCGAGCGACACGACGACGCCCAGCAGGTCACCGCGGCGACGCTCGACGTCGATGACGTTGAGGACGTCTTCGTGTGTGATCGGCTCGAAGTACAACCGGTCGGACGTGTCGTAGTCGGTGGAGACCGTCTCCGGGTTGCAGTTGACCATGATCGTCTCGAACCCGGCGTCGCGCAGCGCGAACGCCGCGTGCACGCAGCAGTAGTCGAACTCGATGCCTTGGCCGATCCGGTTCGGACCGGAACCGAGGATCATGACCTTCGGCTTCGTGCCGAGCTGGACCTCGTCGTCGTCCTCGTACGTGGAGTAGTGGTACGGCGTTTCCGCCGCGAACTCCGCCGCGCAGGTGTCGACGGTCTTGAACGTGGCGCTCACGTCGTGCGCGATGCGCATGCCCCGGACGTCCGATTCAGGAACGTTCCACAGGTGGGCCAGCTGTGCGTCGGCGAAGCCGAGTCGCTTGGCGCGCCGCCAATCCGGCCGGCGCAAGGCGTCCATCCCCAGTTCGGCGAGGTGAGCGCGCTCGTCGACGATCTGCGCGATCTGATCGAGGAACCACGGATCGACCTTCGTCGCCTCGTAGAGCCGCTCGATCGAGATCCCCCGGCGCAGCGCCGCTTCGAGCTGGAAGGGACGGTCAGGTGTCCCGATCGCCGCCGCGGCGACGAGCTCGTCGTCGGAGAGCTGGTCGAGCAACGCTTCGGCGGGATCGCAGTTGAGCCCGCGGCGACCGTGCTCGAGCGAGCGCAAGGCCTTCTGCAACGACTCGGGGAACGTGCGCCCGATCGCCATCGCTTCACCGACCGACTGCATCGAGGTGCCGAGCACGCCCTTCGTGCCGGGGAACTTCTCGAAGGCCCAGCGCGGCACTTTGGTGACGACGTAGTCGATGACCGGCTCGAAGCTCGCCGGCGTCTTCTTCGTGATGTCGTTCGGGATCTCGTCGAGCGTGTAGCCGACCGCGAGCCGGGCCGCGATCTTGGCGATCGGGAACCCGGTCGCCTTCGAGGCCAGCGCACTGCTCCGGGACACGCGCGGGTTCATCTCGATGATGACCATGTCGCCGTTCGTGGGGTCGAGCGCGAATTGCACGTTG
>DASUCS010000382.1:0-2829 GCA_036275935.1 Acidimicrobiales bacterium
CGATCGCCTCGCTGCCGAGCCCGGTCAGCCACGCGGCTTGCGACGCGTACGCGAGCAGCGTGGGGTCGTCGCACACTTCGGTGAGTCCGAGCTCCGCGAGCTCGAGGGCCTGGAAGGTCGACCCGGACTCGAGGTACTGACGTGCGCCCGCCCGCGCTGCCGACGCCAGCTCGTCGTAGCGACCGGCGCCGTGCGCGTGGTGCGCGATCGACGCGAGGTCGTCGATGCCCATCTCCTTGAGGGCTGTCAGCGCGGCTTCGTGCAACCGCCGCCGCTCGCGCCCGAGCAGGTCCGCCTCGATGGCCTCGCGTGCCAGCGCGTGCTGGAAGCTGAACAAGTCGTTCTCGTCCTCGATCAACATGCCCGAGGCGACGAGCGATCGCAGCGTGCGGATCAGCTCGTCTTCGCCAGACCCGGTCACCGCAGCGAGGACGTCGAACGACACGCGCCGTCCGAGGACCGCGGCCGTTTCGAGTATGCGACGGTCCTCCGACTCGAGCTCGTCGAGCTGACCGCGCACGATCTCGCCGAGGCTCCACGGCAACGGTTGCGACACCAACTGCTCGGGATCGCCGCCCGCTCCCGCGGCCGACAGCAGCTCCTCGAGGAAGAACGGATTGCCCCCGGTGCGCGCGTGAAGCGTCTCGACGACGCGAAACGAAGGAGCGCGGCCGTAGACGGCGGTCAGGAACGCGCTGACCTCGGTCGTGGTGAGGCGCTCGAGGTGGACGTGCGTCACGGCGCTGCGCCGCTCGAGCTTCGGGAGCAGATCGGCCACCGGGTGACGGCGCGACAATCCCTCGGGGCGATACGTGCCGACGACCATTCGGGGACCGGCACCGTGTTCGGACAGTTGGTCGAAGAGCTCGACGCTGGGCGTGTCCGCCCAGTGCAGGTCGTCGAACACGACCACCGTCGGCTGTTCGCCCGCGATCTGCACGATGATGCCGAGCGCGGCCGCGACACGCTCTTCTGTGGAACGACTCACGTCGGTCACGATGCTGAGCGGTTCGGGATCGATGCCCGGTTCTCGCTTCAGCGCATCGAGCAGGAGCTCGAAGGGGCGACCGGCGGACCCTGGGTCGGCCTGGCCGGCGAGCACCCGCGTGTCCTGCGGAAGGCGCTCGCACAGCTCCCGCAACAGCCGGGTCTTCCCGACGCCGGCCTCGCCCCCGATCAAGGCGATCGCCGGAGCGTCGTCCTCGTCCGGGAGCCGAGCGAGCCTCGTCAGTTCGTCGGCCCGCCCGACCATGATCGGACTGAGCCCGGGGCGCCCCACCAACACGCGCCCAAGGCTACGGGTGACCGCGGTTATGCGGCCTTGTTGGTGCGTCGCCAGATGCGGCGGAATGATCGGGTCGCCCGGTGGCGCCGAGCGGCGTCCTCCAACTCCGCTCGGTGCGCAGCGACCCGGCTGTCTGCGTCATACCAGGTCGATGTCATGGCAAGCAGTGTGCGCCCCTGAGGTAGGCGGCCACATCGGACAACCTGCGTATTTCACGAGTGTGATTTCGCGACCGTCCGCCTAGGTATACCTAGACGGTGTCGTCCGGGGGCTCGGGCACCTGTCCCCCGATGGCGCCGATCGCCTCGAAGTACTCGACCTCGGTCTCCAGCACGATCGCGACCTCGGCGTCGGTCACGTCCATCCCGACCTCGTCGGCCTTCCCCAGCACCCATGCGATGCCCTCGTCGTCCTCGACCACTACCGGCCCGCCATCGACGAGGTCACGCCGCGCCGGCACGCCGCGGTCCCGGAGGTACTCGAGATGCCACCGCAGGATCGACCTGACATCGTCGTAGCTCAGGATCGCGGTGACCTCGTCGGGCAGCCGATCCGCGACGAACTCCACCGCTTCTTCGAGGTCGTAGTGGGCCTGCTTCGGTTGGACGCTCATCGTGAACGCCTCGCGGCCCACGGCCACGAGCGCGATCACGACCACGAGCACCGCCCCGACGACGGCGAGCAGAACGACCAGCACCGCTCAGGATTCTGGCGTCCCGAGGGTCCGGATGCGGACTCTGGGACGCCAGAACGCCGATTCTCAGATGCCGATGCGCTGGGCGAGGAGCTCGCGGTGGTAGGTCGGGTCACCGAAGAGCAGCTCGGACGACTTCGCCCGCTTGAAGTAGAGATGCGCGGGGTGCTCCCAGGTGAAGCCGATGCCGCCGTGGATCTGGATGTTCTCGGCGGTGGCGTGGAAGTACGCCTCGGAGCAGTACGCCTTGGCGAGTGAGGCGACCGAAGGCAGCTCGTCGTTGAGCTCCGACGCGCACCAGCCGGCGTAGTACGCGGCGGACTTGGCGGACTCGACCTCGAGCAGCATGTCGGCGCACTTGTGCTTGATGGCCTGGAACGAACCGATCGGGCGGCCGAACTGCACGCGCACCTTGGCGTACTCGACGGCCATGTCGAGAACCTTCTGCGCACCACCGACCTGCTCGGCAGCGAGTGCGACGGCGGCGAGATCGAGCACACGCTCGAGCACCGTCCAGCCCGCGCCGTCCGTGCCGATCAACTGCGCGGGCGTGTCCTTGAACTCGAGCTTCGCCTGCTTGCGGGTCTGGTCCATCGTGGCCAGCGGCGTGCGGGTGAGGCCGGCGGCGTCGGCGTCGACGCGGAACAGACTCACACCGGCGTCGGTCTTCGCTGCAACGAGGATCAGGTTCGCGGTGTGGCCGTCGAGTACGAACATCTTCGTGCCGTTGATCTTGTAGCCGTCGCCGGCCTTCGTGGCCGAGATCGTGATGCCGGCCTCGTCCCACCGTCCGGACTCCTCGGTGAACGCGAGCGTGGCGATCGTCTCGCCGCTGGCGATGCCCGGCAGC
>DASUCS010000383.1:0-11136 GCA_036275935.1 Acidimicrobiales bacterium
CAGCACGACGAGCTCGAGCACCCGACCGTCGCGACGATGACGCCGGCCGGCGACGCGCCGAGCAGGACCCTGCGCTACCGCGGCGCGTTCTCGTGCGACCGCGCCGGTCGCTATGGCTTCACGGTCCGCGTCGTGCCGGCGCACGCCGACCTGGTCAGTCCGGTCGAGCTCGGCCGAGTCGCCTGGGCCTGACGCAGTCTCGGCTCACTGAGGAGGTGGCGGCGGCGGAGGCGGCCACTGCTGCGGCGGCGCCGGCGCGGGCGGAGGTGGCGCGGGCGGAGGTGGTGCGGGCGGAGGTGGTGCCGGTGGCGGCCATTGCTGCGGCGGCGGGGGTGCTGGCGGCGGCTGCCATTGCGCCGGAGGGGGCGGCGGCGACCACTGCTGCTGAGGGGGAACCGGCGGCGGTGGCTGCCACTGCGGCGACGGTGGCGGTGCCTGGGGCGTGAACGACGCGAGCGCTCGCGACTGTCGATCGGTGCACGACCGCACGAGGAAGATGGCGACCACTCCGGCCGCCAGGAACACCAACGCCGCGACGCCGCTGATGCGATCGGCCCGCACGAACTTGTCGAGCTCGGACAACGACACCAGCTCGTTGTTGTCAGGGCGCGTGCCGCGCCCGACGAAGAAGAAGAGCCACGCGAGGTCGTAGAGGACCCACCAGGGCACGAGCGTCGACGGCGGGCGACCTGCCGCGACGGGCTGACCCTGCGGGAGGTCGGGATCCGACGCGCGCGCCGCTTGCAGCAACTGCAGCTGCGGAAGCGCGAAGTTGCCGATGGGAACGAACCAACCGCCGATCGCCCAACCGCTCGGCAACCCGAAGTTCCCGCGGAGCAGCTCCGCGTTCTTGCTGTAACGGAACTGCCAGATGATCCACACGACCCCCGTCGCCAGCAGACCCAACATGAAGATCGCGACGGCTGCGCTCACCTGGTCGTCCGCGTCGCTGACCTCCTTCAGGTTGAAGAAGACGCGATTCGTGTCGTCGACGAGCGACGCTCGATGGAAGAACGCGATCGCCACGAAGATGCCCGTGAGTGACGTGATCGCCAGCAGGATGACCAGCGCGGTGGACAGACCCTTCGTCGACTGTGTGGACTGCGTCGGCGTGTACGCGTAGGCACCGACGCCGTACGCGGCCGGCGGGTAGGGCGCCCCCGGGGGCGGGGGCGCGGATGACGCCGGCGGAGGGGGCTGCCAGGGCGGTGGCGGCGGCGGCGTGCCTCCCGGAGGCTCGTAGCTCATCGCGGAACCGTACCGGAGTCCTCATTTTCCGAAAACGAGAACACGTTCTAGTCTGCGTGCGTGCGCTTCGAGGGGCGGGTGGCCATCGTGACCGGGGCAGCGTCGGGCATCGGACGGGCGACCGCCGACCGACTCGCGGACGAGGGCGCGACCGTCGTGCGCGCCGATGTTGCCAAGGAAGGGCTCGACGACGATGCGATCGTCGGCGACGTCAGTGACCCGTCGTTCGCGCCGCTGCTCGTCGCGCAGACCGTCGACCGGCACGGTCGGATCGACGTGCTCGCGAACGTCGCGGGGATCCTGCGCACTGCGAACACGCACGAGCACCCCCTCGACACCTGGGACCAGGTGTTGGCGATCAACCTCACCGGCACGTTCCTGTGCTGCCGGTATGCGATCCCCGAACTGCTGAAGACGCGCGGGAACATCGTGAACGTCTCGTCGACCGCGGCACTCGCCGGCCATCCGTGGGCTGCCGCCTATTCCGCGTCCAAGGGTGGGGTGCTCGCGCTGACCCGCACGATCGCAGTCGAGTACGGACGGCGAGGCGTTCGCTGCAACGCGGTGTGCCCGGGGTCCATCCAGACGCCCATCACGAAGGACTTCGACTTCCCCGAAGGAGCCGACATGGATCTCGTCCGCCGGATCATGGCGCTCGACAAGGCGCGCGGGCCCGAAACGGTGGCGGCCGCGATCGCGTTCCTCGCGTCCGACGACGCCGCCCACGTCAATGGCGACGAGTTGCGTGTGGACGGCGGCACCCTGTCGTGAAGTTCTGCTTCGCCCTTTCGTTCAGCCCACTCGATCACTACGTGCCGCTGGCGAAGGCGGCGGACGAGTGCGGTTGGGATGCCGTCGCAATGTCCGACCACGTGATCAACCTGGAGACGATCTCGTCGGCGTATCCCTACACCGACGACGGTGGACGCCGGTGGGAACCGTTCACGCCGTGGCCCGACCCTTGGGTCTCGATCGGCGCGATGGCATCGGCCACGCAGCGGCTGCAGTTCTTCACCAACGTCTACGTGCTGCCGATGCGCAACGTGTTCAACGTCGCGAAGATGGTTGGCACTGCCGCGGTGCTGTCGAACAACCGTGTCGCGCTCGGCGTCGGTATGGGATGGTGCGAGGAGGAGTTCACCGCGCTCGAGCAGCCGTTCGCCAAGCGCGGCAAGCGGGCCGACGAGATGATCGATGTGTTGCACACGTTGTGGTCCGGTGGATGGGTCGAGCACCACGGTGAGTTCTACGACTTCGACAAGCTCGAGATGACGCCCACCCCGACGCAGCAGATCCCGATCTACGTCGGCGGCATCAGCGACCCTGCGTTGCGGCGAGCGGCGCGCAACGACGGTTGGGTCAGCGACATGCACACGATCGACGAGTTCCGCCAGATCCGAGCACGCCTCGACGAGGAGCGATCGAAGCTCGGTCGATCGGACACGGACTTCGCCATGATCGGCTCGTGCGTCGACGCGTTCGACTACGACGGCTACCGGCGCCTCGAGGAAGCCGGCGTCACCCATCTCCTCACCATGCCGTGGGTGTTCTACGCGGGCCTCACGGACGACCTGCAGCAGAAGATCGACGGCATCCGCCGCTTCGCGGACGACATCATCAGCAAATTCTGACCACGATCGTGCATCGCCACCGGCCAGAGAGCCCGGCGATGCACGATGGTTGCGGTCAGCGGCCCTTGAAGGCGGCTTTGCCGGGGCCGTGCTCGAGGAACGACGCGACGCCTGTCTTGGCGTCCTCGGTGCGGAACACCTCGACGAAGAGCTGCTGCTCGAGGTCGAGCCCTCCGCCCAATGTGATGTCGAGGCCGCGATCGACGGCGCGCTTCGCGAGCCCGTGCGCGACCACGGCACCCTTCGCGAGCGCCGCCGCGCGTTCGAGGGCGCATTCGAACAACGCGTCCGGCTCGACGACTTCGTCCACCAGTCCGATGCGGAGTGCCTCGTCCGCGTCGATGGCGCGGCCGGTGAAGATCATGTCCTTTGCTCGCGCCGGACCCACGAGACGCGACAATCGCTGTGTCCCTCCGCCTCCCGGGATGATGCCGAGCAGGATCTCGGGTTGACCGAACCGGGCGCGCGTCGACGCGATGCGGAAGTCACACGCGAGCGCGAGCTCGCAGCCTCCGCCGAGCGCGACCCCACTGACCGCGGCGATCGTCGCTCTCGGGATGTCGGCGACGGCGTTGAGCGCGAGCAGGAAGAGGTGCCCGATGCGTTCGGCCTCCTCCGGCCCTCCGAACTCGGAGATGTCTGCACCCGCCGCGAACACGCGATCGCCTCCCGTCACGACCACCGCGCCAGGCGGGTTGTCGCTCAACGTGCGCGCCGCGTCCTCGAGTTGCCGGAGCAGCCCGGTCGACAGCGCGTTCACCTTGCCGTTCTCGAGCCGCAGCACCGCGACTCCGTCATCGCGCCGTTCGACATGCACCAAGAGTTCGGAAGCCATACGGCGGAGGACGCTATTCCAACAGCCCGAGCAGCTCGTCCGCCCCCGTCCATGGATCGAGCTCGCGGGCCGCGACCAAGTCCTGCACGCGAGCGAACTCGTCACCTGAACGAAGGCCCCGCACGCGCTCGATGACGCGCTCACTGAGGATGCCGACGAGCTCGTCACGCAGCCGTGCCGCCCGCTTCTCCTCGAGCCGGTCGTGCGCTCCGAGCCACGCACGATGCGCCGCGATGCCCTCGATGACGCCGCCGACGCCGTCACCCGTCGACGCGACGGTGGCGACGATCGGCGGGCGCCAGGCGTCCGGCGGAAGCGACGCGAGGTCGAGCATGTGCTCGAGGTCGCGTCGCGCCTCGTCCGCACCGGGCCGGTCGGCCTTGTTGATCACGAAGACATCCGCGATCTCGAGCAAGCCTGCTTTCGACGCCTGCACTGCGTCGCCCCAGCCGGGATTCACGACCACGAGCGTCGTGTCGGCCGCGCCGGCGATCTCGACCTCGACCTGGCCGACGCCCACCGTCTCGACGATCACCCACGCGAAGCCGACCGCATCGAGCACCCGCACGGCCTCGGGCGTCGCGAGCGCCAGGCCACCGAGGTGCCCGCGTGTGGCCATCGATCGAATGAACACACCCGCATCGAGGGCGTGGTCCTGCATGCGGACGCGGTCGCCGAGGATCGCACCGCCGGTGAACGGCGAGGTCGGGTCGATGGCCAGTACCGCGACCTCGTCACCCTCGGCTCGCAGCGCGCGCACGAGACCTCCGGTCAACGTGGATTTCCCCGCGCCTGGCGCGCCCGTCATTCCGACCGTGTACGCCGATCCGCCCAGAGGAAACGTCAGTTTGCCCACCGACCGTGCAGAGTCGCCGCCACGTTCGACGAGCGACAGGAGTTGCGCCAGCGAGGCCCGCGACCCGGATCGCGCCTCGTCGAGCAGCTCGTTGGGCAGACGTTCCTGGCGGGTCAAGGTCGCCGAAACTACAGGGACAGCGGCGTGCCCTCGAACAGGTCATCCGACTGGTTGATGACCTCGGTCACACCCTCGACGCGGTCCTTCAGGATCCGCTCGATGCCTGCCTTCAGTGTGACCGTCGACGCCGGACAGCTCACACATGCGCCCACGAGCTCGACCGTGACGACGCCCGTCGTCTCGTCGACGTCGTGCAGCTTGATGTCACCACCGTCGGCCTGGATGGCCGGGCGGATGGCCTCGATCGTCTGCTCGACCTTCTCGCGCATCAACAGATCCTCGCATCGACGGTGGGACGCACCGAAACTGAACAACCGGGCCTGCGCTGGTGTTCCCGGCGCGACCAGGTGCGACCGCGGCGTCTCGTACGATCGAGGCGTCGTGTTCCGAACCCCGATCCCGATCCTCGCCCACGGCTTCGGCGGGACGAACGGGCTGCCTCTCCCGAAGTGGCTCGTCGCGTACGGCATCGGGTTCGCAGTCGTGATCGTCTTCGTCGTGCTGCGGATCATGCGCCCGCGGCCTGCGGCAGTGACCGGGACCACCAAGGACGAGCCGGTTCGAGGCCGCGCATTCGCGATCACGCGCGCCGTCGGCCTGCTTGCGTATGTCGCCCTGTTCGTCACCGCCGCGTTCGGCAAGAACGACGCCGGGTCGAACATCTCGCCGGTCACGTTGATCGTGATCTTCTACCTCGGCTGGCAGATCATCTCGGTCGTTGCGGGCGACGTCTACTGGTGGTTCAACCCGCTCGACACGATCGCGCGGGCGCTGCCACAGGACGAGGAAGAACCGGAGGGGCCCGACTCCCACTGGACCGCCGCCGTGCTCCTGTTCTCGTTCCTGTGGTTCGTGTTCGCCTACCCGGAGTTCTATCCGCCACGTCCGCACGAGATCGCAGTGTTCCTCACCCTTTACACGGTTGCCGTCGTGCTCGGCGCGTACCGCTGGGGACGCGGATGGGTGCGCGACGGCGAGGGATTCAGCGCGTTGTTCGGCCTCCTCGGCCGCCGTCGTCGATCTCCGACCGCCGGGACGGTCGCGCTGCTGTGCGTCTACCTCGGTTCGATCCTCTTCGACGCCGTGAGTCAGACGAACTGGTGGGTGGACGTACTCGGTACGTCGCGCGGGTGGAGCGCTCGCATGATCAACACCGTCGGGCTCGTCTGGGCGGTCGTTGCGGTTGCGATCGTGTACGTCCTCGCCACGCGGATCGCGGCGCGCATCACGTCACAGCCGGCCAGCAGCGTCACCGCGCGCTTCGCGCTCGCGATGGTTCCGATCGGGTTCGTGTGGTCCTTCGTGCACTACCTGAGCCCGTTCCTCGCCGACCTGCAGAACTTCTACGCCCTCGCGTCCGATCCGCTGGGCCGCGGGTGGGACGTGTTCGGCACGATCGACTACATCGTCGACTACCGCTGGCTCACACCGGCGCAAACCGGTTGGATCCAGACGCTCGCGCTGCTCGCCGGTTGCGTCGCCAGCGTCTTCGTGGTGCAGCGAGTCGCGTACACATCGTTCCGCGGACAGGCGGCGGTACGCGCCACCTATCCTCTCGGCGCCGCGATCGTCGTCGGCGCGGTTGCTGCCGTCCTCCTGTTGCTGGGAACGTGATGACAATGGTGCTGGCTCACCAAGGCGGTTGGGACGAGATGCTCTTCGTCGCGATCCCTCTCGGCCTGTTCGCGTTCCTGCTCTACATGGCCAACCGCAAGGCGCAGCAGCACTTGGACGACGAGGACAGCGACGACGAGTTCGACTGAGGAGTTCAGTCGCGGCGAACGTCGGCGCCAACCGCCGTCAGCTTGCCCACGAAGTCCTCGTAGCCCCGATCGATGTGCTCTGCACCGAGGACCTCGGTCTCACCGTCAGCTCGCAGTCCGGCGAGCACGAGCGCCGCACCGGCCCGGATGTCCGGAGCACGAACCGGAGCGCCTGAGAGCTGCGAGCGTCCCCGCACGATCACGTGGTGGGCGTCGGTGCGCACATCCGCTCCCATCCGCACCAACTCGTCGACGTAGCGGAACCGCCCACTGAACACGTTCTCGGTGACGATGCCGACGCCCTCTGCCACGGACAGCATGGCCACGAACAACGGCTTGTAGTCCGTGGCAATGCCTGGGTACGGAAGCGTCGCGACGTCGACGGACTGCAGCCGCGAAGGCGCCATCGCCCACAACCCATCGGAGGTGGGCGAGACCCTCATTCCCATTTCGCCGACCTTCTCGATGAACATCTCCATGTGCTCGGCGCGAGCGCCGTGCAACGTCAGCTCACCGCCGGTCATGCCGAGTGCCGCAAGGAAGGTCGCGGCCTCGATGCGATCGGGTACGACCGTGTGCTCCACGGCGGAGAGCTCGTCGACTCCTTCGATACGAATGGTGGACGAACCCGCCCCCAGCACCTGCGCACCCATTCGGTTGAGGAAGGCGGCCAAATCGGCGATCTCGGGCTCACGCGCCGCGTTGTCGATCACCGTGGTGCCCTTTGCCAGGACCGCGGCCATCAACGCGTTCTCGGTGGCACCGACGCTCGGATACTCGAGCAGGATGTGCGCACCCGTGAGCGCGTCGGCACGCGCCTCGATGTACCCGTGCGAGAACTCGAACGTCGCGCCGAGCAGCTCGAGTCCCTTCAGGTGCATGTCGATGGGCCGTGGCCCGAAGTCGTCGCCGCCCGGCATCGCGACGCGAGCACGCCCGAACCGTGCCAACAACGGCCCGAGCACGACGATCGACGCGCGCATCCTCTCGACCAACTCGTAGGGCGCTTCCGGCACGACGTCGGACGTCCTGTCGATCTCGAGGTCGTGGGGACCGCTGCGGGTCACACCGATGCCCATCGAGCCCAACAGGTCGCTCATGCAGTCGACGTCGATGATGTCGGGCACGTTGTGCAGCACGTAGCGCCCCTGCGCGAGCGTCGTGGCCGCCATCAGCTTGAGCACGGAGTTCTTGGCACCACTTATGGACACGGTGCCGTTCAGGGGGCCTGATCGGCGCACGCTGATCTTCGTCATCGGACCTTCTTCAGCCACGCCGCGACCGCAGTCGCCACCTCGTCGTCCTTCTTGAAGCCGTGTGCGCCGCCCTCGATCCACACATGGGTCACCGGTCCGGGGATCTTCTTGGCGTGCAGCTCGAGCTCGTCGGGCCGTGCAAACGCGTCCCTTGTTCCGCTCACGAACAAGCACGGCACCTCCAGCGACGGGAAGTGGTCGATGCGAAGGTTGTCGGGCTTGCCTGGCGGATGCAGCGGATAGCTGATGAGCACGAGGGCACTCGCGGGGAGTCCTTCGGCCACCGCCATCGAGCACATCCTCCCGCCGAACGACCGACCGCCCAGTGCGAGTGACTTGGGCTTCTTGCCATTCGCCTCGAGCAGCACCGCGGCTTCGTCGCGGATCCGTTGGATCGCGATGGCCGGGCGCGTCGGGAAGTCGATGCGGGCAACCGGCATCGGCGCAACGGCCGCTTCGATGGCCCGCAACGTCGAGTGGTTCCGGTCCGCGCTCGCCCCGGGTGTCAACAGCAGCGCGCCTGGCTTCATCGGGGCTTCATCCCAGAAGGATGCGGCGCGCTTCGGTGAGCTCAGCAATTCGCTGCGCCGCACCTTCGGTCTCAGCGCCGTGATCCGGATGCGCGTCGCGCACGAGTTTGCGGAAGATGCGCTGCACCTCGCGTTTCGATGGCGTCGACGCGCGTTCGCCGAAGCCGAGCAGATCGAGCGCCCATTGGTTCGGGTCGAGATACGCGGCAACGGACCAGGCCGGCGCACCGAGCCCGCCTGAAAGATGCGAGATCAACGACGGTCCGATCGGCCCCTTCCATCGCAACCCTGCGCGCAGCACGTCGAACACGCGAGGCCGCACGTTGAACGGGAACTGCCCGGCGGCGTACGTCGCGGCGAGCGCCATCTGCAACGGAGAGCCGCTGCCGTCGAAGTCGTACTCGAGCTGCTCACCTCCGCCGATGAGACGACCGACGGTGCGCGCCAGACCGTGTTTGTCGGACTGGAAGCGATTGCGGACGCGCGGCTGCACAACTCGTTGACCGTGCTCGAGCTGCGTCATGAGCAGGAGCAGCGCGTCGACGTCTTCCTCGTCGAGCTCCTCCGCACCGACGGCCACGACGCCTCCGAGAAGGAGCGGCCCGAATCCCGGAGGAGGGTCCGCAGGCAGGTCCTTGTAGCCGAGCGCGAGCCGTCGCGTAGGTGAGTAGTTGCGACTGTGGAACACCTCGAACTCGGCGAGGATCATCAGACGTAGTGCCTCAGCGTGCTGCGCAGCTTCGTGGCGTGCTCGATGATCTCCTCGTCGTCGACATCGTCCTTCTCGAGCTCGCTGCGGAGGTTCTGCGCCTGGGCCACCAAGTCGTTCCACACGGGCGGCGCGAACCCGTACGGCAATGGCAGCGTCGCGGCCAGCCGTGCTGCGTCGACGAGCGACAGCACGCCTTCGTGGTCGACCGGATCGTGCATGAGGCGGTCGGCGGCGACGAACAACTCGGAGAGGACATCCTGCGGATCGAGACCTTCGGACGCGAGCGCCTCCTCGGCGGCGACTTCGTCGGCGTCGTCGACCTTCAGCGAGTCAGGGAACTCGATCGCGTCGATGATGGCGTCGACGCGATCCTCGTCGTCCTCCAGCACGACGAGCTCTCCGTGCTCGTCCCAGGCGTGCTCGATGCTCGCGGACGACAGCATCTCGGTCAGCTGACCACGGCGCGCATCGTCCCAGTCCGCGAGCTCGTACGACACCTGCTCGGCGTCACTGTCGAGAAACGCCTCGTTGTCGGCCTCGTCGATGAGACGGTCGGCTTCCTCCTCGTCCTCGTTGCGCACGATGAGCGACGTACCGTCCCACGCGTGCGCGACGCCGTTGCTCCAGAAGAGCTCGTCGATGACGAGCCGGGCGTGGGCTTCGAGCTCGTCGAACTCGTACGCGACCTGTTCCTCCTCGTCGCCACCGAGCTCGTCGATGCGCAGCGGCTGACGATCCGACAGCGGCACGAGGCAGTCCGCGCACTCCAGCACGCCGGCCACGTACTCCGCACCGCACAGCAGGCACCATCTCGTCGCGCCGTTCACGCGCGCCACCGTAGGACATGGCGACGCAGGAACGACTCGACGCGCTCGAGCTCGTCGACCACCGTCTCGGGCCGAAGCCAACCGTGCCCTTCACCCTCGTACTCGTGCAGCTCGACCGTTCGACCGAGGGCCTTCAGCCGCTCGGCGATCGAGCGGCTCTGAGCGGGTGGAACCACGGGGTCGCTGTCGCCTTGAAGGATCAGCAACGGGGAGTTGATCTGTTCGGCGACGTTGACCGGCGAGCGCGTGCGATAGCGGTCAGCGGTCTCCGGCAACGGACCGACGATCGAGTGCAAGTAGTGCTTCTCGAAGCGGTGCGTGGTCTCGTCGAGGTCGAACAAGTCCGTGACGCCGTACAGGTCGATACCCGCCGCGCACAGGTCGGGATGATGCGCCAGGAGGTTGAGCACGGTGAATCCGCCAGCCGATCCACCCATGACGACCATGCGGCGCGGATCGGCCCAGCCGCGGTTCGCGGCAGCACGCAACCCGGCAGCGCAGTCGCGCACATCGACGTCACCCCAGCCGCCGCGCATGGCTTGCACGTACGCGCGCCCATGACCGGTCGACCCGCGATGGTCCGGGAACAGCACGGCCCACCCGCGGTCGAGGAAGAACGGAAGCCGGTTGTTCCAAACGACCTGGGTCTGACCGGTCGGTCCGCCGTGCACCCAAAGAATGAGCGGCGGCGGGTTCGCTCCCGAAGCCGATGTCGCAGGCCGGTACAGCCGGCCGTAGACGACGGCGCCGTCGTCACCGGTCCACTCGACGGCCTCGGGTTCGGGCAGGTCGAGTGCTTCGAAACCGCCGACCGGGGCGCGAGCGATGGTGGTGCGCGCCGTTCCGTCGTACGCGACCACTTGCGTCGGCGTGCGCGCTCCTGACCGCAGTGCCGCGCACCACGGACCGCGCCACGACAGCGCGCCGTGCACGCCGCGCCCCAGCTGGTGCACGTCGCGCGATGCGAGCTCGACGACGTTCAACGAGCCGAAGCCGTTCTCGTTGCGGCAGAACACGATGCGGTCGCCTTCCGGCGACCATGCGTACGAGCGCTGACCGAGGCCCCACGTCGGGTCTCCGTGTTCGACGGGCTCCTCCACGAGTGGCTTGTCGTCGACCCAGACGTTCAACCAGCCGCTCTCGTCGGAGAGGTACGCGAGGTGCTCGCCGTCGGGCGAGTACCGCGGTTGTTGCACGCTGACACCTGAGCCGCCGGCAATCATGCGCGGCTCACCGATGGCGTCGGTGTCGCGCTCGACGATCCGGCCACTGTCCCACGGCATGTCGGGAACGTCCCACTCGTGCCAGGCCACTCGATCACTTCCAGGAGCCCACACCGGGTCGAAGCAGAAGTCAGC
>DASUCS010000384.1:0-9129 GCA_036275935.1 Acidimicrobiales bacterium
GTTGCCGTGGGCGGCGCGGTCGCGGCGACTCTGGGCTGGCGCGCTGCGCTCATCGTCGTCGCGATTCCCGGCCTGCTCGTGGCGATGTTGTGCTTCCGGCTGAAGGAACCCAAGCGCGGCACCGCGGATCTGATGGCGGCGCTCGGCGGTGGCGAGATCGAGCATCACGAGGGTGATCACCCGAAGCTCTTCGAGCACGGGTTCCGTCAGTTCCTGCGCGACATGATCGACGGCCTCAAGGCCGACATGCGCACGGTGCTCAACATCCGCACGATGCGCTACACGCTCGTCGGCGTCGCCGCGCTGCTGTTCACCGTCACCGCGCTCGCTCGTTGGCTTCCGCAGTACTACGAACGACACCTCTACATGGCGGAAGGTTCCGGCGAGGCGTTCTTCGGTCTGATGGTGGTGCTCGGCGGTGTCCCCGGCGTACTCCTCGGTGGACGGGTCGCGGACAAGTGGGCACCGAAGATCCAAGGCGGACGCCTCGCACTACCCGCCATCTTCTTGTTCATCGGTACGGGGTTGTTCACGACGTCGTACCTCGTGCGCCCGACGCACTACGAGGTACCGGCCATCGCGGTCGTGATGGTCTTGCAGTCGATCGCGTTCTTCATCGTCGCAATGGCGATTCCAGGATTGCGCGCCGGTCTGACGGACGCGCTTCCCGCGCACCTGCGGGGCACTGGCTTCGGCGCGTTCAACCTCGTGGCCGTGATCGCCGGTCAGGCCGCGGCACCGCTCGTCGTCGCCGGTCTCTCGTCGATGTTCGACGAGAACCTGCGCGTCGCGTTCCTCTTGGTCTCGCCGTTGTCGTTCATCGGCGCCGCCATCCTGTTCCGGGCGCGCAAGTTCCTCGACGAGGACATGAACAAGATCATGATGGCGGTGCTCACCGCGATGCAGGAAGAGCGCGACCGGTTGGCCGCCGAATCTTCCGAAGCGGCCGCGCCCGCGGTCGAATCGTCGACTTAGTCGAGCGCGAGCGCCGCGGCGCCGACCAACACGCCGGCAGCGATCGACGCGTTGCCACTGACCACAGCTCCCGACGTCGACTGATCCTTGCGGTTGCCGACGACGCGGCAGAACTCCGCGGCGTCGACCACGATGCGAGTCGTCGCGGCGCGGGTCTCGCTGGCGCCATCGAGGTTCACGTCCCACGTACCGCCGCCGGTGCCTGTCAGCACGAGCCGAGCCGTCGCGCCATCGTGCGCGTTCCCCGAGCGGGCGATGCCCGCCGGCAACAGCATCGACGCGAGGGCGACCATGCGGGCGAGACGCTCCGGATCAGGGGACACAAGCCCGCGTCCCGTGGCGCGGCGCACATCCTCGTCGTGGATCCACATCTCGAAGGCGCGGATGACGAGCAGGTCGTCGAGTGGCAAGGTCACGCCGTAGAACGACACCGGCGCCGACAGGTCGAGGTCCTCGAGCAGCGCGATCGACTTGGTCGCGACGTCGAACCACTGCCGATGCGTTTCCAGCGGCGCAACGTCGCGCTGGCGCAACGCGGCGGCTTGGGTGTCGTCGACGTGATCGGCGATGTCGTCGGCGCCCAGCAGCACCGCGGCAAACGCCTCTTCGACGCCGATCAGGTGACCGACGAGCCCTTGCACGTCGAGGTCGCGCAACGCGGGCCGTGACCACTCGTCGGGCGACAGCGTTGCCAGCAGTTCGTCGAGGCTCATCACCGCACGACGGAAGACATCCGTTCCACTGATCCACGCGGGCGCGTCGACGGCGACGCCGGGCTGACGCGCTTCGGCTGCAGCCGCGAGCACTCGTGCCCGCAACGCATCGGACGCGTCGATCGCGTCGCCTTCTGCGAGCGCGAAGCGCAGCTCGGTCACGGGATCACGGGGTTGGTCATTGGCGGTCATACGTGCTCCCCTCGCAACGGTGCGAGCAGGACGCCGAGCTTCGCTTGCGCCAGCCGCAGTCGGGACTTCGCCGTTCCCTCGGGGATGGCGAGCACGGTTGCGACCTCTCGGTAGGTGTGGCCATGGAAGAACGCGAGCTCGACCGCGAGTCGTTGCTCGTCGGGCAAGCATGCGATCGCGTCGCGCACTGCGTCGGCCACCGATGTCGCGTCGAGCGGATCGACGTTGGAACGCAGGTCGACGTCCTCGGCGACACAGCGTTGCTCGCGTGCACGGCGACGCACGTCGCTACGCACGACATCGACCGCTCGGCTGTACGTGAGCACTCCGAGGTAGGCACGCAACGAACCGCGCGACGCGTTGAACCGTTGCGGCTTCGACCAGATCGATGCGAACACATCCTGCACGACTTCTTCCGCGACCTGGTCGTTGTGCGTGACCCGCCGCGCCAACCCGAGCACGAATCCGGAATATCGGTCAAAGAGCTCTTTCAGTGCATCGTCGTCACCGGCCGCCAACCGGTCGACGAGCATGCTGTCGTGGTCCGCCACGGCGCGCAGAGTACCGATCGGCGACGGTGCGAGGGACGACAACACTGTGAACTTTTCGTCACCCGCCCGCTCGGCGGATCACTCGTCGTCGTCGGTCGCGAGCAGCTGTGCGATTCCCGCGCCCGGCAGTGCGGTGATGGCTGCGGCCAGCCACTTCTGCCACGGGTACCGCGGGCGCCGCACCTGCACCGCCGACGGTCCCGCGATCTCGACCGGCGGCGTCCACTGTTCGAGCGTCAGGTCGTAGACGAACGTCATGACGCCGCGTGCGCGGGTTCGGCGTCGTCGGCGACGATCACCTCGTACAGCGCGGGCGTCGACGGGAACTCGTCCCATCCATCCGCGGTGACGACTCGGCGGAACTCGTCGGTCGCGTGCGCAGCCTGGAAGTGCTCGAGGCTGTCCCAGCGCGCGACGTTCACGAAGCGGTACTGCGCGTCTGGCGACACTGCCTTGTGCAGCCGCAGCGAGAGGTAGCCGGGCTGGCGCCGGAAGTAGTGGCTGGCCTCGGTCCACAGCTCGACGAAGCGCTCGTCGCGGCCGGACGGCACCACGAACTTGTTGATCAGGGTGACCGGACCGTCGTGGCCCTCGGCCGGGCCCGTCGCCGACCGGTCCTCGGGGGTGATGGCGTCTTGCATTGGTGCGACTCCTTGTTGCATTGGTGTGCAATGACAGCACATACGTATAACAAGTCGCCGAGGCTGTCAACCACGAAAATCTGCGGCTCTGGGCGGCGCGCGCGTAAGCGGTACCGCTACCCGCGCTGAGGTTGCTCAGGCCTTCAGCAGGCTGATCGAACCCCCGGCCGTCCGCAGCTCGATGCAGCCGTCGTTTCCGTCACCGAGCGTTCCTTCGATGCGACCCCGGCTCACGTCGAGGTCGGTGAAGTCCGACGTCACCGACGTGCCCTTGGCATCGACCGTCAACTGGTTGTCCGGCGGGATCGACACCATCACCGAACCGCCCGCGGTGCGCATGCGGCTGAAGCCGCGGAGGCGACCCTTGACCCGGATCGAACCCCCGGACGTCGATGCGTTGACGGTCGCGCTGTCGCTGCCATCGATGTGAATCGAGCCGCCCATCGTGGTGGCATCGACATCGTCCGTGAGCCGGCCCGAGAGATGGACCGAGCCACCCTTGGTCGAGGCGTGCACGGGTCCGGTGTGCTCGCTGACGCGGATGCTCCCACCCATCGTGCGGGCCTTCGTTTCGCCGTTTGCCGCCTCGATGGCGATCGAGCCGCCGGTGGTGGAGGCGTCGACCGTGCCGCGCGTCTGCTTCAAGTCGACGCTGCCTCCGATGGTCTTCGCCTTGACGCCTGAACCGACTGGCACCGTCACCGTCAGTCGAGCGCGGCGACCGCGTCGCTGCTCGGGCCAGTCGGTCTTGATCACTACGTCGTCGCCGTCGCGTTCCGCGATGACGGTCATCTCGTTCAGCAGCTCGTCGTTCGGAGCGAACAGCTCCGCCGACACCGTGACTGCGTCGCCATCGCCGGCGCGCACCTTGATCGATCCGGCGCGGTTGTCGATCACGACGGGGACCGCACCGTCGACGGCGACGGTTCGATCCACTGTCTGGCTCGAACGCCACGGCCACGCACCGGTGCCGAGGGCCGTGATGCGTTCACCGACATCGGCCAACACATCGGCGACGGTGTCGGCCCACGACGGACGTCCGCTCCCCCGGTCGCGCTCGTCGTCGAACGACGCCTGCGCCTCGTCGCTGCCACCGAGCTCTTCGTCGAGTCGCCGTCGCTCCTGGTCGAGCTGCGCGAGCTCGGCGTCGAGGCGCTCGAGCTCGTCGCGCAACGCTTGTGAATCCGTCGCGTCGCCGGCGATCTGTTCGGCTCGCGTGCTGATCTCCCGAGCCCGTGCCGCGATGTCGTCCGCGTCAGTCATCTCTTCTCCCCTCGTCGCCGTGCCGCCCGCGCCCGTTGCTTGGCCAGCCGCCGCCGGTCCGCTTCGATGGCCGCGGCGATGCCGGGCCGAAGCCGTTCCCAGGCCGCCTGCCGGCTCGTGCCCAAGGCCTCGCCGATCGTCGCCCACGAGGCGCCGTTGGCCAGCGCATCGCGAGCGAGGCTCGCTTCCCACTGTCCGAGCGCGTCACGCAACGTCGGCATGTTCCTGAGTGCCGCCAACGAGTCGCTGGCGTCGGTCACCTTCGACCAGGCATCGACCAGCTCCCCCGGCACCTCCACGGTGTCAAGCTTCTCCTGACGCCGCCCCTCGCGTCAAGAGACGCTTGACACACGCCGGTACTGCATCATCACGACACCGTTGGTGAAACGGCGGGTGTCGACGAGCTCGAGCGAGACACGCACGCCGGCGGTGAACGGAATCTTGCCCGCGCCGATCATCACCGGATGGATGTAGATGCGGAGCTCGTCGATGAGGTCGTGCCGCCAGAGCTCGCTGGCGAGGTTCTCACTGCCGATCCACAGCTCGCCGTGCGTGCGCTTGAGCTCCTCGATGTGGGCGGGGTCGACCTCGCGAACGATCGTGGTGTTCCACTCGGCATGATCGCGCGTGCGCGAGAACAGGTACTTGGGCGTGTCGCGCCAGATTGCGGCGAACTCCTTGATCGGTGCTGGGCTCGCCGGGTCCTGGTCGGCGGTCGGCCAGTAGTCGGCCATCAGCTCCCACGTCACGCGGCCTTCGAGAAAGGCACCGACGTCGCGCATCGTCCCGTTGATGTACGTGTGCAGCTCTTCGTCGACGAGATGCCAGTCGATCTCGCGGTTCGGACCTTCGAAGTAACCGTCGAGTGAGATCGACAGCATCAGCACGACCTTGCCCATGGACCTCCATCATCGTCGTCGCCGCGTGCCGTGTCCGTACTTGCCCCGACGACGGGCCTCCCGGTTCGGACCGGCGTTGACATTGTGACGGGGTGCGGCGTCGAGCAGCGCTTGCTCGCCGTGGAAGTTCCCGTCATCCGGAAAGCGACCGTCTGGATCGGCCCACACCACCTGCAGCACGTCACGGTCGGGCATGCTCCCAAGGGCGTCGTAGTAGCGGATCCACTGATCGAAGCGGCCCTGGTCCCACTGCGCAGGGTGCACTGCCTCGAAGCGCACCCGTCCCCAGTCCAGGTCCAGCGGTGGCGCACTCGCGTTGAACCGCTCGCCGTCCCTGATCAGGTCGACCACCTCGTTGATGATCGACAGGACGCAGCACTGCGGCAGTCCGGTCACGACCAGTTCAGGATGGTTCGACGTCTGGGTGAGCCCGATCGTGTACGCCCAGGTCGGCGGGTCCTCCACCATCGTGACGGTGAACCCGCACCTCATGATGTTGCCGAACTGGGTGAAGTGCAGTTCGTCGTAGGTGCCGCCGTCGCAGATCACGCACATGCGCGCTCGCTTCCTCTTGTGTGCGATGTGAGGAAGCCGAAGTCGCCGGCGACGAGCCGATCCAGAGCGTAGTGAGGGGGTGCGACAGCGAGCCGAGCGGGAGGGCGTCGTGTCCTTGCGTGGGCGCCCTCACGTCCCGCTCATGGAAGCGTCATCATGGGAACACGGATCGAGTTCACGGTGTGGGCATGCGACAGGTGTTGTGCGGTGCGATCGCCGTCGTCGGACTGCTGGCGACGGGGTGCTCCGATTCGCGCCCCGCCACGGAGCCGTCCTCATCCTCATCGACATCGGCCGGTCCGGTGGCCTCGTCGGCGCAGCCGTCGTCGATCGCACCGCTACGACGTTCGGACTATGCGCCGGGCCGACACACCGTCTCGTTCGACGTCGACGGCGTCACCCGCACCGCGGTTCTCGTCGTGCCATCCAGTCTCCCGTCTCCGGCGCCGCTGGTGTTCGCGTTCCATGGACACGGCGGCAATGGCAACGCGTTCGACCAGCGCGTCGACATCGACGGGCTCTGGCCGGACGCGATCGTCATCTATCCCGACGGCCTGCCCGGACACCCTGGACTCACGGATCCCGACGGTTCGCAGCCTGGATGGCAAGTCCGTCCTAGCGACGAAGGCGGTCGTGACGTCGCGTTCTTCGACACGATGCTCGCAACGTTGCGCGACAAGCTGCCCGTGGACAACGACCGCATCTTCGTCATGGGCCATTCGAACGGCAGCGGCTTCACCGCATTGCTGCAGCTGCTACGAGGCGACGACATCGCGGCGACGGCGACCTTGTCGGGACAACCGGGAGCAATCCTCGTGAACAACGCGCCGCCGCGATCGACGTTCATGATGATGGGCGAGAACGATCCGCTCGTGCCGTACGACACGCAACGCGCCAGCATCCCGTTGGTTGAGGCGCGGCTCGGCATCGATCCGACCACGGCGATCACCGACGGCTATCTGACGTCCGAGCGCGGCCCGGGCAACAAGGAGCTCGTCACCTACATCCACCCTGGTGGACACGACGTCCCGCCGGAGGTGCCACCGCTCATCGTCGACTTCTTCAAGCGGCACGCATTGAGCACAGGGTGACGCGGCCCGTCCCCCCGGCGTCAGGCTTGCGCGGGTTCCGTCGTGACCATCCAGGCGACGCCCCACTTGTCGGTGCACGTCCCGAAGGCCGGGGCGAAGAACGTCTCCTGCATCGGACCGGTCACCTCGCCGCCCTCGGCGAGCGCGTCGAACACCCGCTTGGCCTCGCCGGTGTCCTTGGCCGTGTAGGAGACCGACACGCCCTTGGTGCCGCTCCCGTCGCCGCCCGGATCGTCAGACGCCATCAACAGCCCGCCGTTGTCGAGCTTGATCGCCGCATGGATCACAGCGTCGGCAGGCGCGCCCGGCATGCCGCCGTCAGGTGCATCGGCGTTGGTCATCACGAACAACTCGCCGCCGAAGATCTCGTGGTAGCGAGTGAATGCCTCGCGGCACGTGCCGCTGAAGAAGAGGTAGGCGTTGAACATCGGTCCTCCATCCAATCGGGGGTTGTCGGAAGTTTCGACGATCGGCCGATCGAGAACTCATCGCGACCGGTGGACGAGTACGTCGGGACCATGTGACACCGAGCGGTGACGCGATGCCCCGAACGAGGGGCCTTCGAGCTAGTCCTTGCCAATCGGGCGTTTCCGGGCAACCGTGTACGGAACGGGGGAATCGAGGCTCGGGATGGCGGACACGAAGGTCGAGACCTTGACGGTCTTGTTCACCGATCTCGTCGACTCGACCGCGATGCGCGTACGACTCGGTGAGGAACAGGCCGATCATGTGCGTTACCGCCACGACGCCGTCATCACCAACGCGATCCGCGAGCATCACGGTCGACTGGTGAAACACACTGGCGACGGGGTCATGGCGACGTTCGAAGGCGCGAGTGACGCCGTCAGCGCAGCGATCGCGATCCAACAAGCACTCGACGTCGAGAACCGCCTGCATGCCGACGATCCATTGCGCGTGCGCGTGGGCGTGTCGGTGGGGGATGTGAGCGCGGAGGCGGACGACTGCTTCGGCCTTCCGGTCGTCGAGGCGCAACGGCTCGAGGCCGCGGCACGACCCGGTCAGATCCTCTGTTCGTCGGTGGTGAAGGCGCTCGCCCGCGGCCGCGGCGGGCACACGTTCCGCAGCATCGGCGCGCTGAGCTTGAAGGGTCTGGACGAGCCGGTCGACGCCGACGAGGTCGAGTGGGGAGCACTCGATCTGCCGAGCGTCGACGAGCTGCCGCCCGCGCTCGCGCATCGCAGCACGTTTGCGTTCTCCGGCCGGGCGGAACCGCGCGCCAAGGTGCTCGACCACTGGCGCGCGTGTCGTGGAGGAGCAACGAACGTGGTCCTGCTCGCCGGGGAGCCCGGCGTCGGCAAGACGCGGTTGGCCAGCGAGCTTGCGCGCGAAGTGCAGCTCGACGGCGCGCTCGTCCTGGCGGGGCGGTGCGACGAGCTGGTCGGCACGCCCTACCAACCGTTCGCGGAAGCGCTCACCGCGCAGTTGCGAGCTCCCGGTGGCGTGCTCACGCTCGGACCGCTGCGGGGAGAGCTCGCCCGTCTCGTGCCCGAGCTCGATCAGTACGTCCCCGGACTCGAACCGGCACTGGACGCCGACGCCGACGCCGAGCGCACGAAGCTCTTCGACGCCGTGGTGGGCTGGCTGAACGAGACCGCGGCACACCAACCGGTGCTCCTCGTGCTCGACGACCTGCACTGGGCCGACCATGGTTCGTTGCTGTTGATGCGTCATGTCGCAATCACGCAGCCGGTCCCCAACCTGCTCGTGCTCGGTACGTATCGCGACACCGATGTCGATCGCCGCCACCCGCTGCAGTCGATGCTGGCCGAGCTGCGCCGCCGCGGCGAGGTCGAACGAATCGCGCTCGAGGGTCTCGACACGCACGAAATCGCCGAGCTCATGGTCGCAGCCGCCGGTCACGACCTCGAGGCTGACGGCCTCTCACTGGCACAGGCGTTGCACGACGAGACCGCTGGCAACCCGTTCTTCGTGGGCGAGGTGCTGCGCCATCTCGCCGAGACCGGTGCGATCACGCAGCGCGACGGCGCGTGGGTTGCCGGCACCGACGACTTCGTGCTGCCCGAAGGCGTGCGCGACGTCGTCGGCCGACGATTGTCCGCTCTTCCCGAGGACACGCAACGCGTGCTCGAGGCCGGCGCGGTCGTCGGCGCCCGCTTCGACCTCGATGTCGTGTCGGTGGTGAGTGGACTCGACGAGGACGAGATCGTCGACCTGCTCGATCCTGCTATCGCCGCCCATTTGGTCGACGAGACGGGCATCGGCAGCTA
>DASUCS010000385.1:0-16786 GCA_036275935.1 Acidimicrobiales bacterium
GCGAACGGGTCGTCGGCGCCGCAGTCGACCCTGGTCGCGGACGGCACGAGGCGCGATGCGCCACCCATCACGTCATTCGCCTTGAAGTCAGCACTGTTGTCGAACGCTCCCGGCGCAGTCGCACCGAACGACGTCCACAACGCCGGCGCGCTCGCGACCACCGCGGCGAAGAAGTCCGGCTGCGTCTCACCGAGCAGCAACGCGCCGTAGCCACCCATCGACCAGCCGATCACGGCGCGCTTCAGCGGTGTCGTGCTCGTCTCGGCGATCGGCACCAGCACGTCGAGCAGGTCCTGCTGCGTGTCAGAACCATCGGCCCGGCCGTGCCAGTACGACTCGCGACCGTCGAGGGACGCCACCGCCCACGGGAGCCCGCGCGCGGCGATGAACCGGTGCAGCCCGATGCTGTCGAAGGCGTCGTGGCGGTTGCCGCCGCGTCCATGCAGGCAGTACACGACGGCGGTGACGCCGTTCGGCGGCCGGTAGAGGCCGTAATTCACGTCACCACGCGGCCCCGGCTCGGTGCGGTAGTCGACCGTCACGGTGTCGACACGCGGCTGGGTGAGGTTGGGCCCTTCGACGATGCCGTGGTCGTGCAGAGCGCGACGCGTGGCGTGCAGGTCCTGCGCAGTGACGACCCCGATGCCACCGATCGCCGCCGCGCCCACCGCCGCGCCGCCGATCACGAAGCTCCGCCGAGACATCGCCACGAGTCCATGGTGGCATCTGTTCGCGTGGCGCTACGCGCGATCAAGGACCTCCGCGGCCGCCCGTTCGCCTGACCGAACCGCGCCGTCGATCGCGCCGTGCGACACCGTCGCCGTCTCCGTGCCGGCCCAGTGGATCCGGCCGAACGGCTCGCGCAACAACGGCCCGTACTTCGTGAGCATGCCCGGCGTGAGATGCGCGAACGAGCAGCCCCGCGTCCACTCCTCGTTGAACCACGCCGTCTCGACGAAATCGACCGGCCTCGACGCCTTCGGACCGAACCGCCCGGTGAGCTTGTCGATCACGGCCCGGCGACGCTCTCCCGCGTCCATCTCGTCGACCTTCTTCGCGACTGGACCGAACGTGAACGACGCGATCACCCCCGGCGAACCCGACGCCGGGGACGCGTCGAGCGTGGTCTCGGACACCGAACCCGGATCAGAGCTCTGCGCGTTGTAACCGTCGTTGCGCCAGAACGGCTCGTCGTACACGACGAGGGTCTTGGTCTCGGGACCGGCGACGGCGTTGCGGTACAGCGTGACCCGGTCCTGAGGCAGCGATGGTTCGAACTCGACGTCGAGCACGAGCGCGGGCGGGATCGTGACGATCGCGTGCGGCGCGCTGACCGTGAGCTCGTCGCCCGCGATCTCGACGTGCTCGTTGCGTTGCGTGATGGACCGCACCGGCGTGTTCAGGTAGACGGCGTCACCGAGCTCGTCGGCGACCTTCCGTGCGATCGAACCCGCGCCGCCGTCGACGAGGTTCTCCTGGGCGCCGTTGTCGATCGAGAACAGCGTGCCGATGCTGCCGTGCCCGCGGATGAGCGTGAGGAGATGCAGGAACGACACGTCGTCGAGGTCCCCTGTCATCAACCCGCGGACCGCCATCTCGAAGAGGTCGTAACCGATGCCCTTGTGGACCTTCGAGTGCTCCATCCACCACTGGACGGTGCGGTTGTCCCACTCGTCGGCGCGCTTCGCGGTCCACGGCGCGTCGATGGGCAACTGCTTCGCCATGCGGTCGATCTTGAACTGCGCGAGCGCGATCGAGATCACGGCCCGCACCCCGATCTTCGGGATCAGGCCTCGGTACTCGTGCGTGCGCTCGCCGTCGACGAGCAGGCTCTTGCCGTTCGTCCAGGTCTTGTACGTCGACGCACCGACTTCTGCGGCCAATCCGAAGATGGCGTCGTGCCGCGGGCCGAGCCACCCGCCGCCGCGGTCGATCGGCGTGCCGTCGGTCAGCTTCTGCGTCCAGATGCGCCCGCCGATGCGGTCACGCGCCTCGAGTACCGCAACCGACTTCCCTGCCTGCGTCAACCGGCGCGCCGCGGTGAGTCCGGCATAGCCGGCACCCACGATGCAGACATCAACATCCACCCGAGTCCCCATGCGGCGCAGAACTTAGGTGAACAGCCCCTCTCCCATGCCAGCGGCGATGGCCTCGACGTCCATCCCCGCGAGCTCCTCGTAGACCTCGAAGTTGTGCTCGCCGACGTACGCCGGCGGCGGCGTGTACGGCGCGAGGTCCATCTCGCTCCACAGCGCGGGATACCGGTCGTAGGGCCGCCCGCCGAACACGGCGTGATCGCAGTGCTGCCACAACCCGCGCGCAACGAGTTGTGGATCGTCCATGAGGTCCGCCGCGTTCTGGACGAGACCAGCAGGGACGCCCGCTGCTTGCAGTTGCTCCTGCGCGTCCTCACCGGCCACCGACGCGGCCCATGCAGCTGGATCGACGGAACCGGCAACCGACGCGAGCCGGGCGCGCTCCTCGTCGTTGCGGCAGCTGATCGCCAGCCACCGTCCGTCGGCGGTCGGATAGCACTCGTTCGGTTCGATCTCGCCGAACGGATCAGCGTTGCCGACGGGATGTGCCTCGCGCTGGTTCACGAGGTGGTCGATCAATGCCGGCCCGATGATGTACGCGCCGGTCTCCATCTGGGAGATGTCGACATGTTGTCCGCGTCCAGTGTTCGCGCGCGCTTCGAGCGCCGCGAGGATCGAGAACGCGGCCGACATCCCCGCGGCGTGGTCGTTCAGCGAGAACCCGGGCCCGACGTCGCCGCGGCCGGGCGGGTTCGACAGGTAGGTCAGACCCGACAGCGCGTGGATCGTCGGCGCGTACGTCACGAGATTCGACCACGGCCCTTCGTGACCGCAGCCCGACATCGTCAGGTAGATGATGTTCGGGTTCCACTGCGACGCGGCTTCGTACGTGAATCCCCAGCGCTTCAGCACACCGGCTGAGAAGTTCTCGATCACCACGTCGGACACTTCGATCAGTCGGCGCACGACGTCGAGAGCCTGCTCGTGCTTCATGTTCAGCGACACGGCCCGCTTCGACCGGTTCCACACGTAGAAGTACGGATGGTTCGGGTCGTTGACGATGGTGGCGCGTTCTTCGGTTTGTACTTTCACGATGTCAGCACCGAGGTCGCCGAGCAGGCGAGTGCAGAACGGACCGGCGAGCACGTGGCTCAGGTCGAGCACGCGGAGTCCTTCCAGCGGCTTGCGCAAGGACTTCCCGCTCGAGGCCGCCGCGGGCCGTGCGGTCCACTCGGCGACGAGCGCGTCCACGTCGACCTCGTCTGCGGACGGCGGTTGGGGCGCGGCGATCGGCGTTCCGGTGAAGCGCGCCACCGGACCCGGGATGCGTACCTCTGAGCCGTCCCACTCGACCGGCCGGAAGAAGTCGCGGAAGGCATGCTGCACGTTCGACGTGATCTGCGCGACCGTCAGCACCTCGCCGTACGCGATGTGCCGGCGCTGTGCTTCTTCGAAGAGCTCCGTCGCGTCCTTGGTCAGCGCGAACGCGGCCATGGTCTTCATCAGCAGCGGCACGTTCACGAGGACTTCCTCGATCGGCATGTCGAGCAACGGCTCGGCGTCCGGGAACCCCTCGTCCGACATCCACTGAAGGAGGCCGGGCACGTTCGGCGCGGGGGTGATCATCACCCAGCCCGTCTTCGCCGGGACGACAACGTACGCGCCGATCCAGTGCAACGAGCCCTGGCGCGGCGCGACCTTCGGATAGGCCTGCACGTCGTCGAACCAGTACTGGAAGAAGAGCTGCTCGATGGTCGTGCACACCGCTTCATGGAGCGACAGGTCGATGTGCTGGCCGGATCCGGTGACGCGCGCGGCGCGGACCCCGGCGAGGCCGCTGATGGCGGCGATGAAGCTCCCGACGTTGAACGACTGGCGGCCCCACGGGTTGACCGGCTCGTCCGGAAGGCCCGACAACGACAGGACTCCGCCGAGCGCCGCCGTCACGAGGTCGGTCGTGCGCCACTGCGCCCGCGGCCCGGTGAGACCGAACGGTGTCAGCGACACCTGCACGAGCCGCGGGTTCTCGGCGACCAGATCCGAGTGGTCCAGCCCGAGCGCGGCGAGACGACCTGGCGGTTCGGTCTCCACGACGAGATCGGCAGCGGCAGCCAACCGGCGGTACACCTGACGATCGGCCTCGGCATCCAGATCGAGCGGCACGCGCGACTTCCCGCCGTCGTACCACCAGTCGAGCAGACCTCCGCGGGCCGCCGCGTCGCTCGCGCGCATCGCCGGACCGGACGATCCGGGCACCACGCGCACGACCGACGCGCCCGACTCGGACAGCAGCTTCGTCGCGAACCGGCCGCTGTCATCGGTGACGTCGATCACCCGCAGTCCCTCGAGCGGCCCCTTCACCATGTCACTGCCTCCCCCGGATGCGAACGGTCAGATCGTTGCACTCTCCGCCGCCGCCGACAGGCCGGCGAGGCCGGCGCGCAGCTCGTCGACGGTCGGCCACCCGAAACCGAGGCGGAAATGGCGGTCATCGACCTCGAACCAGTGGCCCGGCCCGACGTACGTGCCGTGCTCCTTCAACAGGACCTCGTAGAACCGGTCGGTGTCGACATCGACATCAGGGTGGAAACGCACGAGACCGACCACTCCGCCCGCCGGCTCGATCCACTGGAACCTGCCGTCCTCGTCGAGCCACTCGCGCACCATGGAGAGGCGACGGCGAAGGTCGTCGAGGATCGACGGCAACACCCGAGGCCGCTCGGACAGGACCGCGGCGGCGATGGCCTCGTTGATCGTCGCGCCACAGATGACGATCTGCTCCTTCGCGGCGAGGAGCAGCTCGGCCAGGTCTCGATCCCGGCACACCGCCCACCCGATCCGCAACCCGGGCAACCCGTAGGCCTTCGACATGGACGACACGCTGATGGCGCGGGGCGACAGCGAGGCCGCCATCGGGAGCGGGACATCGTGCGTGAGATCGCGGTACGTCTCGTCGACCAGCAGCACCGCGCCCGAACGTTCGGCACACTCGACCAATGCGTGCAGATCCTCGTCGTGCAGCAACGTGCCCGTCGGGTTGTGCGGGCACGTGACACTGATCAACTTCGTCACTCCCGGTCGCACACGAGTCGCGAGTTGCGAGACATCGAGCCGCCAGCCATCGTCGAAGCTCAGATCCACGATGTCCACATCCGCGCCGATCGCGCGCGGAGTCTCCAGGTTCGTCGCGTAGTTCGTGCGCATGACGACGACGTGATCCCCCGGCTCGAGCAACGCCGTCGCCGTGGCGAACAACGCGGCTGCGGCGCCGGGCGTGACGAGCACATCATCCGCCCGCAGTCCCTCCCCGCCCGACGCGACGGCGTCGCGCAACATCCGGTCGCCGAGATGGTCGCCGTAACACAGCACCAGCGCATCGACGTCCACGTCGACGTCGAGATCCGACAGCCGCCGGTCCGCCACCGAGCTCTCCGACAGGTTGTAGGCGATCGTGTCGTAGCCGAGCTCTTCTGGCGACTCGACCTCGATCGGCATCCGCCGATACCGCACGGCTACGCCTTCGCCGGCGTCAGCAACTCCATGGCGTTGTCGTGCAGCACCCGGCGGCGATCGTCATCGCTCAGCCGCTTCGTCTCGCGGACGTAGTCCAACGGCTCTGGGAGTCCTTCGATGTGCGGCCAGTCCGATCCGAACACGACGCGGTCCGCACCGACCCACTCGACGACCGACGTGAGGTCGTCCTCCCAGAACGGGTTGATCCAGATGTTGCGCTTGAAGATCTCGACGGGATCCTCAGCGAAGTAGCCCCGCATCTTCTTGTCGACCGACCGCAGCTTGCGGAACAAGTCGGGAAGGAACTCCGCCCCGTTCTCGATCGACGCAACTCGCAGGTTCGGGAATTTCACGAACTGGTTCGCCAGCACCATGGACAACAGGTAGTCGTGCACCGCCTTCTCGATGGCGAAGTTCTTCAACGTCGGCTTCCATCCACCGCGGAACGTCGCCGCGAACCCGTCGACCGCGTAACCGTCGGACGACGGCCCGCTGTCGCCGGCGTGCACGACCACTGGCACCCCCGCTTCGTTCAGCCGTGCCCAGAAGCCGTCGAACATCTCGTCGAACGGCGACACGCGACCGGTCACCGTGGTCGGCGCCGCGGGGCGCATCACGATCACGTGCGCGTCGTTGTCGAGCGCCCACTCGAGCTCCTCGATGGCCCATCGTGGGTCAGCCAGTGTGAGATACGGCGCCGCGAAGATGCGGCCTTGGTACTCGAAGCCCCAGTCGTCGAGCAGCCACCGGTTGAACGCACGGAACATCGCGCAGTTCGCCTCGGGGTCGTGCTTGATCAGCTCCTCGTAGATCATCCCGAGCGTTGGGAACAGACAGCAGCCCGCCAACCCCTGCTCGTCGAGGCGGGCCAGACGCGCGTCACGATCGCGGTACTCGGCCCGGATCGGCTCGTGATCACGAATGCGCTCGAGCGGGTTGACCCCCTCGGTGTTGCCACGGAAGTACTCGTAGAGGCACCCGGGCTTGGAAATCGGATCGAACGTCGCGTTCGTCACGGCGCGGCTGACGCGTCCGCCGACGACGTGGTACTTGCGCCCGTCGATCGTTGCCCACTGCACGCAGCGCGGGCCGAGCGCGGGATCGAGATGGCGGGTGAACGCGTCCTCGGCCTCGTAGTAGTGGTTGTCGGCGTCGAAGACGGGGTGCCCGAGCTCTTCCATCACCGCCAACAGTAGAGTCCCCCGTTCGTGCGAGCCGTGCTGTGCAAAGCCTTCGGTCCCCCCGAGTCACTGGTGCTGGAGGAGGTCGACGATCCGGTCCCCGGCGACGGACAAGTCGTGATCGACATCCACGCCTGCGCGGTGAACTTCCCGGACGTCCTGATCATCCAGGACATGTACCAGTTCAAGCCGCCGCTGCCGTTCTCACCGGGTGCCGAGGTCGCTGGAGTGGTGAGCAGCGTCGGCCCAGGCGTCACCGACTTGAAGGTCGGTGACCGCGTCCTGTCCAACCCGGGCTGGGGCGGCCTCGCCGAGAAGGTCGCCGTCAACGCCGGACAGGCAATGCCGATCAGCGACGACATCGACTTCGAGCACGCGTCCGCGTTCATGTACGCGTACGGCACATCGCACTACGCGCTCAAGGATCGCGGCCATCTCCAGCCGGGCGAGTCGCTCGTCGTGCTCGGCGCGGCCGGCGGTGTCGGGCTGGCGGCGGTGGAGCTGGGCGCGCAGATGGGTGCGAACGTGATCGCCGCAGCATCAACCGAGGACAAGCTCGAGCTGTGCCGCGAGTACGGCGCCGCGATGACGATCAACTACGCGACCGAAGACCTCAAGACGCGCATTCGCGAGCTCACCGGTGGAGCAGGCGCAGACGTCGTGTACGACGCCGTCGGCGGTCAGTACAGCGAACCAGCGTTGCGGGCGATGGCGTGGGAGGGACGGTTCCTCGTGATCGGCTTCGCCGCGGGCGGCATCCCGAAGATCCCGCTCAACCTCGCGCTGCTCAAGAGTTGCGACATCGTCGGCGTGTTCTGGGGCGCGTTCGTCGCGCGCGACCGCGCCCGCAATCGGGAGAACATCGACGAGCTCATGCAGTGGTGGCGTGACGGAAAGCTGCGGCCGCATGTGTCGTCTCTGTATCCACTCGACAAGTCGGCCGACGCGATACGCGAGCTGGCGGACCGCCGCGCGAAAGGCAAGGTCGTCGTGCAGGTGAGGAGCTGACGACCTCGCAATCACAGGGTCTGTTCACGGAGTGTGCTGGGTAACGGAGTGGGACCCCAACAACGACACACTCGTGGAGGACATGTCACATGGGATTGGGAACCAGCATCTTCCTCATCGCCGCGGGCGCGATCTTGAACTTCGCAGTGAACTGGCAGGTGCGCAATGTTGACCTGCATGCAATCGGCGTGATCCTGATGATCGTGGGCGCCATTGGTCTCGTCTTCTCGCTGATCTTCTGGAACAGCTGGGGCGGATTCGGTCGACGTGATGCGTATGTCGACACCGCACCGCGCCGCCGAGTCGTCGACGAATACTGATCGACGAGCACCGGCACGAGCCGAGTTGGTCGATCAGTCCATCTGGTCGCCGACGTCGGCCCCCTCGTCTGAGCGACCTTCGTCTTCGAGCTCCTGCTCCAATGCTTCACGACGTGTCGTTTCGTCCCGATTCGACTCGGAGTCCCGTTGCAGTTCTTCGATCGGACGTTCGTCTCGGTCTGGCGCCATTCCGCCCGTCTACCCCTGCCGGAGATGGGCGATTCGCGTCAGACCGAGACGCTAAGTTCGTTCCAGCTGCACGCAGCGTGGCATGGGAGAGCTCGTCAACCGACTACAGCTGCCACCCGAACCAACCAGTGCGGGGATGGCCCGACGATTCGTGGCCTCCTCACTCAGGGAGGGCGACGAGGTGGCCGAGCTTGCGGTTCTTCTCGTTTCCGAACTGGCCTCGAATGCAGTGCTCCACGCCCGCACTCCCTTCGAGCTCGTCGTCGACAACGACGAGACACGCCTCCGCGTGGAGGTGCACGACGACAACCCGGCCCTCCCCACGCTCAAGGACTACGTCGCCGAGTCGGTCACGGGGCGCGGTCTGCACATGGTCGCGACGTCCGCCGACAACTGGGGCTTCGAGATGCAGGACGGCGGCAAGTTCGTGTGGTTCGAACTGTCCTACGACCTTCGGTCCGCAAACCGGTGACCGATTCGCAGCCGCCCGACGAGCTCGTCGAGGTCCAGCTGCTGAAGCTGCCGATCATTCTCCAGCGGCAGTCGGCCGAGCACCACGACGCGCTGATGCGGGAGCTCACCCTCGTCCGCGCGTCGACCGCGACCAACTCGCTTCCGGATCGCTTGCTCGCGTTGACCGAGGAGCTGAGCGGTCGGTTCGGCACGTTCTCGGAGGGCCCGAGAGCGGCGATCGACAACGCGTTCCGAAGCGGCGAGGACTACATCGACGTCACGTATCAGGTGCCTCGGGAGACGGGCGACGCGGTGACGCAGCTGGCGGAGCTGCTCGATGAAGCCGACGACTACTGCCGCAGCGGGGAGCACCTGGTCACGACCGCGACGCCACCCGAGCTCGTCGCGTACCGCCAATGGCTGGTCGACGAGTTCACCAATCAGATCGCGGGAAGAGCGCCGCGGCCGTGGATCGTTCCGGTGGAGCTGTTGATGTCGAACACCGACTGGCCGACAGATGTCGACAGCGCGTCCGCAAGCGCGACAGTTCACCTGCAAGGCGAGCTCGACCTCGCGACTGCACCCACGCTGCGCGATCACCTGAGCCATCTCTATGCGAACGGCACGCGCAACTACGTGCTGGAGAGCTCGAACGTTGCATTCGTCGATTCCGTCGGACTGAGCGTGATCCTGGCGCTGTACCGCCGCTGTCGCGAAGAGGACGGCGGACTCGTGATCAAGTCACCGTCGCGCGTCATGCACCGGACGCTCGAGGTTGCCGGTCTCTACGACGTCCTCGACGTCGTCGACTGAGGTCCGATCAGTTCTGCGCCGCTTCGGCGGCGAGTGCTTCCTCGACGCCGGACAGCTCGAGCACGCGCTGCACCAGGGCCGAGCGCCTTCCGACCGACAGCGTGGTTCCTTGCGCCTTTGCACGACGGAACGCCGTGACGTACGCGCCGACACCGGACGAGTCGATGAAGGTGAGCTCTGACAGATCGAGCTCGACCACTGGTGGACGATCGTCGAGGGCGTCGTCGATCGCGTTCACGAACCGGTTGACGGTGCTGAGATCGAGCTCGCCGGACAGCGCAACGACGATGCCCGATCCCTGATCCGACCTGGTTTCGACCCGCAGAGCTCCGAGCTCGGGCGTGTCAGTCATGGCAGTCCCGTCCCAATTGTCCGACCGAGGGTGCAGACTACAGCCCGCCATGAGGAAGCGGTCCGGCACCAACGACCACGCGGACGTCGAGGTCGCCGCGATCACCCGTGAGCTGGACGAACTGCGCGCCGAACTGGAGCACGCGCGGCGACAGCTGGACGTCAGCCGCCGGCTCGACGACCTCGCCGATGCGCTGGTCGGCGAGCTCGATCCCGACGCAGTGCAGGAGGCCGCGGCACAGGCCGTCACGCTCGACATCGACGACGACCGGCTCGCAACGAGGGTGGCCGAACGTGCCGACCGCGCCCTTGCCGCGGCGCGCCGTGTCGCGACGCAGATGGACGGGATGCGCCAGCTCGAGCGCAGCTTGTTGCCCGCCGCACTTCTGCCGGTGCCGGGTCTGCAACTCGCGAGCAGGTACGTGCCGGCGAAGGGATCGCACGAAGTCGGAGGCGATTTCTACGACGCGGTCCGGACAGGTGGAGCTGTCACGCTCATCGTCGGCGATGTCCAGGGCAAGGGCATCGCTGCCGCGACGCTCACCAGCTTGGCGCGCCATACGCTCCGCACCGCGGCACTGATGGGCGGTGCTCCGGCTGAGCTCCTCACCCAATTGAACAAGTCATTGCTCTACGGACAAGAAGAGCAAATGGCAGGCGGACAGGATCAACTCCTGCGGTTCGTGACCGCAGCAGTCGCGCGGCTCGCGCCGACGAGCGACGACGGTCAGTTCAGGGTCACGGTCGCGCGTGCGGGTCAGCCACCACCGCTCATCGTCCGCAGCGACGGCCGGTTCGAGACGCTGGAGCCATCGGGCGTGCTGCTCGGCGTGTGCGAGCAGCCTTCGTTCGATCAGGTGGACGCACTGCTCGAGGTCGGCGACACGTTGGTGCTCTACACGGATGGCGTGATCGAGCAGCGAGTCGACGCGGCCAAGGCGATGTCCGAACAACACCTCGGGATGCTGATCCGCAACCGTCGCGGCGTCGTCGACGCCGAAGCGATCGCTCAACTGGTCGAGGACACAGTCCATCTCGTCGCGCCCGAGGACGTGCGCGACGACGTTGCGATTCTCGTCGCCTGCGTGACGCGGCCGGACCCGTCGCGTGGTTGAGAGGCCAGGCAGCGTGGTACGCGGTTGAAATGCACGCTGAAGAGCTGCATCGGCTCGATCTCGATGTCATCGACGAGCCGGACGAGGGAGTGACGATCAGCGTCCAAGGCGAGTTGGACACCACGACAGCTCCCCACCTGATCAGCGCGGCTCACGACCTTCTCGATAAAGCCCGCGGGAGCGTCGAGCTCGATTGCGGGGGCGTGTGGTTCCTCGATTCCGCCGGAGTTCGAGCACTCATCGTGGTCCGCAACGAGGCGCTCGGAATGGGTATGGCGTTCGCCATCGTCCGCGCCTCGGACACGGTGCGGCGCATCCTCGACATGACGGGCCTCACCAGCATCCTCACCCGCTCGACCAACTGACGCGTACGCGCACTCGCGAGCGCGACTCAGCCGTGGTCGGCGAGCGCCTCGCGCATACGTCCCAGACTGGCACGGATGATGCGCGACACGTGCACCTGACTGACGCCGATCTCCGCGGCGATCTCCGACTGGGTGTAGCCGTCGAAGAAGCGGAGGTAGAGCACGGTGCGATCGCGCGTCGACAAGTCGCGCAGCAGGTCGTGCACCGACAAGCGGCTGTCAGCGCTCGTGAGGGCGGGATCAACCGTGCCGAGCGTTGCACCTTCCGCCGCGTCCTCCTCGTCCGCACCGTCGCCGGGCGTCGTGAGCGACGAAGTCCGGTACGCGGAACCAGCCTCCAGCCCTTCGAGCACCTCGTCCACTGTGCACTGCATCTCGTGCGCGATCTCGTCGACGGTGGGCGGTCGCCCGAGATCGTGCCCGAGCGCCTCGACCGTCGCGCTCAGCTCCAGGTAGAGCTCCTTCACGCGGCGCGGGACGCGCACCGGCCAGGTGTGGTCGCGGAAGTGACGACGAAGCTCACCGAGCACAGTCGGCATCGCGAAAGTCGGGAACTTGACGTTGTACGCGGCATCGAACCGCTCGACCGCCTTCAGCAACCCGAGCTGCGCGACTTGCACGAGGTCTTCGAGCGGCTCACCTCGGCGGGCGAACCGCCGCGCACAGTGGGTGGCGATCCACCGATGGTCGGCGATGAGGCGATTCCGCAGCGCGGAGTCGCCCGTCGCGCGGTACGCCTCGAAGCGGGCGCGCACCTCGTCGGTCTCGGCAGCGATCGCTCGTGGGTACCCACCCCCGTTCTGCTGAAACGACCGAATCGGCAATCAGCGGGGCGCGGCGCTCTCCAGGTGCCGAAGCACGTGCATCTCCTCTGGCGACGATTCGGGGCCGTAGTGGAGCACGATCGAGGCCTTGGTCCCGCAGTCCGGACACTCGACGGCCGCCACCGCCAGCATGTCGTCGGGATCGCTGGCCCCCTCCAAACGTCGGTAGTGGTGCACCTTCACCGCGCTGGCGTCGAGCTCGTGCTGGCAACCCTCGCACCGCAGCTTGCCGTCGCCCGCGACCCACATCGTGGCGGCGAAACCCTGTTTCGCCAGGTCGTCGAGGACTTCGAGCAACGTCGTGTTGTCGGATGGCACTCCGGGAATCACGAGGTCACCGTAGGTCCGAACCACGCAGCATTTCGCCGTCCTACCCCGATCATGGATGAACCACCCGGTTCGGGAGATACGGTCGGTCGCTGCCCTTCTTCCCCGGGCCCACAAGGACGAACATGACCAGGATCTGGCCCGGCGACCCCAACCCACTCGGCTGCACCTACGACGGCATCGGCGCGAACTTCGCGCTGTTCACGGAGGTCGCAGAGTCCGTCGACCTGTGCCTGTTCGACGACGACGGCAACGAGACGTGCGTCGAACTCGCCGAAGCCACCGGCTCGATCTGGCACGGGTACCTGCCCGACGTGACCCCCGGGCAGCGCTACGGCTTCCGTGTGCACGGCCCCAACGATCCGAACGCAGGGCATCGTTGCAATCCCCGGAAGTTGCTCCTCGATCCCTACGCCCGGGCCATCGAGGGCGCGGTGAAGTGGGACGAGGCGGTGTTCCCCTACCGCTTCGACGACCCCGACGCAGTGAGCACGTGGGACAGTGCGCCCTTCGTCCCTCGAAGCGTCGTCGTCAACCCGTTCTTCGAATGGGACGGCGACCAGCTGCTGCGCACCCCGTGGAGCGACACGGTCATCTACGAGGCCCACGTCAAGGGCGCAACCATGCGCCATCCCGACATCGAACGCGAATTGCAGGGGACGTACGCCGGCGTGTCGCATCCCGCCTTCGTCGAACACCTCACTGCGCTCGGCGTGACCGCAATCGAGCTCCAGCCCGTGCACCAGTTCGTGCACGACAAGCATCTCGTCGATCAAGGTCTCCGCAACTACTGGGGCTACAACTCGATCGGGTTCTTCGCGCCGCACAACGAATACGACCATCGCGGTGAGCGCGGCGAACAGGTGCAGGACTTCAAGCAGATGGTCAAGGTGCTGCACAGCGCCGGCATCGAGGTGATCCTCGACGTCGTCTACAACCACACCGCCGAAGGCAACCAGATGGGGCCGATGCTGTCGTTCAAGGGCATCGACAACGCTGCGTACTACCGGCTCGTCGATGACGACCGCCGCTACTACATGGACTACACGGGCACCGGCAACAGCCTGAACATGCGCCAGCCCTACGTCCTGCAGCTCGTGATGGACAGCTTGCGGTACTGGGTGACGGAGATGCACGTCGACGGGTTCCGGTTCGACCTCGCGTCGACGCTCGCTCGCGGATTGCACGAAGTCGACAGGCTGTCCGCGTTCTTCGACATCATCCAACAGGACCCGATCATCAGCCAGGTCAAGTTGATCGCTGAACCGTGGGACGTCGGCGAGGGGGGCTACCAGGTCGGCAACTTCCCGGCGCAATGGGCGGAGTGGAACGGGAAGTACCGAGACTGCCTGCGCGACTTCTGGCGGGGCGCGGATCAGGCGCTCGCCGAATTCGGCTACCGGTTCACCGGGTCATCCGACCTCTACGAGGACGATGGGCGCATTCCTCACGCGAGCGTCAACTTCATCACCGCGCACGACGGCTTCACGCTGCGCGACCTCGTGTCGTACAACGACAAGCACAACGAGGCCAACGGCGAGGAGAACCGCGACGGCGAGAGTCACAACCGCTCGTGGAACTGCGGCGAGGAGGGCCCGACGGATGACGCGGAGGTGAACGCGTTGCGCTCTCGGCAGCAGCGAAACCTCCTCACGACGCTCGTGCTCTCGCAGGGCATCCCGATGATCGTGTCCGGCGACGAGCTGGGACGCACGCAGAAGGGCAACAACAACGCCTACTGCCAGGACAACGAGCTCTCGTGGATCGACTGGGGGGCCGTCGACGAGCCGTTGCTCGGCTTCACCCGAGCGTTGATCTCCTTTCGCTCGCAGCACCGCGTGTTCCGACGGCGCAGCTTCTTCCAGGGTCGTCCGATCCACGGTGCCGACGTGAGCGACATCGCATGGTTCACACCGTCAGGCGATGAGATGGAGGAGAGCGACTGGGAGGAAGGCTTTGCCAAGGCCGTGACGGTGTTCCTCAACGGTGACGCGCTCGAGCGGGGACGCCGCGGTGAGGAGTACACCGACGATTCGTTCGTGCTGCTGTTCAACGCGCACTACGAGCCGATGACGTTCACACTGCCGCCATCGCGTTGGGGTGAGACGTGGACGATCGTGCTCGACACGCGCGACTGGACGATCGACACCGACGGTCCCGTCGCCAAGGCCAGCGAAGAGATCGAGGTCGAAGCTCGCAGCATGGTGGTCCTCTGCCGAGGTTCGTGATCGGAAGCTGACGGGTAGGTCCCGACGACGCGGGCCTGCAGCAACCGGGAGCACGAACAATGCCTCAGCACGGGACGAACCAGTGGAGCGACAAGCGCGAGCGGCAGTACGAGCACATCAAGGACAGCCTCGAGGATCGCGGGCGGTCCGAGGACGAGGCCGAAGAGATCGCCGCTCGTACCGTCAACAAGGACCGCGCGCAGCACGGCGAGTCCGCTACTGCCAGCCCCACGTCGACAGATGACCTGTCGCCCGAGCGACGGGGCGGCCTGCGCTCACACAGCGGTCCCGGCGGACGTACGTACCGCCAGCTTTACGCTGAAGCCAAGCGCAAGGGCATCGAAGGGCGGTCGAAGATGAGCAAGAAGCAACTCGAGAACGCCGTCGGCAGGTAGTCGTTGTCGTTGCGGGCGGAGGTGTGGGCGCCGAGAGCCGGCGCCGTCGAGCTGCTGACTCCCGGCCGCCAGGTCGCGATGGATGCGGTGGGCGACGGGTGGTTCCGCGCGCGCCAGGAACTCGACGCGGGCGTGGACTACGGCTTTCGCCTCGACGGCGGCGCGCCCCTGCCCGACCCCCGGTCGCATTGGCAACCGCAGGGGCCATCGAGCCCGTCGCGCGTCGTCGACCATCGGGAGTTCGCGTGGACCGACCGGCGCTGGGCGGGCCTGCACCTTCCGTCGGCGGTCATCTACGAACTGCACGTCGGGACGTTCAGCGGCCCTGGCACGTTCTTCGGGGTGATCGAGCATCTCGATCATCTCGTCGCGCTGGGCGTGAACGCCATCGAGGTCATGCCCATCGCCGCGTTCGACGGAGAACGCGGGTGGGGCTACGACGGCGTCTCGTTGTACGCGGTGCACGAAGCGTATGGCGGGCCTGACGCGTTCAAACGACTCGTCGATGCCGCCCACGCGCGCGGGCTCGGGGTCGTCCTCGACGTCGTCTACAACCACTTCGGTCCGACCGGGAACCATCTCGGCGAGTTCGGGCCCTACACGTCTGACCGGCATCAGACGCCGTGGGGCGACGCGGTGAACCTCGACGGTCCCGACAGCGCACCGGTGCGGCGCTACTTCCTGGACAACGCTCGACACTGGTTCGAGCACTACCACGTGGACGCATTGCGTCTCGACGCGGTTCACGCGCTGATCGACGAGTCCGATCATCACTTCCTGGCTGAGCTCGCCGAGGAAACCGAGGCGCTGTCCGCTCACCTGCGCCGACCGCTGTGGCTCGTCGCCGAGTACCCCACGACGACGCCGATCGGCGTGAGCTCTGCGGATGCGGGGGGACACGGGCTCGACGCGGAATGGCGCGACGAGTTGCATCATTCGGTGCACGCATGGCTCACCGGTGAACGGTCCGGCTACTACGCCGAGTACGGCAGCGTGTCGGACCTCGCGGAGGCGGTGACCGGACCGAAGGAGCCGCTTCCACGCAGCCGCTTCGTGGTGTGCGCGCAGAACCACGACCAGGTCGGCAACCGCGCCAAGGGCGACCGCCTGTGCCATCTCGTGGACACGGGTCGAGCGAAGATCGCTGCCGCGCTCGTGCTCCTCTCGCCGTTCGTACCGCTCCTGTTCATGGGTGAGGAGTGGGCGGCGTCGTCGCCGTTCCCGTACTTCGCCGGCCCGCGCAACCCCGACCTCGACGACGCGGTGCGCAACGGTCGGCGGGACGAGTTCGCCGCATTCGGATGGGACCCCGAGTCGATCCCTGACCCGATCGCACGATCGACGTTCGACGCCGCGCACCTGCGATGGTCCGAGCTGGATCAGCCCGCGCATGCATCGATGATCGAGTGGTACCGCGATCTCATCGCGCTGCGCCGCAGCCGCCCCGAGCTGTCGGATCCGCGGCCGGCGTCGACGGGGATCGACGAGCACGACTCCGAACACATCGTTGTCATGTGGCGCGGCGACACTGCCGTCGCGGTCAACACCGACAAGCAGCCTTTGCATGTCTCGCTCGACGGAACGTCCGACACGCGCGTGCTTCTCGCGAGCGATGCCGATGTCCGGCTCACCGGCAACGGCGTCGTGTTGCCGCCGAACAGCGTGGCT
>DASUCS010000386.1:0-16725 GCA_036275935.1 Acidimicrobiales bacterium
TGCACAGGTCTGCTCGACGTGCAGGGTCACGACGCCGTCGGCATCGGTCGTGACGGCGTCGATTGCACCCGGGTTGAGGATGCCCTCCGGCTCGGGCGCGGTGGTGGGCACGAGCGTTGATCGTAGGCTTGAGGCATGGCACAGCCGATCGACAAGACCGATGCAGAGTGGCGTGAGGAGCTGACGCCGGATCAGTACGAGGTCCTGCGGCGCAAGGGCACCGAGCCTCCTTTCACGGGCAAGTACGTGCACAACCACGACGACGGCATGTACCACTGCGCCGCCTGTGGTGCCGCGCTCTTCGCGTCGGACACCAAGTTCGATTCCGGGACCGGATGGCCGAGCTTCACCTCGCCCGCGGTTGCGGAGAACGTCGTGACCGAGGACGACTACTCCCACGGCATGCACCGCATCGAGGTCATGTGCGCGAAGTGCGGCGGCCACCTCGGCCACGTCTTCCCGGACGGCCCGGGCCCGAACGGCCTGCGGTATTGCATCAACTCCTGCTCACTCGACTTCGACGCCACGGCGACGGGGTAGACACGCCGGATGCCACATCTCCTCCGAACGTCGACGCCGTCCTTGCGCGAGCCGGTCGTCGTGGCGGCGTTCGAAGGGTGGAACGACGCCGGCGAAGCGGCCACGTTCGCGGCGAAGTTCCTGGCCGAACGCTGGAACGCCGAGGAGTTCGCCACCATCGATCCCGAGGAGTTCTTCGACTTCACGTCGACACGGCCGCAGGTGCAACTCGACGACGACGGCCTGCGCGAGATCGTCTGGCCGAAGACCACGTTGTCCGCCGCGTCGGTGCCCGACTCGGATCTCGATGTCATCTTCGTCGTGGGCACCGAGCCCCAACTGAAGTGGCGCACGTTCTGCGGCGAGATCGTCGGCGTCGCGCGTGAGCTCGGCGCGCGCATGGTCATGTCGCTCGGCGCGCTGCTCGCGGAGGTGCCCCACAGCCGGCCGGTGTCGATCGTCGGCACCGCGTACGAGCCGGAGCTCGTGCAGAAGATGGGACTGACGCAGTCGACGTATCAGGGGCCGACCGGCATCGTCGGGGTGTTGCACGACGCGTTCCGGCGCGCCGGTGTTCCGTCGGCGTCGTTGTGGGCCGCGGTACCTACCTACGTGCCGAGCGCACCGTCACCGAAGGCCGCACTCGCGCTGGTCGAGCGGATCACGGAGCTGTTCGACACGCCGGTCTCCACGACGGACCTCGAGATCGCGTCGGCGTCGTACGAACGTCAGATCGACTCTCTCGTCGCCGACGACGAGGACACTGCGGAGTACGTCGCCCGACTGGAGGAGGCGGCCGACGACCCGCCTCCGCTCGTCGACGAGCCGCAGGGCGACCTCATCGCCGAAGTCGAGCGCTTCCTCCGCGAGAACCCGAGTTCCTGATTCTCGACGAAATAGGCATCGGTCACCGATGCCTATTTCGTCGAGTTTGCGAATCTCGGCCAGGGCTGGAGCTGCTCGAAGATGCGGGCGAGGCGCAGCGGCACTTCGTCGGTGTGGCGACGACCGATGATCTGCAGCCCGATCGGCAATCCGTCGGACGACAGTCCGGCCGGAACCGAGATCGCCGGGTTCCAACACAGGTTGGCGAGCATCGTGAACGGCGTTGCCATCGCGGGCGTCTTCGTCTCCACGCCGCCGATGACCGACGTCGGCGGACCTTCCGCCGCGAATGCGGGCACGGCCGTGGTCGGACACAGGATCACGTCACATGTCTCGAAGATGCGAGCGCAGTCGTACTCGAGCTGCTCGCGAGCACGAATGGATCGCGTGAACTTCCTCAACGTCGTGTTCTCGGTCTGCTCCAACGACCGGCGGACGTACAACGTGAAGTCGTCGGCGCAGCGCGGCCACATGTCCTCTTCGATGTCGAGCCACAACGAGAGCGCGCCCGTGGTGAGCCAGGCGCGCACCGGATCGGTGAGCACGATCGGCTCCTCGTCGAGCACGAGCCCCGCGGCCTCGGCCAGCGATCGCGCCGACGCCTCCGTGAGCTCTGCCACCTCCGGGTCGACGATCGCGAAACCGAGGTCCAGCGACCAGCGCGCCCGCAACCCGCGCACGTCGGTCGACTCGATGGCGTCCTCGTAGCGCACCAGCGGCGCCGGGAGTGACGTCCGATCGCGGTCGTCGGGACCGGCGAGCACGTCGAGGATGCGCGCGGTGTCCGCGACCGTCGTGGTCAACGAGCCGCTGACGCTGGTCTGGTTGCTCGTCGGCTCGGGATGCGGGATGCGGCCGTGGCTGACCTTGTGACCGACCAGCCCGGTGAACGATGCCGGGATGCGAATCGAGCCGCCGCCATCCGACGCAGTGCCGAACGGGATGATCCCGGCCGCCACCGCTGCGGACGAGCCGCCGCTCGACCCGCCGGGGGTCTTGGTCACGTCCCACGGGTTGCGCGTGACGCCGAAGACCTTCGTCTTGGTGAAGTTGAGGGTGCCGAACTCGGGACTTGCCGTCTTGCCGACCGGCACCGCACCGGCGGCGCGCAGGCGGGCCACGTTGATGCTGTCCGTCGGTTCCGGGCCGCGCCCGGAGAAGGGAACCGAGCCGAACGACGTCGGCATGCCCTCGCAGTGCTCGAGGTCCTTCACGCCGAACGGAACGCCGGCGAGGGGGCCGGGGTCCTCGCCCCGCGCCACGGCCTCGTCGATCTTCGCGGCCGACGCGTGGGCGAGATCGGCGTCGAGGTGCACGAAGGCGTTGAGGCGCTCGTTGCCCGCCTCGATGCGGCTGAGGTACTCGTCGAGGATCTCCACCGCCTTGCGCTCGCCCTTGCGGACGGACTCGGCCAGCTCGATCACCGTCGGGTCTGCGGTCGTCATGGGTGCAAACCGTAGGGCGCGAGCCGGCCCGGCGCATCGGGGAGCACGGGCGCGATCGCATCGAAGAAGTCAGCCGGCGTGGTGACGCGGAACGCGTCGTGTGCGACGAACTGTCGCAACGCGCAGTCGACCTGATCGACGGACCCCAGCGAGGCGATGCCGACCGCGGCCTGCACGTAGACACCGCGGTAGTAGCTGGCCTGGTGCTGGTCCCAGTACGTCATCGGGTCGCCCGCCCGTCCGGCGGCGTCCGCCGGTAGTGCGGTGTCGCGGTTGCGCTCGAGCGACCCGACCTCGACGAACTCTGCGTAGCTCGCCAGTCCCTCGTCGATCCACGGATCCCGCCCTTGGTCGTTGCCGACGAGCGCGTAGAACCATTGGTGCGCGACCTCGTGCACGATCGATCGTGTCGCCGATCCGGCGCCGTGCATCACGTGCGTCGGGAACTCGATGCCCCCCTCGAAGCCCGGCAGCACCGCCGCCGAGTACGTACTCCACGGATACGCGCCGAGCCGCGCTTCGTAGTCACGGAGGGCCGTCGTCGTCAGATCCATGTAGCGCTGGGGACGGTCGGTGATGCTGCGATCGACGCCGAGTGTCACGTGGACACCGTTGACGTCGTCCTCCAGCAACGTGAAGTGACCGATGGAGAACGCGATGTCGCGCACGGCGATCGCGCGCCAGTGCGTCCCCTCACGTTCGCCAGTCCCCAGGACGTCGTAGCCACCGGGCACGGTGAGGTTGACGTCGTAGTCGGCGACGGGTGACGTCGCCGCCTCTGCGTGCGCGCTCGTCGGCGGGTCCAGCGCCCACCCGACACCCGGCTCCCAGGCCAACAACGGCGCGAACGAACCGAGGCGCATCGTGTCGCCGTCGCGCGCGACGCGATCGTCGTTGGGGCCGGCCACCTGCAACGTGAACGGCACGGTCACCTGGATGGATGACCGCGCCGCCAGCGTCGTCGGCAACGACACGTGCACGGTGGTGTCGTCCGGTCGATCAACGTTCAGCTCGCCGCCTCCGGCCTGCGTGATCGGACCGACGTCCTCGTGCCCACCCGCCGCGGCGATGATCGGCGAGTTCGGCCACAGCCGGAACACGAGCTCGTTCGTCGGCAGATCCGGTGTGAACTGCACGGTGACGGTCCCTTCGACGAGCGAGTTCGCGACGTCGACGTTGGCCAGCACCTCGTAGCGCGGTCGATTCGGATCCGGCTCAGCCAGTGGTCCCGGGTCGGGACAGCCCGCGATCGGCGAGAGCGGACTCGACGTGGTGGGTACGCCCGGCGATGTCGTCGTCGGCGCCGGCGACACACTCGAGTTCGGCGCCGTCGACCCGCTCGACGAACGTGCTTCCGCCGGCGGTCGGTCGCTCGAACAGCTGATCAACAGGAGTGCGCCGACGACGAACACGCACCGGCGCATCCCTCGATGGTGACACGGTTACCGTGCACGGGTGCCGTCGCGCATCGCAACCTGTGTGTGGAGAACGACGCCCGCGCTGATCGTTGCGCTCGACGAACGGTTCGGCGAGCCGACGGACGCGTACGTCAACGGTTCGCAGACGTGGTTGCGCGACGACGGACCCGGCGGCATCGCGTTGGAATGGCGCCTGCATCCCGTTGCCGGGTATCGGCGTCCCCCGACCAGCGACGTGTACGAGTTGTTCGGCGAGGTCGCACTCGCGCTCGGCACCGGCGACCAGCTTCCGGCGCCGCTCGAGCTGCTGTGGGACGGCCTGGAGGCCTTCCCCGCCTATGACGACGAGGTCGAACCCGCGCCATTGAGTGCCGCGGCGAGCGACGCGCTCGGCATCGAACCCGACGCTGCCGGACTCGTCGACCACGAGCGCATCGGCGACGCGTGGGAACGGTCGGGCGGCAAGCTGTCCGTCGTCGACGCGCTGTTCAACGAGTTGACGGCGCGGCCCGACTGACCCGAGTCAACCGCGCCACGGCGCGTCGCGTGGGATGTCGAACAGGACGTCGACCTCCTCGCCGCGGATCGCCGCGAACGCGTGATGTCCCCAGCGCGGGTAACCGGCAACGGGCCACGGCAACGCGTCCTCGGCGAACCAGCCGACATCCGCACACTCGAGTGGATGTCGCTCCAGCTCGCCGCCGACGGCGCGGCAATGGAACACGAGGAGGTACATCGGCACGCGCGTGAAGCCGAGGCGCAATCCGTCGAGCACCCCGATGAAACGCACGACTTCGCATTCGATGCCGGTCTCCTCGTGCACCTCCTTCACCGCGACCTCGGAGGCTGAGTAGCCGATGTCGGCCCAGCCCGTGGGGTACAGCCAGATGCCGGAGTCCGCCCGCTGCACGAGCAGGATCTCACCCTTGTCGTTGCCGACGACCGCGGCGACGCCCACCTTGGGCGTCACGTAGCCCGGAACGCCCTCGCCGACCTGGCCGAGCCACTCCTCGATCTGGTGCTCGGGATCGAAGTCCCCGCCGGCCGCATGGGCGATGTCGGCCGCGACCGCCAGGACCTCCTCGAACCGTTCCCGCTCGTAGAGGCTCTGCGTGAAACCGAGCCCGGTGCGCGCGATCCCCGACAGCGCCTCGCTCCACCGAACGAGGTCTTGCCTCGTCGGTTGACGCGCATCTCCGTCGGTCACGCCTCGGACGATAGTGCTGCGAGTACCGCCTCCCGGATGGCGGACAACGCAGCCTCGTCGGTGATCTTCGTGCCATCGGCGTCGCGCACGTAGAACGCGTCGACCACCTGGCCTCCCATCGTCTGCACCTTCGCCGAGCGGATGTCGAGTCCTCGGCGCGCCAGAACCGCGGTGATGCGGAACAGCACGCCGACCCCGTCATCGGCATGCACGTCGATCACCGTCGCGTTCGCGGATATCCCGTTGTCGAAGTTGACCGCACGCCGAGGAGGTGCCGCCCGCTGCGCGGCCCGGTCGGCGTAGCGCCGGGCCGTTTCGTCCACCGCGGTCTCGACGTCGAGCTCTCCGTCGAGCGCGCGGTGAAGGTCGGCGATGACACCGTCCCAGCTCGTCTGGCCGCGTCGGGAGCGATCGACGTGGAACTCCTCGAGTCCCGTGCCCTGCTCGTTGCTGTGAACGGTCGCGGCGACGACGTCGATGCCGTGCATCGTGAGCACGCCGGCGACGCGGCTGAACACGCCCGGTTCGTCGCGCACCACCACCGTGAGGTCATCGCCCACCGCCTCGATCCTGCGGGGTCCGGCGTCGAGGCGGGCGACTTGCTCAGGCGTCAGCGCTTCGTCGGCAACCTCCGACACTGGCTTGCCGCGCAGCACGAGCAGGACGCGCGAGACGAGCGTGTCGACGAGGCCCGCCTTCCATTCACTCCATGCCGATGGACCGGTGGCGCGCGAGTCGGCTTCGGTGAGGGCCGCCAACAGCTCGAGCAGCTCGACGCTGCCGACCGCTTTCGCGACCTGCTCGATCGTGCCGGGATCGTCGAGGTCGCGGCGGGTCGCGACATCGGGCAGCAGGAGGTGGTGCTCGACCATCTGCTCGAGCACGAGCACGTCCGCTCCGTCGAACCCCATGCGCCGTCCGACGATGCGGGCGAGCTCCATGCCCCGAGCAGTGTGATCGCCCGTCAGGCCCTTGCCGAGGTCGTGCAGCAGCGCGCCGACGACGAGCAGGTCGGGCCTGCTCACCTGGTCCGCCAGCTCCGCGGCGTTCGCGGTCGCTTCGAGCAGGTGACGATCGACGGTGAAGCGGTGGTACGCGTTGCGTTGCGGCCGGCTGCGCACCGCCATCCACTCGGGCACGATCTGGTCCCACACACCTCGCTGGTCGAGCGCCTCGATGACCGCGATCGCCGGGCGCCCCGCACGGAGCAGGTCGACGAACGCAGCGCGAGCGTCAGCGGGCCACGGGTCCGGAAGCGGCGCGGACGTCTGTGCGAGCACTTCGAGCGACGGACGATCCACGACCGTTGCTCTGGACGCGGCGAACGCCGCCGCGTGGAGCGCGGTCGCCGGCCCGTCGACCGCATCGACGTGGATCTCACCGTCGCGCAACACCAGGCCCGCCGCGAGCATGCGATCCCGGCGAGCGATCCGACCCAACGGCCCGCGCAGCGACGAGTCGATGCGGCGCCACGTGTCATCCGATGTCCACGCGATCGTTCGTCCCGCGGCCGCGAGCGTGCCCATCAATGCGTCTGCGTCCTCATAGCCGAGCGCGGTTGCGACGGCGTCCTGATCCTGCAGGCTCAACCGGTTCGACGCCCGGCCGGTGTGCCGATGCAGTTCGACGCGCGCCTCGAGGAGCCGCTCGTACGCGTGGTCGAGCTCGGCCTCGTCCGGTTCGAACAGGATTCGCCGCGCCGCCTCCGCCCATTGCAGGGCGTGCACGTCGCGCAGCCCGCCGCGACCGTCCTTCACGTCGGGCTCCAGCAGAAAGGCGACTTCGCCCGCGCGTTCGTGCCGATCGATCACCCGCTCGCGGAGGTCGTGCAGCCCTCGCTTCGCCCCGCGTTGCCACTGCGCGAGCGCGCGCGCGGCAAGGTCGTCGGTCAGCGAACGATCACCCGCGAGATGGCGGGTGGACAACAACGACGTGGCGGTGTCGAGGTCGTTCTGTGCGAGCGCGAGCGCCTGGCGCACGGTGCGGACGCTGTGACCCAACGTCAACCCGGCATCCCACACCGGGTACCAGAGGCGATCGGCGATCGCGGCGATGTCGTCGCGATCGTCGTGCAGCAGGACGACGTCGATGTCGCTCTGCGGGCACAGCTCGGCGCGCCCGTAGCCGCCGACGGCCGCCAGGGCGACGCCGCGCACCGCCACGCTGCCCGCCGCTTGCTGCACCAGCCGCGCCAGCCAGTCGTCCAGGAGCTCGGAGTGGGCGTGGCACCAGGCGCGGCCGGTCAGCGACGTGTTCGCCAGCAGCCCCGCCCGATCCAGCTCCACGCGCAGAACTTATGCACTCTCGATGCAGGTCGGGTCAGGCGAAGCCGTCCGCAGGGAGCGAAGCGACCAGGCGGCCGCCTGACAGCACGAAAGCAGGGAGGCCGCAGGCCGACCGATTCGTGTCGCTACAGCGCGTCGTTGTCGCGTTCACCGGTCCGCACGCGCACGACTCCGTCGACCGGTGTCACCCACACCTTGCCGTCGCCGATCTTGCCGGTCCGCGCCGCGGAGACGATGACGTCGACGATGTGAGCGGCGTCGGCGTCGTCGGCGAGGATCTCGATGCGCGCCTTCGGCACGAAGTCGATCTTGTACTCGGTCCCGCGATACACCTCGGTGTGACCCGCCTGGCGGCCGAACCCCTGCACTTCGGTGACCGTCATGCCGTGGATGTCAGAGGCCTTCAGCGCTTCCTTGACCTCATCGAGCTTGAACGGCTTCACGATCGCAGTGACGAGTTTCATGTGCGTCCTTCGTATCAGGAGTAGGCGGTCTGGGCGTGCTGGCTGAGATCGAGACCCTCGGCCTCCGCGGCGTCGTCGACGCGCAGGCCCATGGTGACGTCGATCACCTTGGCAATCGCGAACGTGAGCACGAACGAGAACACGAGCGTCACGCCCACGGCGATCGCCTGGTTTCCGAGCAGCTCGCCGCCGCCACCGTTGAAGAGGCCGTCGGCGCCCAGCGCGTTGATCTGCTTCGACGCGAACAAGCCGAGCAGGAGCGAACCCGTGATGCCGCCAACGAGGTGGACGGCGACGACGTCGAGCGCGTCGTCGAAACCGAATCGCTTCTTGATCCCGATGGCGAGCAGGCAGATCGCGCCCGCGAGGAAACCAATCGCGATCGCCGACATGCCGCTCACGAAGCCGGCGCACGGCGTGATGGCCACGAGTCCGGCGACGGCTCCCGACGCGCCGCCCAGCGTCGTGGCGTGACCATCCCGGACGCGCTCGACGATCAACCACCCGAGCATCGCCGCCGCGGCGGCCAAGTGCGTGTTGATCAAAGCCTGCGCCGCGAGTGAACCCCCGGACGACAACGCCGAACCGGCGTTGAATCCGAACCAGCCGAACCACAGGATTCCCGTCCCGAGCAACGTCCACGGCAGGTTGTGGGGAGGCATCGGCTCGTGCGGATACCCGCGGCGCTTGCCGATGATGAGGATCACGGCGAGCGCGGCGATGCCGGCGTTGATGTGCACGACCGTTCCGCCGGCGAAGTCGAGCGCACCTCGCTGGAACAACCAGCCGGTGGGACTGAACACCCAGTGCGCCACCGGCGCGTAGACCACGATCGACCACACGCCCAACAGCACGGCCCACGAGCCGAATTTGAGGCGGTCCGCCGTGGCGCCCGTGATCAACGCGGGCGTGATGACCGCGAACATCATCTGGTACGCACAGAACAGGATCGCCGGGATCACCAGCGCGAAGTCACCCTGATAGCCGGGAAGTTGCGTGGCCGCGTGTTGCAGGTCCTTGAGACCGGCGAAGTCGAAGTTGCCGATCCACTTGCCGCCGTCGCCGAACGCGAGGCTGAACCCGACGACCGCCCACAACACGCTCACGAGGCCCATCGCGAAGAAGTTCTGCATGAGCATGCCGAGGACGTGTTTGCCTCGGACCATGCCGCCGTAGAAGAACGCCAACCCGGGCGTCATGAACAGCACCAACGCCGTCGACACGAGCACCCACGCGGTGCTGCCGCTGTCCAGCATTCCCCGCCTCCCTGGCCTACTCCCCGTTCAGATCCGGGAAAGCTAGCGGCCAGCTACAGGAGAGACAGCGCTTTGCGGGCCGCGACGGCGACAGGATCCCACAGCGGGCTCATGGGCGGGGCATAGCCCATGTCGACGTCGAGCAGCTGTTGCACGTCGAGCCCCGCCGTGATCGCGGTCGCCACGACGTCCACCCGCTTGGCCGCACCTTGTCCGCCGACGATCTGCGCACCGATCACTCGGCCGGTCCCCTGCTCCGCCAGGAGCTTGACCCGCACCGGCTTCGCCTCCGGGAGGTACTTCGACGCCGAGGTGCTCTCGACTGACGAGGTGACGAACTCGAAGCCGGCCGTCTCCGCTTCCTTCTCGGTGAGACCGGTTCTTCCGACCTCCGTCGAGCACACACGGGTGATCGCCGTGCCGAGCACACCGGGGAACGTCGCGTACCCACCACCGAGGTTGATGCCCGCCACCCGCGCTTGTCGGTTCGCGAGCGTGCCGAGCGCGACGTACACCGGCTGTCGCGACACCAGGTGGAACGACTCGGCGCAGTCACCTGCGGCCCACACGCCGTCCGCGCTCGTGCGCTGGCGCCGATCGACCTTGACCGCGTTCTTCACACCGAGCTCGATGCCCGCGTCGCCCGCCAGCTCGCTGTTGGGGACGACCCCGAGGCCGAGCACGACGAGGTCGGCGAGGATCGGACCGTCCTCGGTCTGCACGATGCGATCGGCGAAACCCGTGACGGGGACACCGACCCGCACGTCGATGCCCAGACCGCGCATCGCGCTCTCCACCGGCAACGCCATGTCGGCGTCCAGCGTCCCCATGACCTGCGCGGCGGCCTCGACGACCGTGACACGGGCGCCTCGCGCGACGAACGCCTCGGCGAGCTCGAGCCCGATGTACCCACCACCGACTACGACGACGTTGCGGCACTCGCTCGTGCGCGCCGCGTAGAGCAGGTTCGAGGCGTCGTCGAGCGTCTGCACCCCGTGCACCGCCGGCAGGTCGATGCCCGGAAGGTCGGGGCGGATCGGGCGGGCGCCGAGGCCGAGCATCAAGTCGTCGAACGGGACCTGAATCGTGCGCGAGTGCGCGTGGTCCCGCACCTCGAGTCGGCGCGAGTCGAGGTCGATGCCCATGACCTCGTGCCGAATGCGAACGTCGATGAGCGACTGATCGCGATGTTCCTGGGGCGTGCGCACGACGAGCCGGTCCAAATCGTCGACCATCCCACCCACGACGTACGGGATGCCGCAGGCCGAGTAACTCGTCCAATCGCCCTTCTCGAACGCGACGATCTCGAGCGAGCCATCGAGGCGATGGGCCTGTGTGGCCGCGCCCATGCCCGCAGGGTTGCCACCTACCACCGCCAGCCGCCGAGCCATGCCCGTCAGGCTGGCACAATGCGGCGATGGCCGTACGCGAGGACTGCCGCCACTACTCGACGCGCACCGTCGCGTCCGGCGAGGTCGTGCAGCGGTGCCGCGTCGACGCCAACGAGAAGGCCCCGTTCGCCTGTCCCGAGCATTGTCTGTTCTTCGAGGCGCGCTCGATCACCGATGCCGGTTGGCAGCGGTTCGAGCGCGACGAGGACGATGACGACTGAGTGACTGAATGAGGATCACGGCAAAGGTGGACTACGCGGTGCGGGCCGCCATCGAGCTGGCCGGCGCCGATCGCGGCACGCCGGTGAAGGGCGACCGGATCGCCGCTGCGCAGGACATCCCGATGAAGTTCCTCGAGAACATCCTCTCGGAGCTGCGCCGGGCGGGTCTGGTCGGCAGCCGCAGAGGAACCGATGGCGGGTACTGGCTCGCGCAACCACCGTCGAAGGTGACGATCGCCGACATCATCCGCGCCGTCGAGGGCCCGCTCGCCAACGTGCAGGGCGTGCGGCCCGAGGAGCTCGAGTTCATCGGCAGCGCAGTCCCGCTGCAACGCATGTGGGTGTGCGTCCGGGCCAGCCTGCGGTCGGTGCTCGAACACGTCACGCTCGCCGACCTCGTGGCCGGCACGCTGCCCGCCAAGGTCAACAAGCTCGCCGACGACCCCGACGCCTGGTCCCCCCGCTGACGTCAGCGGTTCGGCGTCGGACCCCGGACCGCGGGATGGTCTGGAGCGCTCAGCGATCGCGCTTGTGACGAGCGAGGTGGGCGTGGGCCTTTGCCGCGCCCCACTCGAGTCCTGGCTCGTACACCGACTGGTCGATGTCCACGAACGACGCGGGCGCGAGGTCGTAGACGTCGTCGGGAAAGGCCCGCTCCGCGAACTCGTCGCGCACGACCTCGGGCACGCCCGCGGCGCGCAGGACCGCCGCGGGATACGAGACCGCGCGACGTACGAGGTCGAGCGGGTTGACACGTTGCTCGTCGACATCGAGCGACAGCAGCGTCCGCAACTGCGCACCGACCTCGGCACGAGCGCGCTGCCCCGCCTCCTCCGCTTCCGCGCGCGCCTCGGCCGGCAACGGCTTCGGACCCTTCCAGTCCTGCCAGCGGCCTTCGACCGAACGCACCACCCAACCCGGCAGCGCCGCTTCGAGCGCGGACGCCAGTGCCTCACCGCACTGCTGCAAGTTGGCGTCGGGCTTCATCGGGGTCATGCTGCCACCGTGCACCCCGAACGCATCGAGCCAGGTCCGGGACAGGAGTCCGTCTGGGACTATCCCCGCCCCCCGGCCCTCGAACCGAGCACCAGTCGTGTGCGGGTCGAGTTCGCCGGCGTCACCATCGCCGACACCACGCGCGCGTACCGCGTGTTGGAGACCAGCCAGCCACCCGCGTTCTACCTTCCGCCTGACGACGTCGCGATGGAGCTGCTGGTGCCCAGCCATCACCGCACGTTCTGCGAGTGGAAGGGCCAGGCGCACTACTACAACGTCGTCGTCGACGGCCGTGAGGCGACTGATGCGGCGTGGTCGTACGGCGATCCCATCGAGCGCTTCGCCGCCATCAAGGACCATCTCGCGTTCTACCCGCAGCGCGTCGATGCGTGCTTCGTCGACGACGAACGCGTGCAGGCAAACGAGGGCGCCTTCTACGGAGGGTGGATCACCTCGAGCGTGGTGGGCCCGTTCAAAGGCGGCCCGGGTAGCGCCGGCTGGTGAGGATCCTGGCTCAAGCAGTTTTCGAAGGGATCGTGTACAACTCGATCGCGCTCGACGTCGCGAATCCCTGTCGGCCGACGCTCGAAGTGGACGCGCTCTTGCGTCCCGGTGACGCCGATGCGGAGAGTGGACCGTTGCTGCTTCCCGTGGCCGACTACATCCGGATGCTCGGCATCGACGCCGCCCGTCCCTGTCTCGAAGAGCTCGCGGCCAAAGGACGCGTGGTCCAACGGCTCGACGTCGATCATCTGAGCTTCCCGACGTGGCAGGTGACCGCATGAAGCGAACCGCCCGTGTGATCACCGCGTTCGTGTTCCTCCTCGCGCTCGGTTCGTGTTCGGAGTCCACGACACCGGCGGCGGCAAAGGCCGCGTCGTTCCCCGAGGCCGTGTGCCCGGCGATCAGCAAGTGGGGTTCGGACATCGTGGACGCCGCCAACGCCTTCACCGCGCTGAGCCCGAGCCTCAGCTTGAACGGCAGGAAGGCGCAATCGCTGTTCGCGTTCGACAAGCAGGAGAAGCTCACCCGTGAGCTGCGTGCCGAGATCGAGGCCGCGTCCTCGACGGGTGTCCCGAACGCGGACCAGGTGCGCGGCGCTCTCCTGCGGGCCACGGACGACGTCGTGCAGAACATCCGCGACAACAAGGCGGACTCGGAAGTCAACGTGGACTTCCACACCTACGGACCGCGGCCCGACCGCCTGTTCGCTGGCACGGAGAAGAACCTGTCGCTGATGCTCAAACCGCTCGACGAGCTCGCCCGCGATCAACACATCGACGCGCTCGGCGGCCACTGCGGCCGCTAGCGCGGCAGGTGGTCAGCCTCGCGTCAGCGCGTCGTTGAGGTTGCCGCTCCGCAGCCCTTCGAGGTCGAGGGTCACGTACGCGTACCCGGCGTTGCGCACGGCGTCGACGACCTCGGCTCGCGCCGCGAGGACGCGTTCGAGGTCCTCGATCGGCATCTCGATGCGCGCCGTGTCGCCGTAGTGACGCACCCGAAGCTCGCGGAACCCGAGGTCGCGCAGGGCTCGCTCCGCGCGCTCGATGCGACCGAGCACCTCGACCGTGACGGGCGTGCCGTACGGGATGCGCGACGACAGGCACGCCGCAGCGGGCTTGTCCCAGGTGCGCAACCCGAGCGCGCGTGACCACTCGCGTACGTCCGCTTTGGTGAAGCCGGCATCGACGAGCGGGAAGACTGCACCCCGCTCGGCCGCAGCCCGCTGGCCCGGCCGGTGATCACCGAGGTCATCGACGTTGACGCCGAGCACCACGGTGGCGCCGCCGCGCTCGAGCGACAGTGGCACGAGCGCGTCCATGAGCGACGACTTGCACCAGTAGCAGCGATCGCCGTCGTTGGTGCGATAGTCCTCGCTCGCGATCTCGTCGGTTTCGACTTCGACGAGGCGCAGTCCCCATTCGTCTGCCAGCGAGCGACAGTCCGACAGCTCGTACCCCGCGAGCGAGGGTGAGATTGCGGTCGCGACAGTCACGCGCTCGGCACCCAACGTGTCGTGTGCGACGTAGGCGAGGAACGCCGAGTCCGCGCCCCCGCTGAACGCGACCACCATCGACCCGAGGGCGCGCAAGCGATCGCGCAGCACGTCGAGCTCAGGCATCGACGATCTCGATGCGGATCCGCTTGTTGCCCTTGCCCTTCGACTCCGTCTTCACGACGCGGATGCGACCCACCTCGTCGGTCGAGTGCACATGTGTTCCACCGTCCGCTTGCTTGTCCAAGCCGACGATGTCGACGATGCGGATCTCCTTGACCGACTCGGGGATCATGTTGACCTTCGTCCGAATGAGGTCTTCGTCCTCGACTGCGGTGTCGCGAGGCAGGAACGCCACCTCGATCGGCCGGCCGGCGGCCAGCTCGACGTTCACGAGCTCCTCCACTCGTGGGCCGAACCCTTCGGGCAGCGGGTCGAACTCGAAGTCCATGCGTGCGCTCAACGGCTCCATGTTGCCGCCAGTGACCGCCGTGCCCCATTCGTTCCAGATGACCCCACACAGGACGTGAAGGGCGGTGTGCGTGCGCATCAGCGCGTGGCGCCGATCCCAATCGACCGTTAGGTGCACGTCGGCGCCGACCGGTGGGACCGGCCCGTCGACCGTGTGCCACACGAGCTCACCGTCCTTGCGGACGTCGGTGACGGACGCCGATCCGCCGTTCCACGTGATGGTCCCCGTGTCGTGCGGCTGACCGCCGCCGGTGGCGTAGAAGATCGTGCGGTCGAACGCGACCCGTCCGTCGTCGGACGCGATGACCGTGGCGTCGTCCTCGCGAAGGTACGCGTCGCGCAGGTAGGCGAGGTCGGTCTCCACTTCCTCATTCTGCACGTTCCCCGGCATCACGAGACCGTGCGGTCTAAGGTCCCGCCGCATACCCAGCCCAATGGAGGATTGCATGGCAAGACAGAGCGGGCGACGCCTGCAAGCGGTGGCTGCGCTCATGGCGGTCGCGTTGATCGTGGCGGCGTGTAGCAGCGACAAGAAGAACACCTCGACAGGTGCCGGATCCGGCAGCAGCGCGTCGAGCGCGGCTCCCGCGAAGGCAGGCCCGAAGGGTGCTCTCGAGGGCATGAAGGGCACGACCCCGTTGGTCGACCTCCCGTCCGACTTCAAGACGAAGCTCGGCCAGCAGGGCCTCGACCTGAAAGACACGTTCAACTACGGCGCAGAGTCCTACGACGCGGCCGTCGTGATCGCACTCGCCACGGAAGCCGCCGGGACCGACGGCATCGACATGGCGAAGCAGATCAACCAGGTGACGCGCAACGGCGCGAAGTGCAAGTCGTTCCAGGAGTGCGATGCGCTCATCAAGGGCGGCACGAAGGACATCGACTACGACGGCGTGTCCGGACCGATGGAGTTCTCCGGCAACGGTGAGCCGACGGTCGCGAGCTACGGCGTCCTGCAGTTCAACAACCAGGACAAGATCGACGACGCCAAGACCGTCTACAAGACGGCCAAGGCACCGTCGGAGGCCGACGTCGCCGAAACGCCGGTCGAGGGCACGCGCGCCGGTGACGGCACGCTGAAGCTCGGCACGTTCCTCCCGGTGACGGGCAGCCTCGCCTTCCTCGGACCACCCGAGATCGCGGGTGTGCGTCTGGCCGTGAAGGACATCAACGCCGCCGGTGGCGTGCTCGGCAAGGACGTCGTGATCGACGAAGGTGACTCGAGCGACGCGCAGAACCCGACGGTGGGCACGCAGACGATCGACCGTGAGCTCGGTGAAGGCGTCGACGCCATCATCGGCGCCGCGTCGTCGTCGGTGACGCTCAACGTGATCGACAAGGTCACGAGCGCCGGTGTCGTGATGTTCTCGCCGGCGAACACGTCGAAGAAGCTGTCGACGTACGCCGACAAGGGCCTCTACTTCCGCGACGCTCCGTCCGACATCCTGCAGGGTCAGGTGTTGGGTGAGGTCGTGGCCGGTGACAACGTGGGCACGGTCGGCCTGCTCGTGCTGAACGATGCGTACGGCACCGGTCTGCAGGAGGACTTCACGAAGTCCTTCACGGCATCCGGCGGCAAGGTCGTCAAGGCGGTCGTGTACGACCCGAAGGCGCAGACGTTCGACTCCGAGGTCGATCAGATCAAAGCCGAGAACCCTGACGGCATCGTGATCATCGGCTTCGACGAGTCGAGCCGCATCCTGGCCACGATGGTGGAGAAGGGCATCGGCCCCAAGGACAAGCACGTCTACGGCGTCGACGGCAACATGGGCAACCCCCTCGGCGCGAACTTCGAAGCCGGCAAGTAGCCCAACCGATCAGTACTGAAGGAGCCGGCCCGCAAGGGCCGGCTCTTTCGCGTCCCCGTTCCCACGTCGCGCCCCCACGGTCGGTCCGGGTGGCCCTGAACCTGTGTGCTGCGCACGCTGCGAACCACACCAGAACTCGGGTGCTCGCCGCGGGATGACGGGTGGTTCTCCGCTATTCGGCTCCGCACACAGAACACCAGGCCCCCCGCTCCCGGGGTCTTGACGGCCACCCATCCGCCCGGAGTTCGTAGCCAGAGGGTTCCACGCCGGCCCACCACCCCCGGCGGCAGCGGCATCGCCGCTGGAAGGAAGTCAGCGGGCTTTGGCGAGGGTGCCCAGGTAGAGCTCGATGACCTTGGGGTC